>DBTW01000015.1 GCA_002307245.1 Spirochaetaceae bacterium UBA1306 | reverse complement strand
GCGCCATCTGTAGACTCTTGTTTTAACAACCATCATTTGTATAAAACCAATTTAGCAATTTTGATCAAGTAATTATTATTTGTAAGTCTTCCCAACATCGCTAGTTCTATCTTCAAATTTGGTTTGATTAAAATTGTGCAGCGCACCATTGTAGATTATTTATATTCTTGTTATCAAAGCAATTTCTGTAAATAATTCCAGTCGATTTTGATAAAACGTTAAGCGAATTCCCGTACTCTTAATTTTATCTTTTAATATTATCAACAGTAATCTTTCGAATATTCGCCGTTTTATCAAAATCGCGAAGCGAATTCCTTAACAGATGCGATTTTTTGAAGTAGGACCAATTATTGTATCTTCAAACTTCGCTAGTTACTACCAAAGCGCGCAATTTCGGCTAACTATCAATAGATGAATTTCGAGAATGAGGATAGCTGATTTCGATAGGTGAAGGTTATA
The DNA here is from genome assembly GCA_002307245.1 of Spirochaetaceae bacterium UBA1306. Classification (GTDB taxonomy): domain Bacteria; phylum Spirochaetota; class Spirochaetia; order Treponematales; family Rectinemataceae; genus UBA1306. The sequence continues at coordinate 34,655 of DBTW01000015.1, read as the reverse complement.
GAAGTGGAATACCAAGCTTTCCTTTTCATGATGCTTGTGATCTCAAGTATTAGCAACAATGGATATAATAAAGATATTGGGCGAATTGTGAACAAAAAAAGAGATACTTCTCGCTTTATTTCCACGTTTGGGAATTTACCTAGAGATGTGTGAAGCTCGGTTGCATGTAGTCCGCCGAAACAGGATCTAAAGCGAGGCCGAACTGTATTGTTTGATGATTGTATGCATATATTTCACAATTCTCAAGGAAAATCATACTGCGAGACTGTAAAGCCAACTCATGATGGTCTATCAAGACTCATCCGTCCTGTCGTATGGGCTTCGGATTCTTAAAAAGTCCCTTTTGGCAATATGAGTATAAATCTGGGTTGTCTTGGCATTAGCATGCCCTAGCAATTCCTGGATATACCGAATATCCGTACCATCTTCAAGTAAGTGAGTCGCAAAACTGTGGCGGAGAGAATGAATGCTGACGGATTTGGTAATACCTGCGGTGATCTTCGCTCTTTCAAAGACGGTTTGTATTGATCGAACGGTGATATGCCCGTTGGTCTGCCCGTCAAAAAGCCATATTTTTGGCTTGTAAAGGTCGATATATGCGTCGAGAAGTCGCTTTGCTCGAGTCGATAAGATTGTATAGCGGTCTTTTCGGCCTTTCCCGGAACGAATGAGTATTACACCTCGAGATATATCGATGTCCGAAACATGAAGCGCGGCGATCTCGCTGACTCGGAGGCCAGCCGAATAGGCTAGGACAAGCAAGGCTCGGTGCTTCAAGTTACGCGGGGCTGTAAGGACGCGCTGTGTCTCTTCTCGCGAGAGGACCCCGGGGAGGCGTCGATCTGCCTTGGGACGGCGAGAGAGAGGGGCTTCTCTTCCAAGGACTCTCGTATATAGGAACTTTAGTGCGCTTATGCTTTGGTTGAGTGTGGAAGCTGATAATCCGAGTTCATGCTCCATATATGCGATGTATTGCGACGCCTCGACGATACCCGATTCGGCGATTGGAATGTCAATGAAACGAGCAAATCGGTCTATCACTGATAGGTAGCGCTCAACGGTTCTGCGTGAGTATTTAAGGGCGTGCATCGCATCAGAAACGTCTCTGGCGAGCCGTGGAGGAAGGCAATGCGCTTCGCAGCCAGCCTTGGCTACCGATACGGCCGAGGCCGCTGTCGAGGAAAGGATTGACCAGGAGACAAAAATTCGCCTGAACTCACGCCCCGATTCGGAGGGAAATTCCCAGCGTAGGGCCAGGGGATTCCAGCAGGACTGAGGAACGGCGTGCATGAGACGGATAAAATCGTCCGAATATGGCGCGATGGCAGCCAAGCGTCCATGGCCGGCGTCCAAGAGGGTGACTTGTTTTTCCACGGTCCAGAGCCTCCATGACAACACTACGCGCGTAATATGGCGCAAGACTTGAGCTTAGGCCATTTACCTCTGGTCTTTGACGGACCTATATCACTCCTCTTTTAGATTTTTGCTATGCAGGCTAAACTCTAAACTAAGGTAGGTTTCGAACAGCAATTTCCGCTATCGCTTTACCTTATATATGGTTATAATGCAGGTTGGAAGATGGCCGATATAAAAGGCAATAAAATGGAAAGAAACAGCGTCAAGGACCTACTAAAAACGATGGCAGACGAAGAAACTCAGCAAAGCGATGAAAGGCCTGAAATCGAGACTACGGTCGCCTCGAAAAACGGCGAGTCTATATTTTCTCAACTGCTTCTACGAATTCTTGCTGGGCGAGGGCTGAAGCTCAGCGCCGAAGCCGAAGGCAATGACAGCCTGGAGATCCTCCTCGAGAACAGTCAAGATCCGGTCATACTCATGACCGCCGCAGGCGTCGTCGTGGAGGCAAATCCGGCCTTCTGCCAGGCTTACGGATGGACGAGAGGGGAACTCTCTGGGCAAAGCCTGCTCAGCATCATCCCAGAGGAGAACTGGCCCGCTTATACTGAACGGTTTCTAAAAACCAGCGAGCGAGCTGCCGCCGAGGAGACGAAAGAGGCCAGGGAGTACTTTGACTTTAAAGCCCGCTCGAAAAGTGGCACGGTTATCTCGGCCGAGTGTCTGATGGCTCAGATATGGTCGGGGGAAGAACGCAGGATCATCGCGACCATCCGAGATATTCCGCAGGAAAAGGTCCTCATCGAGCAGCTCCAGGAGAGTAAGAATCATTTTCTCGCTCTCTCGGAGACGATTACCGAGGCGATATTTCGACTCAACGAGGACTTCACCATCATCTTCGTCAACTCCGGGGTAAAGAACACCTTCGGTTTCGATCGCGAAGAGCTCATACACAAGCCTTTTTCGGTTCTCTTTCCCGAGGAAGTCTTCGCGAAGCACCACGATGAGTTCATGAAATATTTCTTCGTGGACGATCAGGACAGACTCAGGCAGGGGCTGAAGCGCACGATCGAGCTCCTCGGCGTCACCAAGCACCGGGGCGTAACGCCCATGGAGATGTCCTTCGGCAACTCGCGAGACTTCGCGGGGCGGACGCTCACCTGCATAGTGCGCGATATCAGCCAACGCAAGACCATGGAGCGGCGGCTTCGCCATCTCGCCTATCACGACAAGCTGACTGGCCTGGGAAACAGGGACCTCTTCAACGAGGATATGAAGACTTTCTTGAAGGAGACGGTCTTGGGGGCTGCGAAGAGGGCGGCCCTCCTCTTCCTGGACCTCGACGGATTCAAGCACGTGAACGATACGCTCGGCCACTCGGCCGGGGACGATCTGCTCGTGGAGACCGCGCGGCGTATACGCGTATGCCTGCGTGACGCCGACGCAGCCTACCGCTTCGGAGGAGACGAATTCGTCGCCTTCCTTCCCGAGATAGGCGGAGCGGCGCAGGCGGTAATCGTGGCGGAACGCATATTGAGCGCCATCAGGCAGCCATACGACGTGACGACAGACGCCCAGAAGCGAATGCGGGTGGAGATAGGCGTTAGCATCGGCGTGGCGGTGATGCCCGAGCACGGAAAGGACGCGGAAGCGGCGACGAAAAGCGCCGATATCGCCATGTACTGCTCCAAGGAGGGGGGAAAGAACCGCGTGACCGTCTACGACGAGTCGTTGAACACGAAGGCCAACGAGAGCTGGCGGATCGAGCAGGACATCCGCACAGCCCTCGTGCAGGGGGAGTTCAAGCTCCACTACCAGCCTATCGTCGCGCCCTCCGGCAAGATCCTCGGCCTCGAGGCCCTGATACGCTGGCAGCGGGAGGGGAAGGACTTCGCAGCACCGAGCTCCTTCATCCCCGTCGCCGAGGAGAACGGCATGATTCTGCCGCTCGGATCCTGGGTGCTCAGGAGAGCCTGCATGGACCTCCGGCGGCTCGGGCGCGCGGGATTCCGGCAGATATACTTCAGCGTCAACGTGTCCGGCAAGCAGTTCGATCAGCCGGACTTCGTCCGCACGTTGAGCGACGCCATCGCCGATTCGGGCGTCGATCCGTCGCAGCTCAACCTCGAGCTGACTGAAACGACGCTCATGAAGAACGCGAACGCCGCCGTGAAGAAGATACTAGAGATCAAGCTGCGCTATCCCTCGATCATGCTATCGATCGACGATTTCGGCACGGGGTACTCATCGCTCTCCTATCTCTCTCGCCTGCCCGTCGACGTCCTCAAGATAGACATCTCCTTCGTGAGGGCCCTTCACGACGAGCAGAACAGGAAGGTAGTCAACTCTATCCTGAACCTCGCGGACAGCCTGGGCATCTCCGTCGTAGCCGAGGGAATCGAGACCGCCGAGCAGCGCGCCTATTTCCAGGACCGCAACTGCTACGGCATGCAGGGCTGGCTCTTCATGAAGGCCGAGCCGATCGAGGAGCTGGAGAAGCGCTTCGCGGCGATCAGGGCGGGAGAGACTTCGGCCCGCGCGCAGACCGCGGCGGTATAGGCTTTATCCGTCAGACGCTCGGGGGAAGAAGGACAGGGCCGCATAGCCGACGAAGGATTCGTCGCGCCGGACATCGAGGCTCGTGGCGTACTCGAGAAGCTCGGCCCGTACGCCGCCCGCGGCCTGGGCGTAGGCGAGGGCCGCGGCCGCGGCGCCAGCGGAACAGGCCGAGCGCTCGGCCTCGCCGCGGGCGATAGCCTCGCGGCCGTCTATCGCGAGGAGCGCCTCGATGAATCGCCTATCGTTTACCTCCCTGACCCAGGCTTCGGCGGCCCTGCCCCCGCCCCTCGGCGAAAAGCCGTAATTCGGGCCGTAGTGAGTGAGGTCGGTGGAGCCTATGCAGGCGATCTCGCGGCCGACAGTGAGGGCTGCGCCGCGGAGGGCTGCGCCGAGTTCGAGGGAGCTCGGGTCGTTCGGGGAACGGAGCCAGAGGATTCGAGCACCCGGCCGGATGGCCGCCACCAAGGGGAGGAGGACCTCGACGGTATTATCGAGCTCGAGATCGGCGCCCAGGCCGCGGCCGAGGATGCCGGGTTTTTTGAGGGCGTCCAGCAGCTCGAGGTCCGCATCGAGCGCGCCGAGCGGAGTCTCGAAGCTCGACTCCGGCGCGGCGAGGGGACGAGCGCCCGAGGGCAGGTGGCCGCCGAAGACGACTACGGTCAGGGGCGAGGACCGGCTCTGCGGCCCGCCCGTCGAAGGTTCCGATGAGGCTATCGGTATCGTAGAAGCGATGGCCCGCGCCGCTATGCGGCCCGAGAAGGTCCAGCCCGCATGGGGAGCCACGGCAGCGAGCGCGCCGCGAGAAAGGGAGGCGGAACCCTTCACCCAGGATTCAACGAGGGAACGGAGCCCCTCGGGCTCGTCGGGATACCAACCGCGAGGGAGAGCCCTCCTGCGTATGGCCATAACAGTCTCCTCGCCGCACATCGCCAGTGGCGCGGCCGTGGAATCCAGTATATAATCATCGCCAAGCTATGAATAGAAAATTCGCGACGGCCTTTTCGATCCTCTGCCTCGGCGCGGCCCTCGTAGCCGCAGGTTCTGTCGCCTATCGCGTCCTTTCGGCCGAGGCCGCGGGGCGGGAGGCGGCGAAGCTCGATTTCGAAGGGCTCCGTTCGGTGCTCGCCTACGTGAAGAGCCCCTCGGACCTCGCGGATCCGGGCCTCCGCGCGAGGCTCGCGGCACGATACGAGGCCAACCCCGGGCTCCTCTTCGTCGACGTATACGAGAGGGAATCGGGAGACCGATGGAGGATTCCCGCGGCCTCCCCCTACCTGCCAGTCGGCCACGCTCAGGGCGCCGCCCCCGAACCGGTAGAACCTCCAACGTCGACGATGCTCCTCTCGGCTCCCCTGAAGGGCGATAGCACAGGAAAGCTCGCCGTGGACGCGCTGTATGCAAACATCTTCCAGATCGAAGCCTTCGAACCCTTCCGTGATTCGCTCATCGGCCTCGGAGCTTTCCTGGCCCTCGCAGCCGTAGCCCTTGCCATTGCCTCGAGCTCCCGCGTAGCCTTCGGCGCCGAGGCAGAGGCGGGCGAAGGTGATCAGTCGGTCAGCCTGGGGGCTGCCGCGGCCCACTATCAGTATAGAACGATGCTCGACGAAGAGGGAGCCGAGGAGTTCGACATTCCCGTCATCGACTCGGGCCTGGCGGTGAAGTCCGAACCGGAAGTGGCTGCGGGGTTTACGTCTGCAAATCCGGCGGAAAAAAAAGCCGCGGACGAGCCCGAGGCCGCAGGGCCGCTTCCGTCGCCTGTGATCCCCAAGCCTAAAGAGGCTGCCGCAATGACCGAGAAGCGTCCCTCGGGCCTGTATTCTCCCGCATCCGGCCTCGGCTGGGAGCAGTACATGCAGGAGAGGCTCAACGCGGAGATTTCGCGCTCGGCCTCCTTCGAGCAGGATCTGAGCCTCCTCATCCTCTCCTACGACGGACTCAGCTCCCAGGACAAGCAATATGCCTCCATCGGGGAAGCGATCAAAGAGTTCTTCAGCTTCCGCGATCTCGCTTTCGAGCGCGGCGACGACGGCTTCTCGATCATCCTCCCCAACATCGACTCGAGTCACGCCATCAGGATGGCGGAGGAGTTCTTCAAGAAGCTCGGCTTCCTCGCCGAGGGCGACTTGGCCGAGCTCGAGCTCCTGCCCCTCTTCATGGGCATTTCCTCGCGCGCGGGCAGGCTCGTCGACGCTTCGCGGCTCGCGGACGAGGCCGCCTCGGCCCTCGAAAGGGCGCGATACGAGAAGGATTCGCGCATCGTGGCCTTCAGGCCTGATCCCGACAAGTACCGCCGCTTCCTCGCATCAAAGGGCGCCTGACCAGGTGGAGGCTAAAGCCCTCGAAGCAAAGGGAAAGGGCTGTCTATAAAGATAAACCACTAAGGACACTAAGTAGCACAGAGGTAACATACCTCGCAGGAATTGATGTATTCCGCATCTATTACCTTGGTGTACCTTAGCGTCCTTCGTGGTTGTCCGCATGATTCACTTTTTGAACAGCCCCTTTTTTCGTCCAGAGGAGATAGCTTCCGTCAGCCTATTTCTTCGCTGCGAGCTCCGCGAGACTCTTCAGGACAGATTTCAGACTGTAGCTGGAGACCGCGAAGACGAGACTCCCGCCCGCGACTCGGGCGTAGAAGCGGTCGGCTCCGGCGGGAGCGCCGACTTCGATAACTCTGGAAGATCCCGAGCCGAGCTCGAGCCCAAGCCGCGCGTCGATCTTCGCGAAGGACTCGGGGGGAGGCGCGGCCACATAATCCTCGCCACGCAGGTTTGCAACGGAACGAAGCAGGGAGGAGACGGCCTCGGCATCGATCTGGGCGGCGCCCGATTTCCAGAGCTTGCCCTCCCGACGCAACGAGTAGTCGAGGGAGAGAGCTGGCTTCCCCTTTTCGAGGGCGATGGAGCTCTTCACCGACAGGGACTGGATGTCCTCCGCCTTGAGCTCTCCAAGGACTTTAAGATCGAGCCAGGAAGAACGATCGGATCCAAAATACGAGGCTATGCCCGTGTCCGCCATGTAGGAGAGATCGGAGCTCGCCTTTCTGATGTAGGACTCGGAACCCGTAGGACCGTATCCCCCGAAATAGAGATCCGCCATGGTCTTGCCCGAAGCGTCCTTGAGGATAGCGTGCTTGGCCTGAGCCTCGTCAAGCTGGAAGCCAGACCAGGAATCCTTGGACCGCGCGACAACGCGGAGCCGGGCGATCGCGGCGATATCGTCCACGAAGCTCGACAGCCGCTTCGCCTGCGCGGGCAGCTTCGCTGCGCCGTCGACGAGGACCCAGTCCGCTCCGGACTTCTGGAAGTCGAGGGCCGTTCCGCCCGGGCTTTTTAGCGAGATGGAGGCGACGTCAGCTGGCTTGCCCGCGAGGAGATGCGCCGATTCGGATCGAGCGGCTACCCGCTCCGGCGAAAAGAGGAGGCCGGCTCCCCAGATCAAGAGCAGCGCCGCGAGGACGCTCGAAAGGACAAGTACCTTCTTCTCGTAGCGCATCACTCGCCTCCTTCCTTCGTTTCACGCGCGGGCGTTTCGATCTCTCGGCTCCCGGCCTGAGAGCCCGCCCTGAGCAAGGCTTCGTCTTTAGCGAGCCTCTTGCGGCGAAAGCTCCGCGCCAGACCGAAGACGAGGACGAGGAGGGGCACGAGGAAGAGATTGACGACGTAGGTCAGGCTGATGAGGGCGGCTCGAAGGTTCGGGTCCTCCACCTTGGAGAGACGCGAGTCGCGGCTGCCGCGAGTCTTGATAGAGACTAAGTCCTCGCCCGAGGAGAGCCAATCCGCGGCCGAGGCGACGAAGCTGGCGTTGAAGGCGGAATCGGTGATCGTCATGAGGTCATTCGCGAAGTCGGAGGAACCGACTACGAGTATGCGCGAGGCGCGAGGGGCCTGAGGCAGGGCCGGGAGAACGGCGGCTCCCTCGCGCTTGGGCGGCGCCTTGCCTGCGTATGCGGGCGTCAGGACGCCCGAGAGCGATGCGGCCAGTACATACTGGCCGGTCGTGGAGCCTGCCTCCGCGGCGTACTGGGAGGCTTCCTCGGGCGCCAGGGCGAAGCGCTCTTTCTGGAGCCAGGCCTTGGGGGTGGACTTCACGAGGGCCTGGGCCTCGACCCCGCTCTTAGGCAGGATTTCGAGGGGGCTCGGCCAGAAGAGGTCGAGGCCCTCGCAATGGGCGGTGAGGGGATTCTTCGCGTCGCGGTACTCGGGACGGGTCATGACCCAGTGGGGATAGCGGACATAGCTGACCGCCTGTCCGCCGAAGGGCGAGGCCACCTGGAAGGGGGCGGTGAGCGAAGAGGCGTCGAGGGCGAGCTCTCGATCCACCTTGATGCCGTAGCCTTCGAGGGCACGGAGGAGGGCGTCGTTCTTGAGAGGCGAGGCGAAAAGACCTTGCCGTATCTGCACGTCGACGCCCCTCACCGCGAAGAGAGCCCTGCCGCCGGAGGCGAGGTAGGCGTCGATACGGTAGCTGTCGTAGTCATCGAGGCCGCTGTTGCCGAGGACGATGAGGACGGAGCTGTCGGGCGGCACTTCGTCGCCGGGCCTCACTTCCTTGGAGTCCCAGCCCGACTTGCCGAGCGCGGCGGAGAGAGTCTGGAAGTCGTTCGCCAAGCTCTTGTCGGCATCGCCGATGAGGATGGAGGCGACCGGCTTTTTGTCGGCCACCGCGGCCTTGATGGCCTTGACGAGGTCGTACTCGAGGGTGTCGGTGGAGAGCACGAAGGGCAGGACCTGTGTGCGCCCGAGGTACTGCACGACTATCCCCGAGTATACGAGGGCCACGCGCTGCTCGTTCTTCTCGACGATCTGCATGCGCTGGGCCGAGAGGCCGAGGGACTGGGCGGCGCCCTCCTTGTTGCCGGAGGCCGGATCGGCCACGTCCACGGCGATCTTGCCGTGCGAGGCCGCGGCCACGCTGCGAAGGAAACCTTCGATGGAACGGGGGCCCGGATGCCTGTCGGCGAGGGCGGAGGAGATGTAATACGTTAGGCGAACCTGCTCCGGGATCTCCTTGTAGATCTGGCGCGAGGCCTTGGACAGGGTATTGGCCCCGTCCGAGCTGAAGTCGAGCCTCAGGGAGAAGCGGTCCGTCACGAGGACGGCCGCGACTATGACGGCCAGGGTAAGGAGGAGGATCACGAGGGAGCGGCGCTTGCGGATGTTCTGTTCCATGGCGGCTTAGCTCCACTTCCGGCGCATCAGGCTCCATCCGGAAAGATAGAGGAAGAAAGCCTGGGCCGAGAGGTAATAGGCGAGGTCGCGGCTGTCGACGACGCCGCGGGAGAAGGAATCGAAGTGGAAGGATAACGAGAGCCAGTTGAGGAGGGCCGCGACGATTCCCCCCGAGCCGAGGAAGCTCGAGACCCTGTCGACGAGGACGAGGGCGAGGAGGACGAGGACGGAGCCGATGAAGGCGCTCACCTGGTTCTTCGCGAGGGAGGATATCCATTCCCCGATCGCGACCGCGGTAGCGGCCTCGAGGAGGACACCCAGATACTGGGTGAAGAGGATGCCCGTATCGAAGGAGCCCAGGAGACTGGCCATGAGGGGCACCGGCAGCGTGAGAGCTATGGCCAGGGCGGCCAGGGCGAAGGAAGAGAGGAACTTGCCGATAACGAGCTCTGTCTCGGAGAAGGGCAGCGTGAGGAGGAGCTCATAGGTGCCCAGGCGCCGCTCCTCTGCCCAGGATCTCATGGTGAGCGCAGGCACCAGGAAGGCCAGGACGACGGGCATGAGCCCGAAGTACGCCCTCAGATCCGCCTGGCCGACGGCGTAGAAACCGCGGATAAAATAGAGATAAACGCCCGTGAACACGAGGAAGCCCAGGATCACGGCGTAGGCCACGGGCGAGTTGAAGGAACTCCGGATCTCGCGCTTGGCTATAGCGAGGACGTTCTTCATCGTCCCTCTCCTTCCTGAGTCAGCTTGACGAAGATCTCCTCGAGGGAGAGGCGCCGCCTCTCGAGCTCGAGGAGCTTGAGGCCCCGGGAGACCGCCCAATCGAAAACCGCCTCTCCCGCTTCGAGGGAGCCCGCGGCCGCGGGCGGCATGGATATCTCGGCAGTCCAGACGCCGGAGCCTTCGGACTCGATCGACGCGACGCTCCGTAGCCCGGCTATGCCGGAGAGAAGCTGCCGGTCCACCTCTGCCTGGGCGGACTTGACCCTGAGCCTGATCCGCTCCTCGCCCTTGAGGGTTTCTCCGATCTCGGCAGGGGAGCCCTGGGCGGCGACGCGGCCTTCGTTCAGGATGATGACGCTCGAGCAGATGGCCTCGACCTCCTGGAGGATATGGGTCGAGAGGATGACTGTCTTGCTCTGTCCGAGGGAACGTATGAGCTCGCGGATCTCGATGATCTGGTTGGGATCGAGGCCGGTGGTCGGCTCGTCGAGGATGAGGATGGGCGGGTCGTGGAGGATCGCCTGGGCGAGGCCGAGGCGCTGCTTGTAGCCCTTGGAGAGCTCCTCCACGCGTTTGCGGTACACGCCCGAGAGCCCGCAGGCAGAGACGGCGCGATCGATAGCGGCCTTGCGCCCCGGGCCTTCCAGCGCTCGGGCGTCGGCGGCGAAATCGAGGTACTCCGCCACCGTGAGATCCTGATAGAGGGGCACGGACTCGGGGAGATAGCCGACGCGGCGCTTGACCGCGATGGGATCCTCGGATACGTCAACCCCGTCGACGATGGCCGTCCCCGAACTCGGGAAATGATAGCCCGTGAGGACCTTCATGATGGTGGTCTTGCCCGCGCCGTTCGGTCCGAGCAAGCCGAGGACGGAGCCCGTCTCGGCCGCGAAGCTGACGCCCCGCACGGCCTCCACTCCGCCGTAGCTTTTACGAAGTTCGCGTAGTTCTACCAAAGACTACCCCCTTCATGCAATCGAGAGAAAACAACCTTCTTTCAAGAAGGATACAGCTTAGTCTATGTATTCGATGGGCAGGTTGAGCCTATCCCTGGAAAGGATGGTGTCCGGGAAGGTCTCGCGCGCCTCGTCGAGAAGACGCTTGAGATCGCGCTCCGCGTAGCGGGGACTGTAATGGATGAGGGCGAGCTTCTTGACCCCGCCCGCGTCCCGGGCGATGCGCGCGGCCTGAACGGCGGTCATATGCTTCTTCTCCATCGCGCTCTGCTCCAGGGCGGCCTCGAACATGCCCTCGCATATGAGGAGATCGGAGTTCGAGACCTCCTTAGCGATGTCAGGGAAATAGAGAGAATCGGTGACGTAGCTGAATTTCCGGCCCGAGCGGGCCTCGCCCATGACTTCCGAGCTCCGCACCACGGTACCGTCGGCGAGACTGACGCTCTGGCCGCTCTGCAGGACCGACCAGAGAGGGCCGCGGGGCACGCCGAGCTCCGCTGCTCTCTCGGGGTGGAAGGCGCCCGGCCGCGGATCCTCCTCGAGGGCGTAACCGTAGCAGGTCTTGGTGTGGCGCAGGGGAAAGGCCCGCACGTGGAAGCCCTCGCCCTCCCAGACGACGCCGGGCTCGGTTATCTCGCGGACGACGATCTCGTAGTTGATGTACATGTCGAGGGTGCGCCGGCTCGTCTCTATGTAGTCGGCTATTTTCGGAGGGCCGATGATGTAGAGCGGTTCGGCGCGGTCGACCTGGCTCGAAAGCATGAGAATGCCCGGCAGGCCCGTGACATGGTCGGCATGCATATGCGAGACGAAGATAGTCGTGATTTTCTTCCAGCGAAGATTGAGGCGCCGTATCGAGACCTGCGTGCCCTCGCCGCCGTCGAAGAGGAAGAGTTCCCCCTCGCGGCGAAGGAGGACGCTCGTCAAGTTTCGGTGCGGCAGGGGCATCATGCCGCCAGAGCCGAGAACGAAGGCTTCCAGATTCATCGCGGGCGACTATATACGGAAAAGGCTCCGCGCTTCAATCGCCAGTGCTCGGCCTCCGCCTCCGCCTCCGCCAGATATCCGGCCATTTTCCCCGCGAGGGCGGACAGGGCAGTTTTCTTCAGCCCTAACGCTCCTCGGATCGAATTCATGAGAGGGCAAGCATTAAAGCCCAAACGAGGACCTTGTGAAAGTGGCTCTTAACATGCGATCATTATGAGATGGAATTATTCTCCCGACTCGGCCTCGCCGAGCCACTCGCCGAGGCCCTTGCCTCTTTCGGATTCGAAGCTCCGACGGCCGTTCAGGCCGAAACGATACCCGCGCTTCTCTCGCGACGCGACACGATCATCGAATCGGAGACGGGCACCGGCAAGACCTTCGCCTACCTCGCTCCGGCTTTCCAGCTCATCTCGGTCCTCGAGCGCAAGGGCTCGGGCGAGCCGGGAGCCTTGATCGCCGTTCCCACGCAGGAGCTGGCCGTGCAGATCGGGAAGCAGGCCGAGCGCCTCGCGAAGGCGGCATCCCTCCCCCTTCACAGCGTCGTCCTCCTCGGGGGGACGCCCATCGAGAAGCAGGCGGCCAAGCTCAAGGCCAAGCCCGACGTGGTGATCGGTACGCTGGGCCGGCTCGCCGACCTCATAGCCCTCGGCAAGCTCCGCACTTCTTCGCTGAAGATACTCGTCCTCGACGAAGCCGACAGGCTCTTCGCCCGCGAGACCGAGGAGCTCGCGATAAAGCTCCTCGCCTCCGCCCCCTCTTCCTGCGTCCGCAGTCTCGTATCGGCCACCATCCCCGAACGGCTGCGCCGCGAAATGCGCCCCCTCCTCCGCGACGCGCTCGAGATATGCCCGACGGGCGAGACGGTCCTGTCGGAGAGCATCGAGCATTGGTGCTTCTACTGCGACGGCCGCAAGCGCCTCGACTTCGTGAGGCGCTTCGAGGCCGCGGTACGCCCCAAGCGCTGCCTCCTCTTCCTGACCATGGCCTCCCGCGTCGAGAAGGCCGCGGCAGCCCTCGTTCACCTCGGCCTTCCTGTAGAGGCCCTGCACTCCGGCATGGACAAGGAAACCAGGCGCGTATCTCTCGAGCGCTTCGCCTCCGGAGAGCTGCGCTATCTCCTCACGAGCGACCTCGGAGCGCGCGGCCTCGACATAGCGGACATAAGCCATGTGATCAGCCTCGATCTTCCCGAGGAGCCCACGATCTACACTCACCGGGCGGGCCGCACCGGCCGCGCGGGCAAAAAGGGCGTCAGCATAGTCCTCGCCGACGGCATGGAGCTCGGCAGGGCCTCGAAAATCGCCACCAAAGGCGGCTTCGTGTACCGCTGCAAGGTCCTCGAGGAGGGCCAGGTCTTCGAGCCCACGAGCGAGGAGTTCTTCGCTCGGGCCACGGCCGCCGAAGAACAGCGCATGGAGGCCAAGGCCCACAAGGCGCGGGATGGAGAGACCAGGGCGTCCCGTGAGAGCAAGCCCAAGGAACGCAGGCCCGCACCTTCCAGACGTCGCGATACGGACTTCGAGCCGAGGCCCCCCCGAGACGCCGAAGGGAAAGAGGGACCGAGGACCGCGCGCAAGCCGGCCTCCGCGCCCTGGCGTCCAGTCGAGGGAGGGGGCGAAAAAGCCTCGCACCCGACGCGCAGCATACTGCACAAAAAAAAGGACGAGGACGCCCCGGTTCCCCGCAGCGAGGCCCGTCCTCCTATGCCGCGCAACGCGGCATACGGTGAGGCTCGCTCCGACAGGCCGCGTACCGATCGGCCTCGCACTGACAAGCCTTACTCCGACAGAGCGCGCCCGGACAGACCACATACCGACAGACCACGTTCGGACAGGCCTCGCGGCGATAGCCGCAAGCCTCGCGGCGATAAGCCTTATTCCGATAGTTCGCGCTCAGATCGGCCGTATACCGATAGGGCGCGCCCCGACAGGCCACATACCGACAGACCTCCCTCGGACAGGCCTCGCGGTGATAGCCGCAGGACTCGCGGCGATAGCCGCAAGCCTCCTCGTCCTCCCAAAGCATAGGACCTCGTGTCCCGGATCATCGACTCCTCGACGCTCCTCGGTCTCTCAGCGGGCGAAGCGATAATCCCCGCGGTATCGGAGGATATGGGCAATCCCGCATGGGAGAAGGCCGAGGCGCGCATACTTATCGTACGACTCTCGCCTTTCGCCGACGTCGAGGGCTCGACCTCTCACCTCATTATCTTTGCGGAATGCAGGAGAGCGCTGAGCGAGGCCTATATCGACTTTAGTTTCTTCCCCGATAAACGGGACAGGGCCATCCTCGCCGCACAGGGGAAGAGCTTCTTCTTCGGTCTCGAATCGGGCCGGGAGGCCCTCGAGTTCGATCTCGTCCTCGTATCTAATTCCTTCGCTCTCGAGCTCCTCAATCTGCCTTATCTCTATTCAGGCACCGGCATCCCGAGCCGAGCCTCTGCGCGGGCTTCTGCGGCCTCACGCGGCGCGTCGATGCCGATCGTCGTACTCGGCGGATCCAACGCCGCATCTTCGGGCTCTCTTCTCTTTCCGGGCGCCGAGTCAGAAGAGGCGAGCGACTGCCTCGTCGACGGCATATTCTTCGGCGAGGGAGAAGCCGCCGCTTCGGGGAAGGGCCGCCCGAGCGGGAGTCCCGCCCTTGGCGCGATAGGCGAAATAGCCCTCGCGGCCGCAGGGCGAGCCAAGCCGCGGAACCGGCGCATAGAAGGCCTCGTCGCGATAGACGGACTATGGCTCGCCCTCTCCGGCCGTCCGGCGGGGAGGAAGACGCTGAGGCCCTATCCCTCCCGCTTCGTCGATTATCCGCTGCTCAACTCCTCGGGCTCCTCCACGGCGCGACTGCAGATCAGCGCGGGCTGCCCCGGCTACTGCTCCTTCTGCCTCGAAGGCTGGGAGTCCAGGCCGTATCGCGAGCTGCCCAAAGCGGAAATATCTGCGGCCGCCCGAGAGCTCAAGGCCCATACCGGCGCGAGCTGTCTAGAGATCTACAGCTACAACTTCAACGCCCACGCGGATATCTTCGAGCTGATCTTCGAACTCAACCGCGTATTCAGGCGGGTCAATTTCATGAGCCAAAGGCTGGACATCCTCGCAGACTCGCCCGCGCTCGCGGACTTCGAGCTCGCCGCGGACAAGCGCTCGTTCACCCTCGGCATCGAAGGCATCTCGGAGCGGATGCGCGCCTACTTCCGCAAGGGCGTCGACTCGTCCCAGATCGATGCGGCGATCTCCCGCCTCGCCCGTCCCTCCGTGCGCGAGCTCAAGCTCTTTTACATCCTCTCGGGGCTCGAGGACGAAGACGACCTCGAGGAATTCGCCGCCTTCGCGGAGAGGACGGCCGAAGTCAACCGACGGGACGCGCCGGGCAGGAGGTTGCTCGCCTCCGTCGGCTACCTCGTGCGCCTGCCCTTCACGCCGCTCCAGTACGCGGCGCTCTGCCTCGACCACGACAGGCTCGAATCCCTCGCCCGCCGCATGGAAGGCGCCTGCGCCAAGGCCGGTATCGAGTTCCGCCTCGCCGCCGACTTCGAGGAATACTACGTCGATCAGCTGCTCGCGTTGGGCGGAAGAGCTTTGGCCCCCTGGCTCGAGCGTAGCCCGGAGGCGGGCATAGTCTACGACGGAACTCTTCCCCGGGGGACGGGCGCCTCCCTCGAGGCCTTCGCCCGCTCCTCCCTCCTCCCCGCCGATCGGGGAAAGGACGAAGGCATCGATGACAGGGCTTCCTCCTTCATGTCCGAGAAACCCGAGGAGTGGAGGCCTCCCCTCGCCTTCATCGACGAGAACCAGGAGGCGCTGAGAAAGAACTACGTCCAGGCAGTCGCCTTCTTCGGCAAGAAGGCGCAGCTGCCCCTTCCCCTTTCCCCCGGGGTCGAGGCCCTCAAGACACTTGAGAGCCTCGTGGCCGCGAAGAAGAATTTCCGCATCCTCTTCGTTCGCTTGAGCCTTCCCCGCTCTCTCAGCCGCGCGACGCCCGAGTACCGCTCATCCTGGGTGATGAGAGCCCTCTCGACTTCCGAGGGCCGAGCCGCCGCCGCGGTCTTCGATGCGGAGGAAGCTCTCTTCGGAAAGGGCGCAAAGTGCGAGGGAATGGTCGAGCGCTTCTGGGGACTCGCCTGCTACGGCCTCGTCGGCCCCGACGCTTCGCGCCTGGAGCGCGCGGCCCGGGCCGCAGGCTTCGAGGTTCTCGAGGGAAGGCCGAATCCTGAGCGCATCTCGGTGGAGCTCGAACTTCCCTCCTCCTTCGCCCGAAGAGCCGAGTCCTCGCTACGCGCCTGGCTCGCGGAGGAGAGGATCAGCTTCATCGAGACGCGCGACGGAGATTACCGGAAGCTCGAGCCCTCAGGGCGGGATGCCAAGAAGAAGCTTCTCGTCGAGGCGCTTCTCAGATCTCCGGCCTCGAATCCTGAAGGCCGCTTCGAGGCTCGCCTGGAACTGCGGCCGAAAGCCAGCCTCCCCCGCTTGATCTCCCTCATGAGCGACGAGGCGCAGAGGGCGGCCTCCATATGCGTCCTCGGCTTCGAGCCCGCGAAATAGGCTCGGTAGGCTTCGCGCTCCTCAGGGCCGATTCGGGGGAGCGCCCCGGGCATCGCGAGCTTCGCTGACGCCGCTCGCGAAGCGCGCGCCGCCGGCTATCCTCGCCTCGAAGATCCCCTCGATTCTTTCGAGCCCGACGGAGAGCCGCTCGAAGGCCACGACATCGGAAGCGGCGATCGAGGCGAGTCGGGCCGCGAGGGCACGGAACTCGGATGCGTAGCCGCGATGCGCGAGCTTGCGCAGCCAGGCGAGCGCGAGGTCCTGCATCCTGCGCTCGCGGACGCCCGCGGCCATGAGATCGGCCGCGGCCGCGCAGGCCGCGCCGTTGTCCCGCAGCAGCAAGGGCTCGAGGAGCGAAGAGAGCTCCTCCTTGCCGTCGCGGTCGAGAACCTCTCTCGCTTGACAGGCCACGCTCTCGATGATGAGGCATCGATAGGACGGAAGCTCGAGCTCGACCCCCCCGCGGCGGAAGAGCAGGCTCTCCCCGCCGCAGGTTGCGCGGAACCGTTTGGGATCGAATGGGCCCGCGAGCGCGCGGGAGAGGCGCAGGTCGGCCTCGAGCTCCTCGAGACCTATCCTCGCTTCCCCCGTCTCGCCCGCGGAAGAACGAGCTAGCCCTTCGCGGCGCCGCGCGATGAAGAGGATCTCGCAGTTGCGCGCGCGCCTCGAGGCGCTCTGCCTGCCTCCCCGGTACTTCACGTAGTCGAGGCTTCGCAGCTCGATATCGGCGCGGTCCGAGAGGATATCGAAGAGCTCCGCCGCCGGCACGAGCCCCTCGGTGTTGTAGGAAAGGACTATGGCGCGGGCATCTATCGAGGCTACGAGAGCGCGGAAGGCCTCGCCCGCGGTGCGCCTCGAGCAGAAGGCCGAGCGGTTCTCCCTCCACGACGGAGGGATCCCCGCGGCGAATACGAGGGAGCCGTCCTCGGTCCTGTCGTCGCGGACGGGGTGCCTGTCCCAGCGCGCGATGGTGTTGAGCAGATGATAGTTCGACCCGTACTGATGCTGATTGTAGGGCGGGTCGAGGTAGCAGAGATCGGCGCTCCTGCCCGAGCAGAAGGCCGCGGCGTCCTCTTGCCGCACCTCGGAGGGCGGCCCCTCCCAGAGCAGGGGCGGCTCCAGGCTCATGGGCGCCAGGATGCGCCCCAGGGCGTCCCGTCCGTGTCCTCCGAAGCCCTTGTGGTATGCCTTGAACACTCCCGATGTGTTGGCGTGGGTGGCCGCCTCGTAGACCAGGAGGCCGAGGAGGAGGGCTCGCTCGGCCTTGCGCACGCGCAAGGCCGGATCGGCGTCCATGCCTTCCTCGAAAAGCGGCGGATGGAGATAGTCGATCGCATAACGCGCACGATCGAGAAACACGGCGTTCTCCCTCGTGTAAAAAAGCCTCTCCTTGCGCCAATCCGCCGCCCCGGTATCGCGGGGGGCGTAGTGCCTCGCGATATAGGGCTCGGCCGCGCAGGGCGGGAGCGCGTCGCCGGACTGGGGATGCATGGCGTTGATCGCGGCGAGGGCGCTCTCGATGCCCCCCTCCCCGGCGAAGAGCAGCGGCAGCTCCTCCGCCGACACCCCGAGCCAGGCCTCGTTCACTACTCGGGAGTATTCCTCGATGTCGTTGGCCGCGACCTCCCAGCCCAGGCTCCGCCCGAGCCGAGCGACAGCCCCCGATCCCGCGAAGGGATCAATGAAGCTCCGGACCAGGTTCTCCGAGTCCAGCTCGAGGAAGGTCTCCAGGAGGAAGGGAAGGATGGCGCGCTTATTGCCGATATAGGCGATGAGCCTCGTCGATGCGTAGGAGGGGACGGAGAGAGAAGCCCTCACGGCTCATATCTCGCCATGCTCGTTTCGGTCTCGAAGACTTCGACCGCGCTCAGGGGGGCACTCGGCAGGCGCAGGGAAAGGGCGCGGAAAATATACTCGGCCAGGCGCTCGGCGCTCGGATCGCCATCGAACTCCGGATGATCGTTGAGGAAGCCGTGATCGAGGCCCTCGAGGACATCGCGCAGCGCGCCCTTGAGCTCTCCGAAGTCCAGGAGCATGCCGCCCTGGCCGAGGCTCGGTCCGGACGCATAGGCTCTCACCTTGTAGTTGTGCCCATGCAGCCTCTCGCACTTGCCTTTGTAATGGGTAAGGAGATGGGCGGCGGCGAAATCCGCTTCGACGCGCACACGATACATACGAAGATTCCTCCTCTGTTTCAGCTTAGCATAGAACCCGCGGGGTCGTCCAAGAAAAGACGAAGCTCGAAGGAGGGCCGGCTCGGCCCTTTTCCCTCACGCGGGGCAAGCGCCCCTCCCCTTTTCCCTCACGCGGGGCTCGCCCCTTTTCGCTCCCGCGAGGCGGTGCTACTCTACAGCCCATGTCCGCATCACTCCACGATATTCTCGCCGATGTACCGCTACTCGGCACGCGCGGCCCGGAAGACGCCAGGATCGAGGGCCTGGCCTACGATTCCCGCGAGGTCGAGCCCGGCTCCCTCTTCTTTGCTCTCCCGGGCATCCACGCCAACGGTCATCGCTTCGTGCCCGCCGCTGTCGCCGCCGGGGCCCGCGCTGTCGTCCATTCCGAGGAGCTTCCCTCCTACGATCCGGCGGTCTCCTACCTGCGCGTCGCCGACCCCCGCTTCGTCATGTCCCCGATAGCCGCGGCCTATTACGGCCATCCCTCGCGGGACCTCGCCGTAGTGGGCGTCACCGGCACCGAGGGCAAGAGCACGACCGTCTACCTCATCTACCAGCTCCTTGAGCTCGCGGGCAGGGGCGCCGGCTTCCTCTCGACCGTCATGTCGGATACGGGCTCGGGCGAGGAGCCCAACCCCGAGCACCAGACTACGCCCGAGGCCATAGCGGTCCAGCGGATGCTCGCCTCGATGCGCGACGCGGGCAAGGACTTCGCGGTGATAGAGTCCTCCTCCCACGGCCTGGCGACCTACTTCAACAGGTTGGGAGACGTCGATTTCGACGTAGGCGTCATGATGAACGTCACGCGCGAGCACCTCGAGTTCCACGGCACCTGGGAGAAGTACCGCGACGACAAGGCCAATCTCTTCAGGGCCATCGGCCGCGGCTCCGATGCGTCGGGGAAGCCGCTGAAGGGGCGCCGGCTCCCCCGCTTCGGCGTAGTGAACGCCGATGATCCCTCGGCCGACTATTTCCGGGCGGCCACGACCCATCCCGTCCGTTCCTTCAGCGCAGCGGGCCTCGTCGGCGGCCCCGGTGCGCCTAAAGCGGAGTTCGTGGCCACAGAGCTCTCCGTCGACTCTAAAGGAGAATCCTTCACGATCATAGAGAAGGGTCTGCGCTACAGGGCCCGGATCGAGCTTCCCGGGGCCTTCAACGTGAGCAATGCCCTCGCCGCCCTCCTGGCTGTCTCGGGCATCTCGGGCCTCTCCCTCGAAGAGCTCGTGCCCCTCCTGCCGCGGCTGAAGCCGGTGCGGGGACGCATGACGGCCATCGACAGGGGCCAGGGCTTCGAGGTCATAGTCGACTACGCCCACACGCCCTCCTCCTTCCAGACTATCTTTCCTCCCCTTCGGACGCGAGTAAAGGGGAGAATGATCTGCGTCTTCGGGTCCGGCGGCGAGCGCGACATCGAGAAGCGGCCCAGACAGGGACGCATAGCCGCGGACTGGTGCGACATCGTCATCCTCGCGGACGAGGATCCCCGGGGCGAGGAGCCCATGGCCCTCCTCGAGGAGATCGCGGCCGGCTGCCCCGAGCTCGAGCGGAACGAGCGCCTCTACCTCATACCCGACCGCCACGAGGCGATACGCAAGGCCTTCTCCCTCGCGAGGCCGGGAGACCTCGTCGCCCTTCTCGGAAAGGGCCACGAGAATTCCATCATCTATTCCAAGGGGACTATTCCCTACGACGAGATCGGCGAAGCCGAGGAAGCCCTCGCAGAAATGGGTTACGGAAGGAAAGCATGAAGAGAATAGCCATACTCTACGGCGGCCGCTCGGGCGAGCACGAGGTCTCCCTCGTTTCGGCCGCGAGCATTGTGCGCAACATCGACCTCTCCCGCTTCGAGCCGATCCTCATCGGCGCCTCGAAGGAGGGCGAGTGGTATCTGCAGGACACCAAGGCTGTCTCGCGGGCCAGGGAATTGGACGCCCCCCTCTCCATCGAGAAGGCCAGGCGAGTCTTCGCGGCTCCGGGCCGGGGCCTCGTCGTCGAGACTCCGAAGGGCGTCGAGGCCCTGCCCTGCGACCTCGTCTTCCCCGTCCTCCACGGCACCTTCGGCGAGGACGGCACCGTGCAGGGGCTCCTCGAGGTTGCGGACCTGCCCTACGTGGGCGCTCCCGTCCTCGGCTCCGCCCTCGGCATGGACAAGGAGAAGGCGAAGGAGCTCTGGCTCAGGGCCGGCCTTCCCGTGGTCCCCTTCCTCGCCGTACGACAGGACGCGTTGCGCGATATCGTGAGCCTCGGGCGCAAGGTGGCCTCGCTCTTCGGCTGGCCCTGCTTCGTGAAGCCCTCCTGCGCCGGCTCCTCGGTCGGGGCCTCCAAGGTCGCGGGCTCGGAAGGCCTGGAATCGGCCCTCCGAGCGGCGCTCGAGTGGGACGAGAAGGCCCTCGTCGAGCCCTTCGTGGAGGCGAGGGAGATCGAGTGCGCCGTCCTCGGCAACGATGCGCCGGTCGCCTTCGCCCCCGGGGAGGTGGCGCCTACCCACGAGTTCTACGACTACGACGCCAAGTACGTGGACCCGAACGGGGCCCGCCTCGAGGTCCCGGCCAACATAACGAGCGCCCAGGCCGAGCGCGTGAGGTCGGTGGCCGTAGCGGCCTTCAAGGCCTGCGAGCTCTCCGGCATGGCGCGCGTCGACTTCTTCATCGACAAGCGCAGGGGGGAAGTCCTCCTCAACGAGGTGAACACCATCCCGGGTTTCACGCACATCTCCATGTATCCGCGGATGTGCGAGGCGGGGGGAGTATCCTACCCCGAGCTCATCACGAGGCTCGCCGATCTCGCCCTCGAGAAACACGTTATGCGATCGAAGCTTAACTTCATGAAGTAGAGCCTATGCAGGTGGAGCATGCATATTCATGCGCATCGGATCACATATTTATTTATATATAAGATAACGATTTAACCGCCATCAATCTTGGCGAGGTCCGATCCTCGATGCTATACTCCTCTCGCCGCCAGGCCCGGTCGCCTGAGCGCGCGGAGGAGGCGCAGCATGACATCACGCGATTATATCGAGCTCGACGAGAAGTACGGAGCGCACAACTACCATCCCCTCCCCGTCGTGATATCCTGGGCCGAGGGCTGCAAGGTCCGCGATCCCGAGGGCAAGAGCTACTACGACTTCCTCTCGGCCTACTCCGCGGTCAACCAGGGCCACCGTCATCCCAAGATAATCGCCGCCGCCCGGGAACAGCTCGAGACATGCACGCTCACGAGCCGCGCCTTCCACAACGACCGCACCGGTCCCTTCCTTCAGAAGCTCTGCGAGTTCACCGGCTTCGACATGGCCCTGCCCATGAACACGGGGGCGGAGGCCGTGGAGACCGCGCTCAAGGCCGCCCGCCGCTGGGGCGTGGAGCGGAAGGGCGTCGAGAACGGCAAGCAGGAGATCATCTGCGCCGAAGGCAACTTCCACGGCCGCACCCTGGCCGCCATATCCATGTCCATCGACCAGGACTCCCTCATCAATTACGGCCCCTACGCTCCCGGCTTCGTTAAGGTTCCCTTTGGGAACGCCGCGGCCATCGAAAGCCGCATAACGCCTAATACCGTAGCCGTCATCATAGAGCCCATCCAGGGAGAGGCCGGCGTGGTCGTCCCGCCCGACGGCTATCTCAAGGCGGTGCGGGAGCTGTGCACGAGGAAGGGCGTGCTGTTCATCGCCGACGAGATCCAGACCGGCTTCTGCCGCACCGGCCGGCGCTTCGCCTGGCAGCGCGAGGAGGCCCGTCCCGATATCATGTGCCTGGGCAAGGCCCTGGGCGGCGGCATCCTCCCGGTGTCGGCCATCGTGGCCGACCGCGAGGTGATGGAGGTCTTCACCCCGGGCACCCACGGCTCCACCTTCGGCGGCAATCCCCTGGCCGCGGCGGTCGGCATCGCCTCCCTCCAGGTCCTCGAGGAGGAGGGCCTCGACGAGAGGGCAGAAACCCTCGGCAACATCTTCCGCGCCGGGCTTTCGAAGGTCGGCTGCCCGAAAGTGAGGACGGTGCGCGGCAGGGGCCTGCTCAACGCAGTGGTATTCGACGAGGGCTTCGAGGCTTGGAACGTCTGCCTTGCCCTCCGCGACGAGGGGCTCCTCGCAAAGCAGACCCACGGCAACATCATCCGCTTCGCCCCGCCCCTGGTGATCAGCGAGCGCGAGATGGAAGAGGCTCTGGAAATCATATCGAGGACCTTTAGAAAGATCCGCTGAGGGGAACAGAGCGGGGGATGCATGGGGGAGTAAAACCTTCTCCATTCATCCTCCCTCTCCGACGGCTTCCGACTGTCTCCGATCGATGGTACTATGACCCATGCCCGAAAAAGAGGCGCGTGAACTTCTCGAAGCGGCGATCAAGGCCGGCTCGGCCCGCGACTACCGCAAGTCAGCCGAACTCCTCACGATCCTCCTCGCCAAGACCGACGCGTTTCCCGAGGCCTCCCTCTACCTGGGCCGCGCGCGCTACGCGTTGGGCGAACACGGCAGGGCCATCGAGGCCTTCCGCCGCTTCCTCTCGAGCGGAGGCGACAGGGCGGCCGGTCTCTTCTTCCTCGGCCGTTCCTACCTGGCCTGCGACAGGCCCGGCGAGGCCCTGCGCTGTCTTCGAAAGAGCGCAACCGCCGATCCGGGCAAGGCCCCGACCTGGGCCCTCTTGGGGGCGGCACTCCTCAAGCTCCGGAAGACGAAAGCCGCGGTCGACAGCCTCGAGCGCGCCGTCAGCCTCGCCCCCGGCGACAAGAGGATATTCCGCGGCTACCTCAACGCGCTCTACGCGCGAGGAGTGAGACTCCTCGCGCGGGGCGACTCGGACATGGCGAGGCAGATACTCGGCTTCGTCCTCGCCAACGGCCTCGACGGCCCCGCGATACGCCTGTGGAGGGCCAAGGCCCTGAAGGATATGGGGCGTTTCCCCGAGGCCATAGCTGACTGCGAGGCAGCCCTGGCCGCGGCCCCCGACGATCCTTCCATACGCTGGGTACGGGCGGGCCTTCTCCTCGCCTCGGGCAGGCAGGCCGAGGCCTTGCACGAATTCGACGCGATCCGGGCGCGACATCCCGGACTCAGCTCCCTGCCCGCGGACGACACCTCCCTCGCGAGGCTTCGCGCCTCGGTCGCCTTCCACGAGGGCAGGTACAAGGCGGCAGTCTCCGACTGCATGCAGCTGCTCCGCGCGAACCCCAAGGACGCGGCCCTCCGAGCCATAGCAGCCGAGAGCCTCCGCGCCACGGGCGAGTTCGAGCGCTCCCGCGACCATTGGCTGCGCGCGATCGAAGCCGCCCCCGAGGAGAGCCAGTTCCGCCTCGGACTCGCCCTCGCCCTCTACGACCTCGGCGACTACGAGGCCTCGCTCCAAGCTGCGGAGCGCGCGAGGAAGCTCGGGGCCTCGGACTCCGAGGTCGACTACTACGCGGCCCTCTGCCGCGCGAGGCTCGGGAAGGATCCCGAGAAACTCATCCCCCTGCTCCAGAATCTCCTGAGAGAGAGCTCGCGCCCGAGCTCGCAGGCCGAATCCGAGGGCGGCGCGCGCAAGATAGATCCGCGGCTCATGTTCGCCTTGGGCGAGGCCCTCTACCGATCCGGGCGGCCCGACCTCGCCATCGGCTGGTTCGACAAGGTCCTCCTCATCGTGCCCGATCACGAACTTTCACTCCTCTATCGCATCTCAGTAGCCGAGTCCCTCGAGGACGAGGAAGCTCGGGAAGAGGCCTCTTCTGCCTATCTCGAGGCCTATCCGGACAATCAGAAGATCAGGCACGAATACGTGAATCGACTCGCCTCGCGGGGCGACTGGGCCTCGGTCGCTACCCAGCTCGAGCGCGGCCTCGTCTACGACAGGGCCGAGGCCCATTCCAGGCGCCTCCTGGCGGTGGCCTACCGCAACACCGGCCGCTACCGCGAAGCCGCCGTCGCCTACCGCGACCTCTTGCGGGAGGAGCCCGGCTCGGGCGAGCTCCTCCTGGGCCTCGCCTACTGCCTCGACCACGACGGCAGCTCCGATTACGCCCTCGCCCTCCTCGAGAAGGCCCCGCCGGCGGCCAAGGCCACTGCCGAGCCCTGGATCATGCAGGCCGCGTTATACGCCCGAGCCGACAGATCCGACGCGGCGGCGGCGGCCCTCCGCTCGGCCCTCGACCGGGACCGCCGGGACGAGCGGGCCTGGAAGAATCTCACGGCCCTCTACCGCAGGCAGGGCCTCGCGGAGCTCGCAGCCAACTGCGAAGAAGAGGCGCGCGCGGCCCTTTCAGCGCGGCCGAAGGCGCCGTCCAAGGCCCCGTCGAAGGCCCCGTCGAAGGCCCCGTCGAAGGCCCCGCCGAAGGCGATGCCCCAAGAAAAGGCCCACGCGAGCGGCCAGGCGGCCAAGAAGGCCGGCCGCGGAGAGTCTTCCGGCGGCCTCGTAGACCTCGACTTGCGGAGTCGCCCCAAGTAGCTCGAAGCCGCCCCCTCCGCCCGTTGACGTGTTGCTAATTCGCGCTTTCCTGTTATACTTGCCATTGGAGGATTGCATGCCCGTAAAAGCCATGGACCTATTCGACGCCTATGCAAAAAACGCACTGCCCAAAGATCACGGATATATAGTCACGTCCTTCTTCATGAACAACTCAGTGTACTCGCGCTACGAGATCGTCTCGTACAGCAACGTGAAGTCGATCTACCCCAACGAGGACGGCCTCACCTTCCAGACCGACGGCAAGAAGCTCTTCGTGCTCATAGAACCCGCCAACTACCCCAACAAAGGCATGGAACCCTACGTGCGCTCCTCCATCGAAAAGATCCCGCTGCGCTTTTCGGAACTCGATACGCACACCTGCAAGAACCAGACGCGCATCTACTGGGGCAAGGACGCGGTCGTCTCCTACGGCGCCTTTACGATCGCCCGCCCCGCGGGCATCAACTTCTCCTTCTGCTTCTACCAGTTGCCCGACGTGTACCAGTCCCTCCAGCTCTTCTTCGAGAAGACCTTCAACAAGGAAGCCTCCATCCCCAGCTCCGACGCCAAGAAAGTCTCGGCCGCGGTGGCCGACAAGATCAAGACCAAGATGGTCTGGGACTTCCAGGCCGAGTAAGGGGGCGCGGCCGTCCATATCCGCCGCCCGCGCATATCGATCGCACAACGCGTACGTTGTGCGATATTTCTAGTGGCAAATGCTTCGCTGATACTTCATATGGCTACCCCAGCTCTCTGCGTGGCGCCCGTGTGCGGCAATTGCGGGCGCGAATCGCCTTCGCTCATCGGGCGGGGGTGCCTGCGGGACCGGGCGGCCCCGCCTTAACAGCTTAGGTATGACGCGCTAGTATCGGCGTAGCCCATTTCAATCGGATAAAGGAGAGCGCCATGAACAACATCCCCAGCGTAAAGCTGGCCATCGTCGCGGTGAGTCGCGACTGTTTTCCCATCGCCCTTTCGCAGACCAGGCGAGGCAAGGTAGCGGCGGCCTGCAGGAAGCTCGGCCTTAACGTCGTCGAGATAGAGGCTACCGTAGAGAACGAGAAGGACGCGCTCAAGGCCCTGGAAGAAGTCAAGGCCTCGGGCGCCAATGCCCTCTGCGTATACCTGGGCAACTTCGGCCCCGAGGGCCCGGAGACCATCCTCGCCCAGAAGTTCGGCGCTCCCGTGATGTTCGCCGCGGCCTCGGAAGAATCACAGAAGGACCTCATGAACGGCCGCGGCGACGCCTACTGCGGCATGCTCAACGCGAGCTACAACATCGGCCTGCGGCACCTCAAGGCCTATATCCCCGAGTATCCGGTCGGCACCCCCGACGAGGTCGCCGAGATGGTACGCGATTTCATCCCCGTGGCGCGGGCGCTCATCGGCCTGTCGAAGCTCAAGATCTTCACCTTCGGTCCCCGTCCCTTCGATTTCCTCGCCTGCAATGCGCCGATCAAAGCCCTCTTCGACCTCGGCGTAGAGGTCCAGGAGAACTCCGAGCTCGACCTCTACGAGCACTACAAGAAGTTCGACGGCGATAGCCGCCTCGCGGCGATCCAGAAGGACATGGAAAAGGAACTCGGAGGGGGCAACAAGATGCCCGGCATCCTGCCGAGGCTCGCCCAGTACGAGCTCGCTCTCACGACCTGGATGGAGGGCAACCTCGGCGCGAGCGAGTACGGCATCTTCGCCAACAAGTGCTGGCCCGCCTTCCAGACCACCTTCAAGTTCGTGCCCTGCTACGTGAACGGCCGCCTCGCCTCGCGCGGCATCCCCGTCGCCTGCGAGACCGACATCTACGGCGCCTTGAGCGAGTACATCGCCACCTGCGCCACCGAGAAGCCGGCCACCCTCCTGGACATCAACAACTCCGTGCCCTACGACATGATCGAGGCTAACAAGAAGGCGGTCGGAGGCTACGCGCCGCACGACCTCTTCATGGGCTTCCACTGCGGCAACACGGCCGCCTCGTGCATGAAAGCGCCCGAGATGAAGTACCAGCTCATCATGAAGCGCTCCCTCGAGCCGCAGGGCGAGCCGGACATCACCCGCGGCACACTCGAAGGACAGATCAAGGCGGGCGATATCACCCTCTTCAGGCTCCAGTCTTGGGCCGACAGCTCCCTGCGCGCCTACGTCGCCGAGGGCGAGGTCCTCGACATCGAGCCCAAGTCCTTCGGCTCGATCGGCGTCTTCGCCATCCCGGAGATGGCTCGCTTCTATCGCCACGTCCTCGTGGGCAAGCGCTACCCTCATCACGCGGCCATAGCCTTCGCCCATGCCGGGAAGGCCCTCTTCGACGTCTTCAAGCTCCTCGGCGTGGAGGATGTCGCCTACAACCAGGGCGCGGCCCTACCCTACGAGGGCGAGAATCCCTTCAAGAAGTAATTCGATAGCGAGGGCGGCTTCCGAGGAAGCCGCCCTTTATCCGTCCAAACCTCCCCCGAGGTCGGCGATGATCCGGGCGGTATGGCGGATACCGTTGAAGAAATCCGCGAGGCGTATATGCTCGTTCGGAGCGTGTATATTGGAGCCCAGGTACCCGACGCCCGCAGTCATGATCGGAACGCCGAGGTGCTTGCGGAAATAATGCGCGGGCCCTGATCCGCCGCTCATCGGGTATATGCGCTGGCTCCGGCCGTATACGTCGCGCGCGCTCTCGGCGACCATCCGAACATAGGGATGGTCGACAGGCGTCCTCGAGGGATATATCATCCCGAGACAATTCACGTGGATATCCCCGAAGCCTTCGGCGTCCAGATGTCTCTTCAGCTTATCGAGTATCTCCTCGGGAGTCTGATCGGGAACCAGGCGGAAGTCCGCCTTCGCGAAGGCCTTCGCGGGAATGATCGTCTTTTGCCCCTCGCCGAGGTAGCCGGCGCCCATTCCACAGATCGTGCAACTCGGCGTCATGACGGCTTTCTCATAGAATTCGGCCGGGGAGGAATACGGATGGATGAAACCCTTCGCGCCCATGGCCGATCGTTCGGCCTCCGAGATGACGGGCAAGTCCCCCATCAAGCGAAGGTCCTCCTCCGAGGGGGGGACGACGCGCTCGTAGAAGCCCGGGATGCGGATCCGCTCGTCCATGCCCTTGATACTGGAAAGCGCCCAATTGAGTCGCCAAGCGGCGTTGGGCATCAGGCTTCCCCAGATTCCCGAGTGGCAGTCGCGCGCGAGGGTCTGTAGGGACAACTCTACGTAGAGCAGCCCGCGAAAGCCGAGGTACTGCATGGACAGGCCCTCGCCGTCCACCTCCCCGAATTCCCAGAGGCAGAGATCGGCTTCGAGGTCTCGGCTGTTATCCGCGATTACGCCCTCGAGGCTCGGGCTGCTGATCTCCTCCTCGCCTTCGATGAGGAACTTGACCGTGCAGGGCAGCTCCCCGCAGACTTCCCTCACCGCGTCGATGGCGGCCAATCTGCAGACGAGGTGCCCCTTGTCGTCCATCGCGCCGCGGGCGAAGTACTTTCCCTCGCGGATGGTCGGTTGGAAGGGCGGGCTTTGCCATTGATCCAGGGGCTCGGGCGGTTGGACATCGTAATGATTATAAAACAATAATTTTTTATCACCCTGCCCTCGGCATTCCGCTAGTATCGCCGGATACCGGGGGGTCTCTACCATGCGAGTCGAGAATCCCCGGCGCTCCAGGGCTCGCACGACGAGGCGCGCCATCTCCCGCATGCCGAGGTCCTGGGTCGAGATACTTGGCTGCGCGCAGAAGTCCCCGAGCTCGCGCATCACGGCTTCCTTGTTCCGCTCTATCGCACGATCCAGTTCCGCTCCGTCTATCATCGCCTAGCCCCGCGCGCGCTCGAGAAAATCGCGCACGATAGAGAGGCTGCGGTCGGTCACTATCCGCAGCAGCCTCTCCCCCTTATCCGCGCTGGCCGACCGGGGGTCCCCGAAGACTCCGCTTCGACAAATGCTGTCCAACATGATGGGCTCGGAACCGAAGGTCGATGGAAAAACCGGGTATTCCTCGACAGCCTTGTCCATTTTCACGCATGCCGGGGCCAGGGCCAGCATGATGGAGGTCTCGACCTCGTCGGCATGATAGAACGAGGGGGCCGCCGGCTCGCTGCTGCAGACTTCCTTCGCCGCTTCCTCGAGACCGGGATAGTCCAGGCATAGGACGGGAAACGCATGGTGCCGCTTGAGATCCCGACAAGCGAGGTCTATGGGATTCTTGTTCCCGAAATGCCCGTTGACTACAACCAAGGCCCGCGCTCCCTGGCCCTTCAGGCTCATCCCGATATCCATCACGATCTGTTTTACCGTGTCGGGCGAAAGGGAAATCGTTCCGGGGTACCCGGAGGTACTCCAGGCCTCCCCATACGGAACGGCGGGAAGCAGCACGGCATCCAACTCGGCGGCGAGACGGGTAGCGAGGCCGTTCGCCATCCAGGTATCGGTCGCGAGCGGGCAATGGGGCCCGTGCTCTTCCTGGGCCCCGAAGGCGAGGACCGCTATCTTTCCGCTGCCCCAGGCGGACTCAAGCTCGGGCCAGGTGGATCCGCTCGCGTCGATCATTCCTTCTCCCCTCCGTGCTTATAGTGAACGCCCAAGGCCGCGGGACTATCGATTCGGCGGACGAAGACAGCGAGGACGACCATGGTCAGTATGTAGGGCAGCATCAGCATGAACTGGAAGGGTATGCGGATATTCAGGATCTGCGTCCGCAGCTGCACGGCATCCGCGGCGCCGAACATCAGAGCGGCCGCGAGGAGGCCGAAGGGATGGCGCCGTCCGAGGATCAGCAAGGCCAAGGCTATGTAGCCGCGGCCGGCGGTCATATTGTCGATGAAGAGTCCCGTGGAATCCACGGACAAAAAGACGCCGCCCAGCGCGCACAGGCCTCCGCTGATCATCAGGGCCGCATAACGCGTCCGTACGACGTTTACGCCCAGGGTCTCGGCCGCCTCGGGATTCTCTCCCGTCGCGATGATGCTCAGCCCCCAGCTCGTCCGGTAGATCACGAAAAAACTCAGGATCACCAAGGCGTAGGTGATGTACCCCAGCGGGGACTGCCTGAAAAATAGCGGCCCGACGACGGGAATATCGCCGAGGAAGGGAATCGGGACGGCAGCGAAGGGATTGACGCGCGGCGCGGCCGTCCCGACGCCGAAGACGACCCGGAACAGCAGGCTGGTCACCCCCATGCACAGGAGGTTTAGGGAGATGCCGGCCACCACTTGGTTCGCGCTGAGGCTGATGACGAAAAAACCCAGGATCAGACCCAGGAGGACCCCGCTCGCCGCGGCCGCGAGCACGCCGAACCATAGATCGTGGATGAAATACGCCGCGACGAAGCCCACGAGGCTTCCGACGATCATCATCCCTTCCATCCCGATGTTCAGTACGCCCGACCGCTCGTTGTAGACTCCGCCCAGCGCCGCCAGGAGGATAGGAATAGCCAGGCGCATGCTGGCCGACAGGAAACCGTTCACGACGGGGGAACTGATCATTCCCAGCATAGCATCCATCCGATTATCCCTTTTCCCTTCGAGACAAGGCCATGACCTTGCCGCGAATCAAGTCGAAGGCGCCGCGGCCGATGAGGAGGAGGACGACCAGATACTGAATGACGGTGATCACGGAGCTCGGCACGCCCACGGCGGATTCCATGGTGCTGGCCCCTATCTGCAGGGCTGCAAACAGGACCGCGGCCGCGAAGACTCCGATGGGATTGGTCTGACCGAGGAGGGCTACGACGATGGCCGTATATCCGTAGCCGGGCGAGATGTTCTCGATCATGCGATGCTGCACTCCGGCGGCCTCACAGAAACCCGCCAAACCGGCCAGCATGCCGCTCACCACTAGCGCGGAGACCATTACGCCGTTCACGCGCATCCCGGAGGCCTGCGCCGCGAAGGTATTCTTACCGACCACTCTGATGCGAAAACCCCAGGCGCTGCGCCACAAGAATAGGGACGCAAGCAGCGCGGCCGCGACCGCGAGAACCAGGCCTCCGTGCAGCCGCGTGCCCGGCAGCATGATCGGCAAATAGGCGGCGCGCGGCAGGCGCGCGGTCTGTCCGAGCGGGGATGAGGGATCCTGTAAAGGCCCATGCACGAGGAAGCTGACCAGGAAGACGGCGATATAGTTCAGCATGATGGTGTTGATCATCTCGCTGGCGTTCATCCAGGCCTTCAAGGCCCCCGCTATTCCCGCCCATAGACCACCCGCCACCATGGCCGTCAATCCCATGAGGGGCAGGAGGAGAATCGGAGGCAGCGAGGGAAACGAGAGCCCGACCCAGGCGGAGGCCATGGCCCCGATGAAGAGCTGGCCCTCCGCTCCGACGTTGAAGGCGCCTGCCCTGAAGGCGATGGCGACCCCTATTCCGGCTAGGCTCAACGGGATGGCGCGAAGGAAGGTTTCGGCAAGGCTGTTCCTGTTCCCGACGGCGCCGTCGAGCAGGGCGGCATAGGCCTTGAGAGGATCTTTTCCCATGGCGGCGATGATCGCCGCGCCTATGACGAGCGCCAAGGCGAAGGCGATGAAACTGCTCAGGAAATCGGCCCTCAAGCCCTTGGAAATCTTCAGTTTTCTCTCCGCTCCTAATGGTCTCGCGGGCTTGGCTCCTGCCTCACGCATGCTGTTTCCCCGCCATCAGCAGGCCGATCGTTTCCCTATCGGCCGAATCGCGATCGAAAGTCCCCATCAGCCGCCCCTCGTACATCACCGATATCCTGTTCGAGAGGGAGAGTACCTCGTCCAGCTCCGTCGAAATCAACAGGATGGCGCAGCCTTTACGCTGCCGCTCCAGCAGCATGGAGTGGACGTAGTTGGTGGCGCTTATGTCCAGGCCCTGCGTGGGCTGAACCGCGACGATCAAGCGAGGATCGGAGCGCAGCTCGCGAGAGAGCACGAGCTTCTGCTGATTTCCCCCCGAGAGGGTGCGGGCCTCTTGCCCCGAGTCCGCGCAATCTATGTTGTAGTCGCGAATCGATTCCTCCACCATCGCCCGGATCTTCCCGAAATCGAGGAATCCATGAACCGCGTAGGGAGGCCGGTCGCTCAACTTGAGCGTCATGTTGTCGCGGACGGAAAGGTCCATGACCAAGCCCGTCCTCTGGCGATCCCCCGGGATGTACGAGAGGCCGGAGCGGATCCGCCTCGCGACATCCAGGCGGGTGATGTCCTTCCCGTCCAGCCATATCGTCCCCGAGGACGCGGCTAGGATGCCCGCCAGAATCCTGGCGAGCTCCACCTGGCCGTTGCCGTCGACGCCGGCTATACCGTGGATCTCTCCCGCCCTGACCTCGATGTCGACACCATTCAACTTCTTCACTTTCCGTGAATCCACGAAGCGAAGTCCCTCGATGCGGGCGACCGGAGGCGAGGATTCGGAGATCGCCGGCGCGGCGGGCAAGTCTCCCATCTCATAGCCCACCATCAGCCGCGCGAGTTCCTTGGCGCTCGTCTCCGAGGTTCGCCTGGTCGCCGCGACCTTGCCGCGCCGCAGGATCGTGATGTTCCGGCTGATGCTCATCACCTCGTTGAGCTTGTGGCTGATGAAGATGACAGCCGTGCCCTGGGCCGAGAGGTTGCGGATTATCTCGAACAAGCCCTCGATCTCTTGAGGGATCAAGACCGAGGTAGGCTCGTCCAGGACGAGGAGCCTGGCCCCCCGGTAGAGCGCCTTGATGATCTCGACCCGCTGCTGCTCCCCGACGGACAAGTCCGCCACGCGAGCCGACGGATCGACCTTCAGCGCGTAGCGTTCGGAGAGCCCTGAGATCTTAGCCGTTATCTTTCGATAATTCGGGAAAGGATAGCCTTCCGAGCGCAAGCCGATGCACAGGTTCTGGGCTACCGTCAGAGTCGGGATAAGCATGAAGTGCTGATGCACCATCCCTATGCCCGCATTCCGGGCGACGAGGGGGCTGATATCCGAAATGTCCTTCCCATCGAACTCGATAGATCCGCCCTCGATGGGAGCCAGTCCCACCAAGGCTTTCATTAAAGTCGTCTTCCCCGCGCCGTTTTCCCCAAGCAAGGCCTGGACCTCGCCCGCGCCGACATCGAGGTCGATACCGTCGTTCGCGCGCAGGGCGCCGTACGCGACCGATATGCCGCGCATGCTGAGGAGCGGCGTCCCGGCATCGCCGGGACGCTCAACATGGTCTTTCATCGCTGCCTTTCCCGATCGCGAGGGAGCGAGCGACTCGTCTCATTTGAGCGGAGTCGTATCCTGTTTAACGGTGAATTTGCCGGCCTTGATATCCTCGAACTTCTTGCTGACCTTGTTCACGACGCCAGAGGGAATGGATTTTTCCAAGCCATGGAAGGGCGCCAATTTCACGGATCCCTCGACGATGCCATAGGACCAGTTCTTGCTGGCCCATTTGCCGTCGATGATGGACTGGGCGACGCTCTTTACGAGGGGAGCCAGGTCCCAGGTAACGCTCGTCAGGACGGTCGAGGGCCCCATGTAATTCTGGTCGGTCATGGCTCCGAGCGCGAAGACCTTCTTCTCCTTGGCCGCGTCGATGACGCCCACTCCCTGGGCGCTCAGGACGTCCGCCCCTTGCTCGACCTGGGCGAGGGCGGCTTCCTTGGCCTTGGGAGGATCGTACCAGCTGCCGATAAAAGTGCGCAGAACCTTGACCTTGGGGTTCATATCCTTGGCGCCGGCCTCGTAGGCGTGCAGGTTCGCCAGCATATTGGGCGAGGGATTGCCGTCCACCCATCCGACCACGCCGGTCTTGCTCACTCCCGCGGCGAGCATGCCGGCGAGATAGGCCCCTTGGTAATCCGGATTATCGTAGGTACCCATGTTAGCCCGAAGCTCGTTCGCGGTCCCCGCCATGAAGATGACGTTCGGAAAATCGGCGGCTACTTCGAGCGTAGCGCTGCCGAAGGAAAAGCTGTGCGCGAAGATCAGATTGTAGCCTCGGGAAGCGTAATCGCGGAGGATGCGCACCGCGTCGGCGTCCGTTACATTCTCCGAATAGGCTATCTCGACCTTCAGATCCTCGCCGGCCTTCTTGAGACCATTGTATCCGACGGAATTCCAATCGTTATCGTTGATAGGACCAGGCATCACCATGGCGATTTTGAAGGTTCCCGCCTTCGCGCCCGTCTTGGCAGTGGGGCTCGATTGGGCCTCCGCGTTGAATGCGAGGGCAAGGACCAACATCAGAGGAAAGAGAATCCGCGTTGTTTTCACCATGAAGTTACTCTCCTGAAATATGGCTTCTTCGTAAAATTAGCGCTTAATCTATTGATAAGCTCTCAGCGTGTCAATTGATACTCTTTTTAGTAACAGGAATGCGGCGAGGTATTCGCCCTGCAGGGCGCAGAAAAAAACCGCCCCCGAAAAGGGGCGGTATCGAAATCACGCGACGAAGGCCGAAGGACCGGCTTTAGGCTTTTTCCGACGCCTTCCGTCTCTCTATCTCGGCCTGGGCCACCGCGGTGATGGACAGGGGCACCTGATAGGGAGAGCAGGACACGTAGTCGAGGCCGGCAGCCATGCAAAAGCGGATGTTGTCCGGGTTCGCGCCGTGCTCGCCGCAAAGGCCGGCGACCAAGCCGGGCCGCGTGAGATGGCCCCGCTTGGTGGCCAGAGCGACCAGGTCCTTGACGGGCTCGGTGAGGAGCGAGAAGGGGTTGCCCTGGATCAGATCGTACAGGGAGTAGTCGGGCATAAAGGAGTTAAAGTCGTCGCGGCTGATGCCGAGGGTCGTCTGCGTGAGGTCGTTCGTCCCGAAGGAGAAGAACTCGCTGTAGCGGGCGATGTCCGCGGCGGAGA
>DBTW01000035.1:14608-14811 GCA_002307245.1 Spirochaetaceae bacterium UBA1306 | reverse complement strand
CAGCCGGTGGAAGCCCAGGCCATGGTCTCGGCCTGCCTGGAAGCATCTCGTGCTACGCACGAGCGCGCTACGCACGAGCGCCCCTCGGGGGACTCGAGCTGGCAGCGCGAGGCTAAGCGGGCCTTCGAGTGGTTCCTCGGCCGCAACGACCTGGGCCTGCCCTTATACGACTTCGGAACGGGAGGCTGCGCCGACGGCCTGCA
>DBTW01000035.1:11098-14280 GCA_002307245.1 Spirochaetaceae bacterium UBA1306 | reverse complement strand
GCCCTCGCCGAGATGGGCGGCGTCGACCACCAGATGGAGCTCTACGCGGAGGCCGAATCGTGAGCGGGATCGGGATCCGCCGCCGCGAGGTCACGCTCTTGCCCGAGAGCTCGCGCGTCATCGTCAAGCCCTTCATCCCGGGCAACGAGACCCGCGTCATGACCGTTATCGGCCGCGCCCTCGCCCTGGGCGAGGAGGAGGCCGAGAGGGAATGGGAGACCGTGCGGGCCGAGTTCGACTCCCGGCATTTCAACCTCGAGTCGAGCCTCATCGCCAACTACGCGAAGGTGCTGCCCTCGGTCTTCACGCAGCGCCCCCTCTCTCGCGCGAGGAGGCTCCTCATCGGCGCCCTCTTCTCGGGCGAGTACGCCCTGGAATCGGCCGCCCTCTTCAACCCCTCGATCGTGCCGCATCCGGACCAGGGCGGGCTCGAGGCGGGCGCCCTGCGCTTCGTCATGAGCCTCCGGGCGACCGGGGAGGGCCACATCTCATCCATCGAATTCCGGACCGGCGTGGTCCCCGCCGCGGGACCGATCGCCATGGATCCAGTCTCCCGCTTCGTGGCCCTGCCGGACCTCGTATCGGACCCGGCGTACCAGAAGCGGCCTTTCATCATCAGGCTGCAGGAGATGGGCTTCGAGAACGACCACGCCAACGCCGTTCTGGAGTCCCTGCCGGACAGCTTCGCGCGGAGCGCCCTGGACGCGAGCCTGCGCCGGGTCAGGCGCGAGACCATGCCCGCGACGCAGGAGATGCACCGGACCCTCGAATGCATACAATGGCTGGCCGACTCCAACTACGAGCTCGAGTTCCGCCCCGAGCTCACGATGAGCGAGCGCGTCATCTTCCCCGTCTCGGCCAACGAAAGCAACGGCATCGAGGACGCGCGCTTCGTCCGCTTCGTCGAGGACGACGGCTCGGCCCTTTATTACGCCACCTACACGGCCTACAACGGGCGCGCCATCCTGCCCCAGCTCATCGAGACGAAGGATTTCCTCCGCTTCCGCGTCCTGACCCTCAACGGGGGCGCCGTGAAGAACAAGGGCATGGCTCTCTTCCCCAGGCGGGTGGGCGGGCGCTACGCGATGCTGGCCAGGCAGGACGACGAGAACCTCACCATCATGTCCTCGGACAACCCCCATTACTGGAGCGATCCCCAGGTGCTGCTGCGCCCAGCCGAGACCTGGGAATCGGTCAAGGTCGGCAACTGCGGGTCCCCGATCGAGACCGAGGCCGGTTGGCTCGTGATCACCCACGGGGTCGGCCCCATGCGGAAATACTGCATCGGCGCCGCGCTCCTCGACCTCCAGGACCCGACCAAGGTGATCGGGCGGCTGCGGGAGCCCCTGCTCTCGCCCGAAGGGACCGAGCGCGAGGGCTACGTGCCCAACGTGGTCTACAGCTGCGGGTCGCTCATCCACGGCCGCGAGCTCATCCTTCCCTACGCGATGAGCGACAAGGCCACGGCCATCGCCCGCGTGGACCTGGACGAGCTCCTCGCGGCGCTACGGAAATGAGGTAAAGACGTACTATACTCAGATTTGCCTACACCATATAATAACGTCATGTTATTACAGAAAGAATCATACCCAGAAGACGCATTTAAGCGCGCCGAGGCTTTCAGCAGGACTTTTCTGCGACGCGGGACCGAACTTAACGGCGAGCTCAATAAAACGCTGGAGGCGACGGTCACGGCGGTCCTGAACATCAGCGGTACGGCGGTAGATCTGTCGAGCGACGTAGCCGCCCAGAATCGCGGCATAGCCTCGCTGAGCTCGACCGCCAGCTCCCTCTCGGGGATCGTGGACGAGGTGCTCGGCCTCTCGCAGGGCCTCGAGGGAGACCTGTCGACCCTGGTCGGGGCATATAGGGACACCGAGTCGGCGATGCGCCAGGCGGAAACCCGCTTCCAAGCGGTCCAGGGCTCACTCGAGGAGCTCGTCTCCTTCCTCGGCGCGATCAACGACATCTCCGAGACCACGAACCTCCTCGCGATGAACGCCGCCATCCAGGCCGCGCACGCCGGCAGCTTCGGCAAGGGCTTCGCGGTGGTGGCCGCCGAGATCCGCAAACTGGCGGCCACGACGAACGCCCGAGTCGCGAGCGCCGCCGCCACGATCCACGCCATCCAAAAGGAGGTGGCGGCGACCGTCGAAGGCATGGGAGCGGCCAACGCGAAATTCTCTGGCACCCAGCAAAATCTAGTCCGGGTGGAGGGCTCCGCAGGGCTCCTGCGCAAGGCGATGGACCGCCAGGCCCAGGGGATCCGGGAAGTGGCCGCGACGGCCGAGGGCTCAAAGGGGGCCTCGGCGCGGATCGACGCGGTGTCCGCTCGGCTCTCCAAGGCGATAGAGGAAATCCAGTGCGGGATCATCGAGGCCTCGAGCCTGGCCAAGACGAGCGGCGGCAACTTCGCCAAGCTCATCAACGTGCAGAAGGAGCTCGAACGCGCGCTCCTATCGATGCCGGCCGTCGACGACTCGGCCCTGGCCGGCTGATAAGGAGAGGATCATGGCTCAATTCAAGGCGCTCGCCCCCAAGGTCGAGGTGAATGGCGAGACCGTCCTTTCAATCCTGGACGGAATGGGCTCCTTCCAGGCCATCGGGCGGCGCTTCCTGGACGCCTGCGGGATACCGGACCCGAAGCCCGGGCAGTGGTTCCGGCAGCAGTCCTGGCTCGACGCCTTCAAGCTCATCGCGAGCAAGGTCGGGGACAGCACCCTCTTCGAGATCGGCAGGAAGATACCCGAGAACGCGCAATTCCCCCCCGAGGTCGACTCGATCGAGAAGGCCCTGGCCGCGATCGACATCGCCTACCACATGAATCACCGCTCGGGCGAGATAGGCCACTACAGCTTCTCCTCCACGGGCCGGCGCGAGGGCCGGATGGTATGCGACAATCCCTATCCCACCGAGTTCGACCGAGGCATCATCGAAGCCATGGCCCTCAAGTTCGCGCCCTACGTCGACGTGGAGATCGAGAAGGGGCGATCCTCGCGCCGCGAAGGCGGCGATAGCGACGCCTATCGGATATACTGGTAGACTGCCCGGATCGATCGCCCTCCAGCCGACAAGCCTTCGCTTCCTTCAATCGCCAGCGTCCTCCGCGCGCGTACTGTCTTCGCGCGGGCCAAGCGCCCGCAGCGAAGGAGGCGCTTGTGAACTCTCTCAATTCCATTTTG
>DBTW01000035.1:0-10831 GCA_002307245.1 Spirochaetaceae bacterium UBA1306 | reverse complement strand
TTGCTCGAGGGCAATCTCACCCGGGATCCCGAGAGCAAGACCCTGGCCACCGGAACGCAGGTCTGCAATTTCTCCCTGGCCAGCGACCGTTTCTATCGGCAGAACGACGGCACCGAGAAGGAAGTCTCGTACTTCGACGTGGAGGCCTGGTCCAGGCTCGGCCTCGCCTGCAGCCAGAACCTGAAAAAGGGCCGCGGCGTGCGCGTCGTGGGCAGGCTGAAGCAGGACCGCTGGACCGACCCCGAGGGCAAGCCGAGGTCGCGGGTCCTGATCGTCGCCGAGCACGTCGAATTCAAGCCGATGAAGCAACCGGCCCAGGAAACCGCCGAGGCTGCGGAGGAGGAGCAGGCGGAGGCGGCCGCGGCCGTATTCTAGCAAGATCGCGGCGGGGCGCTGGCCCGATGCCATCGGGTCAGCGGGACTCCGCCGCGAAGAGGGACTTCAGGTCGACCGGCTTCAGCCCCTTCATGGTTACGGAGGCGGCGAGGGGCTGGAGGACCTCGCGGATGATGCTCTCCTTGCGCTCAGGCGGGAGGATGTTCAGGTAAGGGACGGAATGCTGATAGGCGGCCTCGAGGAGGTAGAGGCCGTGGCGCGTCGGGACGATGGCGGACGGCACGGGGATGCGCGGCAAGGGCTGCGCGTAGCCCTTGCCCTCGGCGAGCTGCATGCACAGGCCATAGAGCGACCTCATGAGAGGCTGCATCGCGATCTCTGGTTCGTAGAGCTTGGGCATGCCGGCCATCGTCGCGGCGTCCCAGGCCCGCGGCGCCACGTCGAGATCGTTCGCGTAACGCTTCACGATCGACGAGGCGAGGGCCGGGTTGGCCTCGAGGCGGGACTCGAGGTAGTCGGCGAAGACCGCGTTGCCCGGCGTCGGGCCCGCATAGCCGTAGACCTCGAGCTCGAGCTTGGCCGCGAGGTCGAGGCGGCCCGAGTCCTCCAGGTAATCGACGAGCCAGAGGGCCATCACGGGTGAAAGGAGTCCGCCCAAGCTATGGCCCGTGAAGCGCAGGACGCAGGGCCCGCCCGAGCCCTCGAGGATTCCCACCAGGGCCTCGGCGAGGCTTAAGCCCTCGCCCTTCTCGCCGGGCAAGAGCCTGAGCTCGCGGCGCAAGGCGACGGCCGTGGCCGTACCCTCCGAGACGAGGGCGTCGGCGGGAGCCGGCCCGGCCTGCAGATGGCTCCAGGGCTGCTGCTTCTGGATCATGAAGTCCTGGAACAACCATTCCGCCGCGGAGATCGTATTAGTGCCGCGGAATACGACGGAGTAGGCGCCGGTATCGAGGTCGCGGCAGATAAAGGCCAGGGCATCGCTGAGCTTGGCCGCCTTGACGATCTTGTCCGGCTCCGGCTGATGGACCGCGGGCCCCCAGACGATCTCCTGGCGGGGCAGCATGCTTTTCTCGAGCCCGCTCACGGCGGACGCGACCTGGCGGGGATCGGTATGCCAGCATCCGGCCAGGGAGATGAACGAGAGCTCGACGGTCAGCTTTTCCGTTTCTGTCCACGCGGGCATGGCTTGATCCTTCACGGTCGCGATAGCAGGCTCGGGCGCCCGGATAGGGCGCGAGGCAGAAGCGCATGAAAGGAAGGCGAGGCAAGAAACCGAGAGAAGACACGGAAGGCGAAGCGCTCGCATCCTATCCTCGAATCGCCTCGCGGAAACCGCGAGGCCTTGAATGGACTATAGCCCGCCATCGGGCGGGGGCTCAAGCTGGCTATCCCATGTGTCGAAGGCGGACAGCTCCTCGAGCGGCTTCCTGTGCCGGGCAGCGCCCTCGGCCGCGAGATGCTTTGCGCTCAAGTGCGAGGCATCGCCGGGGTAGCCGAGGATGATCAGGGTCAGGAGGACCGTCCCCTCAGGGATACCCAGGGCCAGCTTCGCGGCCGCCGCATCGAAGCCGGCGATGGGATGGGCGATAAGGCCTTCCTCGACCGCCTGGAGTTGGTAATTCATCGCCGCCATCCCGAGATCGAAGAAGGCATAGTCCCTTCCATGGTCGAGCCGGGCGTCCCACTCTAGCCGGGTGGCGAAGGCGGCCATCGCAGGAGCCTTCAAGGCCCAGTAGTTGCCCGGCGTGAGCGCCGCCTTCAGCGCGGCGAGACGTTCCGGATCGTCGACCGTCAGGATCCGCCAAGGCTGGCTATTCGCGCAGGAAGGGGCCAAGCAAGCCGCCTCGACGAGTCGAAGCAGGGTCTGCCTGGGTATCTGATCCTCGCTCAGGGCCCTGAGGGCACGGCGATGCTCGACTTGAGATACAAGAGACATTATTCGCCTCCTCGCGGATATGTGTGGCTCGGGGCGCCGCACGCATCATTTCCTGTCATCATCAATATACGGCTGCCCTGATTCATTCGAGAGGCTCGGGATAATTTTTTCCGCAAAGCTGGTCATCCTTTTCCCCGCCGATATACTAAGGTCTTCGTGGAGACACAAACGCTCGCTTCGCTCGCTAGGCTTCGCTCCCGCTGATCATGTCGCCTTATTTACGAAAGCCTCCCCATGGAGCTGCGCGTCCTCACCTCGCGGATAGCAGCTCCATGGAGTCCCTGGGAACCCAGGAAACGTCCGAGCCTACCCTGATCCGATACCAGGCGCCGCGATTCCCGATGATCCAGGCTTCCTGGCCGGCCTTCCAGGGCTCGGCGGGCTGGGCCGCATAGACCTCCGCGTCGCCCTTCCTCCCTTGAGTCTCGACCAGCATCACGCCCATATCCTCTCGGGCGAGGAAGCTCAGCCCGGAAGCGAGGGCGAGGGCCAGGGCCAGGGCGCCGAGCGCGATCCCGAGCCGGGAGAATCCCCGCCGGCGCGTAAAAAGGAAAAGTCCGAGCGCGAGCAGGGCTATCCCGAGCGCGAGGGACGCCGCGTCCAGGAACCACAGGGCCCAGGGCCAGGAAGCCGGGCCCTCGCCGCCGGGCTCGCGGGTTGCGGCGGCCTTCCGCGCCTCGGCGAGGTTGTCCCAGGCTTCGGCCTTGAAATAATCATGGGCCAGGAAGCGCCTGTAGTCGAGGACGGCCAGGGCCGGCTCTTCCGCGCAGCCGCGGGCGGTCCCCGCGTCGTACCAGCGCCGATAGTCGCCCGCCGCCTCGGCTTCGAAGCCCCGGGCCGCCGCCTTGAACAGCTCGGGGGCGCGCGCCCGCTCCCCCTCGGCCTTCGCCTGCAGCGCCGATACGGCCTCGTCGTAGATGGCCCGGGGCGCTGCCACGGCCCCGGCTTCCGCCTCGGCCCCGGCCGGCGCCCGACCGGCTAAAGCCAGGACCGCCGCGAGCGAAAACGCGGCCGCTCGGACGGCGCGGGCTTCCCGTTTTATCACTTCCATGTCCGCGCCTCCTCGACGATGCCACGCCAACGGTCCGCCCAGGCCTCGTCCCCTCGGCCATCGGAAAAGAGGGCCTGGTCCCACTCAACCTGGCGCGCGGACAGCCAATCGAATTTGCCCGCGCCGGCCAGGGCCGCGGCCCAGGGCCCCTGCGCGAGGGCGAGCCGGCGCAATCGCTCCCGGCCCTCTTCCAGGGCGGCCCTCCCCTCATTCGCGTCCAGCGGAACGAGCTGCCTCCGCCACTCCTCCCGCCCCAAGGCGAGGGCGCGGCGACGCGAATGCCGCCAGAGGCCAGCGGCGGAGAAGGCCGCGCCCAGGACGGCGCCCGGCAGAGCGATGAGCCACCAGGGCCAGGAGCGCCGCTTCGTACCGTAGCTCTCGGGCGGATTCACTCGGAGGAGCCCGCCTCCCTTGGCGTCCGCGGCGGCGGAAACGGGAGAGGAAGACAAGGCCGAGCCCGATATCGACAGGTCGATCGGGTCGGTCTTAGCCTCGCCGTAGCGCTGAGCTTCGGGATCGAAGTAATTCAGCTTGAGGGCGGGGATGCGAAGCGCGCCCGGATGCTTGGCCCTGAGCACATAGGAGCGCTCGAGAGTCCCCGCCTCGCCTTTCGCGCCGGTGCCACCGGCCGTGGCGCCGCTTAATGCGGCCCCGGCCGCGGGCGCCGCGACCGTCTCGTCGGCGCCGGCTTGGAAGTCCGCGCCGCTCAGGGCCGAGCAGACCATATAGTCGAGATCGAGGTCGGGCTTGTTGAGGACGCCGCCCAGCTTGAGCTTGAGGCGGATGGGTTCGCCCACGCGATAGTCCTTGCGCGCGCCCTCCCAGCCGAGGGAAAGCTTGCCGATGAGGCCGGAGAAGGGCTTGAGCTTGCCCTTCTCCGGCAGCTCGCGGACGACGAGGGCGACGCTCGGGGCCTGTGCGGAGAGAGTGCCGTACGAAGGCTGCTCCACGATGTTCCCGAAGAAATCCTGGGCCTTGCTCGATCCGACGACCCCTTCGAAGGTGACTCCGGTGCCGGACAGGTCGTAGCGCCCGCTCTTGCTCGCCTTGACCTTGAAGTCGAAGCTGAGGGTCGTATAGCTCTTTCCCCCCACGGTCTCGGTCCCCTTGATCCCGACCAGGGTATGGCCGCCGTATTGGACCTGGAAGGAATCCGCGTTGGGCGATTGAAGGCTGTCCTGCACGAGCTCGATGCCCGGTTCGTCGAGGATTGGCAGGTTGAACTCGGGGCCGCGCGCCGACTCGCCCAGGTACCAGACGAGCGAATACTCGACCTCGAGCCCCGGGATGGTCGTATCGGGCTTCAGCTTCTGCCTGAGGAAGTATCGGTCGCTGGAGGGCGCGGCGCGCACGGTCCAATCGAGGGCGCCCAGGCGCAGGCTCTTCCCGCCGACCTTCAGGTCGACCGGATCGAGGTGGTAGCTGCCCGCGGCCTTGGCCTTGAGGGACCAGGAGCCAGCGAAGGACTTGCTCACGGTCGTGGTCGTGCTCCCGTTGACCGTCATCATCGAAGTGGAATTCCTCGGGCCGCCTCCCTGCCAGGATATCTCCACGCCGGGAACGCTGAGGCGCGGCGGATCGACCGCATCGGCCCCTTTGACATCGAGGCGCAGGATCAGACTCTGCCCGATGGCCGCCTCGGCGGACTGCAAGGTCCAATCAGCGCGTAGGTCCTCTGCCGCCAGGGCCCGGGAGACGACGCAGGCGAGGAGCGCCGCCATCGCGGCCCTCGAGAGCGCCGCACGAAAAAGCTTCATATCACCAATCCTTCTCGACGGGACGGATGCCGCCCGCCTGGGCCTCTTGCTCGAGGGCCTTCCGCTCCAGCTCGGCCTCGAGGGCCTTGTCCATATCCCCGCTGCCGGCCTTGTCGCGAACGAGGCCGGAGAGGTCCTTCTCGGACCCCTGGCCCTTGCTCGAGTCGGCGGCGTCCTGTTTTCCCTGTTGATCCTGCTTCCCTTGCTGACCTTGCTTGTCTTGCTGACCTTTTTTGTCTTGCTGGCCCTGTTTGTCTTGCTGACCTTGCTTGTCTTGCTGGCCCTGTTTGTCTTGCTGACCTTGTTTGTCTTGCTGGCCCTGTTTGTCTTGCTGGCCCTGTTTGTCTTGCTCGTTCTTTTTTTCCTGATCGTCCCCGCTTCCCGATTGCCCCTGTTCCCTCCAGAGTATCTCGAGGTTGAATCGGCTATCCTCGACGAGAACCGAACGCAGATCCACCACTTTTTCGAAGGCGCCGATGGCGGCCTCGGTCAATTCGGCGGCGCTCGTCCCCTCCGGCGCCTGGCCGCCGCGAGCTTGCGCGGCGAGTTCCTGGCCCCAGAGGAAGAAGAGCTCGGCGCGGCGCTTGTCGGAGAGTCCCGATTGCAGGGTCTTCGCCTCGAGGAGGGACAGTTCCTTCGCGTCGGCGGGGCTTTTCCATTCCGTGCCTTTCGCGGAGCATGAGAGCGCCAGGAGAGTCGACAGCAGCGCGATGGCGGAGCGAGCCCTCATTTCGGCCTCCTTTTGCGCCCGAAGTCCAAGCCGAGGCTCATCTCGAGGAGCACGCAGGCCAAGGCCGGCCAGAGGAGCCACCAAGCGCCCTCGTGCCAAATGGTTACCGAGCCGCCGCTGCGGGAAAGCGCGCGATGCCGGAGCCGATACTCGGTCCCGAGGCGCCAGAGCGGCTTGTCGACGCCGAAATAGGCGCCGTCGGCGGCGGCGGCCGCCACCCCGGAAAGCAGCTCGGCGTTGAGCGCCGAGCTCACGCCCCGTTCGGGCACGGCGCCGCCCGCGAGGCTCCCCACGCCCCAGATGCGCAGGGAGACGCCCGCCTTGCCGAGCTCCCGGGCGGCCTCGGCGGGAAAGCTCTCCTGGTCCCCGCCGTCGGTGAAGACCCAGAGGGAGATCTTCCGGCCGTCCTTGCCGTCGGAGCCGAAGTCCTTCTCGACTTCGCGTAACGCGTCGCCGAGGAGGGTCCCTCCGCGCGAGGCCGAGCTCGTGTCGAGGAGCTGGACCGCCTGCCTGAAGAAGGCGAGGTCGCCGGTGAGGGGGCATTTCACGACGGTGGTGCCGGCGAAGGCGACGAGGGCGGCGCGGTCGCCCGACAGCTCGGACGAGAGGTCCAGGAGGGCGCGCTTGACCGCGACGAGCCGGCTGGAGCCGTCGATGTCGACGGTGTCCATCGATCGAGACACGTCGACGAGGAAGACCGCGTCTTGGCCCATCCCGCTCGACGAAGCTTCGCGCGGATCCCAGGCCGGGCGGGCCAGTGCGAGCACGAGGA
This sequence comes from Spirochaetaceae bacterium UBA1306, assembly GCA_002307245.1. Lineage (GTDB taxonomy): Bacteria > Spirochaetota > Spirochaetia > Treponematales > Rectinemataceae > UBA1306. The sequence goes on along the minus strand of DBTW01000035.1, from coordinate 4,249 downwards.
AGAGGGCGGCCGCGCCGATGAGCCAGGGGCGGAGGAATTCTAGCCGAGGCGAGGAGGCGGCCCATTCGGCCCGCCAGGCGCGGTTGGCCTTGAGCCTGCCCCGGAGATAGAGCCAGAGGAGGGCTGGCGCGGGCAGGAGGAAGAGCGCGAGGGGCTCGAGGAAGATCATAGGTCGCCCCGCCTTAGGAAGGGATGGCGCGCGAGGACGGAGAGGGCGATGAGGAGGCATAGGGCGGCGATGCCTGGCCCCAGGACGAGCTCGGTCTCGCGGGGCTTGTCGCGATCGATCCTGCCGGTCTCGCGCTTGGCTATGTCCTCGTAGAAGGAGCCGAGGTCAGCCAACTTGTCGGCGCGGTAATACCGCCCCCCCGTGGCCTTCGCGATCGAGGCGAGGCCCTCGTCGTCGACGTCCACCGGCATGCCCAGCATCCGCCCGTCCTGGATGATCACGCCCTGCCCGCCCAGGGCGATGGTGTAGACGGTGACGCCTGCCTTGGCCGCCAGGGCCGCCCCCTCATCGGGGGATTTCTCGCCCTGGTTGTTCCTGCCGTCGGTGAGGAGGATGACGATGCCCTTCTGCCCCTCCGGCAGGTCCTGAAGCCGGGCGACGGCGAGCGTGATGGCGTCGCCGATCGCGGTGCCGTCCTCCTCCTGGCTGCGCGGGACGTCGATCAGCTTGAGGAAGTCGAGGAGGACCTCCCGGTTCGTCGTCAGCGGGGTATGGGTCTCCGGGTAGCGGGCGAAGCTCAGCAGGGCGAAGGCGTCGCGCTCGCGCTTCTTGAGGAAGTCGGCGGTCAGGAGCTTCACTCCCTCGAGGCGGCTGATCCTTCCGCCCTCGTAGGGGATCTGCGCCGACATCGAGCTCGAGCGGTCCAGCGCGATGGCTATCGATAGGCCCCGGCCCTCGTCCTTGCCGGGATCGAGGTCCCGTTGCGGGCCCGCGATCAAGAGGACGCAGACGAGGGCGAAGGCGAAGGCCAGGGCCTCGGGCAGCCACCAGAGAAGGGTCCTCGCGCCCTTGCCGACGGCCGCGAGCCGCCCTAGCGGCGAGGCCCGGAGTCCGCCCGGCTTGCGCAGCGCCAGGACGAACCAGGGGACGAGGGGGATGGCGAGAAGGAGTAGAAAGGGATATCGCAGACTCATATCGACGCTCGGCCTCGCGCTTTAGGTATTGGCTTGCGGAACGGCGGGCGCCGCGGCGCCGGGAGGGGCGGCGCCGGGCGCGCCCTTCGCCGGCGTCAGGCTCGGCGAGGCCGCAGAGGCGGAGCGCGGGGCCCTGCCCGACCATAGCTCGCCCGAGTCGCGGGTCTTCAATTCGGCCGCCTGTCCCGCGACGCTCGAGACCGACCAGAGGACGGTCGCGCCCAGGCCGTAGTCGCCCGCGGCCTTCACGCGGAAGGACCAGCGCAGGGCGGCACCCCCGCCTCGGTACTCGCTCTCGATCGGGGCTAGGGCCTCGCCGCCGGGGCGCTTGAGCTCCCACCCGGCGCCCGTCGGCAGAGAGGCCTCGACGCGTACAAGATCGCCTATCGCGGGCTTCTTGGGCGACCAGGCGACCTCGGTCCCCGAGCCGTCCTTCCACTCGCCGCGGTCGCGGCCGTCGACGAAGCCGGCCGGCGCGCAGGAAGAGAGCCCCGCGGCGAAGGCCGCCGCGAGGAGCGCCATCGGGGCGGCGGCGATCCGGGACGATGGCTTACGCACCCATCGCCTCCCGGCGGCGATGGAAGAACTCCATGAGGGGCGGGAGGAAATCGCGATCCGCGCGGAACTCGGCATACCAGGCCCCGCGCCGGCGGAATTCCCGCCTGAGCTCCTCACCGCTCCTCGACATCTCCTCCGCGAGCTTACGGCCCATGCCGCGGCGGGAGAAGTCTACCCAGGACCGCTCTCCCGTCTCGCCGTCGGTAACGAGGGCCAGGCGCCCCGCCAGGCGGCCCTCGTCCCGCGGGTCCGCCACTCGGAAGGCGAGAAGCTCGTGGCGGCCCGTGAGGGCGCCCAGGGCGCGCGGGGAGAGCTCGGCCCGGAAGTCGCTCACCACGACGATGGTCGAGCGGTGGCCTAGCTGCCGCGAGCAGAAGTCCCAGACCGGCCTGAGGCTCGTCTTGGGGGAGGCCGCCTCGTGGCCGATGATGTCCTCGAGCGAGGCCCAGAGTTGGGCCTCGCCCCGGGCGGGGGGGCGGTGGATCTCGACGCGGTCGGTGAAGCCGAGCACGCCGAAGCGGTCCGATTGCTTGATGGCGGCCCAGCCCAGCACGGCCAGGAGCTCGCGGGCCAGTTCGGCCTTGGCCCCCGCCATGGAGGCCGAGAGGTCGATCGCGAGCCAGATATTCTGCTGTCGGTCCTCCGCGAAGCGCCGCAGCTGGGGCCGGCCCGAGCGGGCGGTGGCCTTCCAGTCGAGGTGGCGGACGTCGTCGCCCGGCACGTACTCGCGGAGGTCCTGGAAGTCCAGGCCCTGGCCGCGCACGTTGGACGACCACTCGCCCAGGAAGCGGCCGTCGACCAGGCGCAGGGCGCCGATCTCGAGCTTCCGCAGGCGCTGCCGCGCGGCGGCGTCCATCAGGGCGCCTTCACCCCGGCGACGATCTGCGCGACCACCTCGTCGACGGTCCGGCCCTCGGCCAGGGCCTCGTAGGACAGGAGGACGCGGTGCCGCAGGATCCAGGGGGCCAGGAAGCGGACGTCCTCGGGGAGTACGAAGTCCCGCCCCTCCCACAGGGCCAGGGCCTGGCTCGCCTTGAGGAAGTAGACCACGGCGCGCGGCCCCGCCCCCCAGCGGACCGGGGATGCCTCGCCCTGCTCACGCGTCGCGCGCACGATGTCGACGATGTACTCCTCGATCTTCTCGTCGAGGTGGATCTGGCCGGCGAGGCCGGCGAGGCGGTGGAGCTCGGCCGCGCCCAGGACGGGCGCGAGCGTCGCGGGCGGGAGCTTCTTGAGCCTGAGGACCGCCAGCTCGCCCTCGCGGTCGGGATAGCGCACCAGGACCTTGAACATGAATCGGTCGAGCTGGGCCTCGGGCAGGGAATAGGTTCCCTCCTGCTCGATGGGGTTCTGCGTGGCCAGGACCATGAAGGGATCCGGCAGCTTGTGGCTGGCGTCGCCCAGGGTGACCTGCCGTTCCTCCATCGACTCGAGGAGGGCCGACTGCACCTTCGCCGGGGCGCGGTTGATCTCGTCGGCCAGGACCAGGTTGGAGAAGACCGGGCCGAGCTTGACGCTGAAGTCGCCGCGCTGGGGATGGAAGACCTGGGTGCCCACGAGGTCCGAGGGCAGGAGGTCCGGGGTGAACTGAATCCTCTTGAATTCCAGGCCGAGGAGGCTCGCCAGGGAACGCACGGCCAGGGTCTTCGCCACGCCGGGCACGCCCTCGATGAGGACGTGCTGGCCGCATACCAATGAGAGCGCCAGGGCCTGGACGAGCTCGCCCTGGGCTACCAGGGCCTGCGCCATGCCGTCTCGCAGGGACTTGAAGGCGCCCGCCGACCATTCGAGATCTTCGGATTTCATCTTATGTTGAAGAATCCTTTCATCGCTGGAAGGTTACAGGCGAAATCAGGGGAAGCTCGCGGCCGATCCTCTTCTCGATGAGGCGGAGCATGGCCTCCTCGCCCGGGGAGACGAGGGAAATCGCGAGGCCGCCCGAGCCGGCCCGCCCCGTCCGGCCTACGCGATGGACGTAATCGAGGGGCGAGCGGGGGAGCTCGTAGTTCACGACGCAGGGCAGGCCCTCGATGTCGAGGCCGCGGGAGGCGAGGTCGCTCGCCACGAGCGCGCGGAGGCTCCCGGAGCGGAAATCGGCCAGGGCCTTCGTGCGAGCGCCCTGGCTTAATCCCCCGTGGAAGGGCGCCGCGACGATGCCGTTGTTGCAGAGCTTCCTCGACACGTTGTCCGCCCTCCGCGTCGAGGAGGCGAAGACGAGCGCGCGATCGAAGCCGGGGCCGCCGAAGCCGCCGTCGGCACCGCCCTCGACTATGATCCTGCGCAGGAGGGGGCCCTTGCCTTCGCTCGGCACGGCGTAGGCGAGCTCCGCGAGGCGGGCCCCGGCCGGGCCGGCGGCACCGTAACCTGAGTCCTCGACCTCGATGCGCAGCGGGTCGCGGAGGGATGCGGCCGCGATGTCCTCGGTCTTGCCGGAGATCGTCGCGGAAAACAGGAGGGTCTGGCGCTGCTTAGGCAGCAGGGAGAGGACTCGCGAGAGCTCCTCGCCGAAGCCCAGGTCGAGCATCTTGTCGGCCTCGTCGAGGACGAG
>DBTW01000180.1:8779-8971 GCA_002307245.1 Spirochaetaceae bacterium UBA1306 | reverse complement strand
TCTACCTGCATTTGCTTTTGGTTAATAAAAATACTGAAATATCACCACTAATCTTCGTAACACTAATCATTCTCGACGTTTTTTTCTATCCGCGTCGATCCATTTGAGGGCCGGGGAGGCATGCCGCACGGCGATGAGCTCGGCCGCTATGGCTATCGCTATCTCCTCGGGCGTCTCGGCGCCAATGTCGAG
>DBTW01000180.1:0-8454 GCA_002307245.1 Spirochaetaceae bacterium UBA1306 | reverse complement strand
AGCTGGGCGATCAGCATGCGGGTCTTGCGTCTCGAGCCTATGAGGCCGGCGTAACGGTAGTCCTTGTACATGAGGGCTCTCGCGCACTCGAGGTCGCCGAGATGGCCGGGGCTCACGACGACAGCGTAGGCACGAGGGCCGAAGGGAAAGCCCGCGATGGCTTCTTCGAAGCTCTCGTGGAGGCATTTCACGTCGGCCGGGAAGCGGGAGGGATCGGAGTACTCGGGGCGGGGATCGGCGACGGTGACGCGGAAGGCAAGGCTCGCCGCGGCGCGCGCGACTGCCAGGCCCACATGGCCGCCGCCTAGGACGAGGAGCTCCTCGGGGGGCTCGACGGGCGCGTAGAGGACGCCGCCTGCGAGCTCGCAGAGTCCGCTGGCTGCGGCGCGCCGCGCCGCAGCCGGGTCGATGGCGGCTCCCGAAACGGCCGAGCGCAGGACGGAAGCGTCGGCGCCCAGGACGGCGAGGCAGCCCGAGTCGGCCGAGCTCGCGATGACGACGGTCCCACCCGCCTCCACGGCCGCGACAGCGGCGGCGTAGGGCGAGCCGGGAGCGACCAGCTCGATCCAGAATTCGGCCGTTCCGCCGCAGATGAGGTCCGCGCCCTTCGCGGAGGCGCCCGCCATATCGCAGGAGAGCCTGCCCGATCGGCCCTCGGCGAGGCAGGCGAGGGCTTCGGCGCGGGCCAGGCCCTCGGGCTTGCCGCCGCCGACCGTCCCGACAAAGCGGCCGTCCGGCCGGACTGCCATACGCGAACCTGAGTCCCTAGGCGTGGAGCCCGAGGCCTGCGCCAAGGTCACCAGGGCGAGGAGGCCCTTCGCCGAGCCGGCCTCGCGGAGGGCCTCGTCGAGGGTCACTTCGCGGCCTTCACCTTGCGCGCGAGCTCGGCGCCGCTCGAGCGGAGTCGGGCGAGAACCGCGTCGTCGGGGACGCCGGCCCACTCGACGCTCGGAAGGGGGTCCCATTTGAGGCCCTGAAGCGCCTCCTCGTACTCCTTTTCCGCGCCGCCCACCCAGCCCCAGGAGCCGATGCGCAGGGCCGAGCGGCCCTTGACGTGCTTGCGCGCCAGGATATCGAGGGCGTAGGCCATGGGCGGGAACATCTTGTACTCGTAGGTGGGCATGGCGACGAGGATGCCCTCGCTCTTGTAGGCGTCGGCGAGTATGTAGGAGAGGTCCTCGTTGGGCACGCGATGCATGCTGAACGGCACTCCCTCGGACTCGATGCCCTCGAGGACGGCTTTGAGGCCAATCTCGGTATTGCCGTACATCGAGCCCCAGATTACGCAGACTTCCTTCTCGCGGCCGCCGTCGAGGTAGGAGGCGTATTTCGCGTAGCGCTGGACGATCTTCATCGGCTCGCGGCGCCAGACCATGCCGTGGCTCGGCGCGACGACCTTGATGCCGAGGCCCGAGACCTTGTCGATGGCCTTCTTAACGAAGGCGCCGAAGCTGGAGACGATATTGGCGTAGTAGCGCAAGGCTTCGGACTCGAAGCGCTCGTGCTCGAGGGAGGAGAACTCGTCGTCGAAGACGCGGTCGCCCAGCATGCCGAAGCTGCCGAAGGCGTCGCAGGAGAAGAGCGTCCCCGAGGAGGGCTCGAAGGTGACCATGGTCTCGGGCCAATGCACGTTAGGCGCCTCGATGAATTTGAGGACCATGCCCTTGCCGAGGTCGAGCTCGTCGCCGTCCTTGACCGCCTGGAGGCCGTCCTCGACCTTGTAGAAGCTCTTGACCAGGGCCACGCCCTTCGCGGTCGCGAGGATCTTGACCTTGGGGTTGAGTCGCCTGTAGTCGGCGAGCCAACCCGTGTGGTCGGGTTCGAGGTGGTTGAGGACGAGGTAGTCGACGTCGGCCAGCTTGACTCCCGCCTGGGAGAGCCCGGCCTCGAGGGCGGCCGGCGCCCCGCCCCAGTCTCGCACCAGGTCGATGAGGGCCACCTTGTCGCCCTTCACGAGGTAGGAGTTGAGGGAGACGCCGTCCGGTATCGGCCAGATCCCCTCGAACAGATCCTCGGTGCGCACGTCGGCGTGCAGGGCGTAGATGCTATCGTTTATCTTGTGGGCTTTCATGCTTGCTAGTCCTCCTGGTAACGGCTCGGCGCGCTCGCCGACCGGGTAAATGTAATCCGAGGCGCCGCCTCTTTCAACGGCCCTCAGGCCCGGGACGCCCTCTGCCGCTCCCTCTCCTCGAGGTAGGCCCTGGCCGTGAGGGCGAGGCCCTCCTCGAAGAAGACCTTGGGTACGAAGCCGAGGAGCTCCCGCGCCTTGGCGCAGGAGAAGTGGTAATCGGACGAGCCCTGCTCGACGCGGTACATGGTGAGGGGCGGGGCCTTGGGGCTGCGGACCGCCTTGGCGGCCGCGGTCATGATTCCGGCGGCCGCGAAGGCCAGGCTCTTCGGGACCCGCGCCGGCCTTTTCCGCGAGCCGACGGCGTCGAACATGACCTGCGCGTAGTCCTTCCAGCGCACCTTCATCCCGTCGCTGAGGAGTATGGCCTCGCCTGCCGAGGCAGGGCTGTCGAGGGCGGCGAGGGCCCCGGCGCAGAGGTCGTCGATATAGATGGGGCAGGTCAGGGCCGAGCCCGAGCCGATATAGCCGAAGACGCCGCCCATGATGGCGTCGTACATCGCGTAGGTGCTGGTGCGGTCGCCCGGGCCGTAGACGTTGCAGGGCCTGATGGCCGTGGCGCGGAAGCCGTCGCCGTCCTGGGCGAGGACGTATTCCTCGGTCATCCGCTTCGTGACCTGGTAGGGGTACTTGATCGGGTAGTAGGGGCCGGCTTCAGTCGTGTCGACGTGGCTGCCGAAGCCGTGCACGACGGCCGAGCTGAAGTAGACGAAGGCCGTGGCGCCGGCCTCGCGGGCGGCCTCGAGGAGCGTCGTCGTGGCGTCGAAATTGGCCTTGACGAAGAGCTCGAGCGGGCCCCAGTCGGAGGCGAGAGCCGCCGCGTGGACGACGGCGTCGACGCCGGCCACCGCCTCGGCCGCGCGGGCCGGGTCGCTCAAGTCGGCGTTGAAGAGTTCGACGAGGCCGGGCTGGGCCAGGGCGGCGGCGCGCAGCTCGGGCGGGGCCTCCTTGCGCCGGTAGAGGGCGCGGACCGAGTCACCGCGCGCGGCGAGGGCCTCGCAGAGATGCGAGCCGATGAAGCCCGAGGCCCCGGTGACGAGTACCTTGCGCGCCTTCGTCATACCGCCCCCGATCCTTTCAGCACGATGAAGAGGTCGGTCCCGAGGCCGACGGAGGCATGCAGGAGCAGGCCGGGCAGGATCGAGCGGGTCTTCCAGGCGAGGAGGCCGAAGGCGAGGCCGGCGACGACGGCGCTGGCGAGCTCGGAGAGGGGATGGCCGAAGTGCAGCATGGTGGAGGGGATGGTCTGCATGAGGGTCATCGCGCCGAGGACCATGGCCCGCGCCTGCGGGTCGGCGCCATCGCCAAGCGCCCTCTCGGCCGCGATGAGGAAGGGGAAGAGCAGGAAGCCGCGGAAGAAGAATTCCCAGGGCGCGTAATACAGCGAGAAATAGGCGGCGAAGTGCCCGAGGAAGGGCGCGAGGCCCTGCTCCCTGACCTTGCCGATGAGGTCGCGCGAGTAGGGATAGAAGGAGCCGAGATCGGGAGAGGCCGCCCCGATGGCGCCGACGGCGGCCGCGGCCGGCAGGAGCAGCCAGAACCAGGGCTTGCGGAGGATGGGCGCGCGGAAATTGATCCCGAGCTCGGCCGGCTTCTCGCGGAAGGCGAGGGCCAGGATGGCGGGGGCCAGGCCGAGAAGGAGGAAGGAGAGGCAGAAGCGGGCCCAGTAGCCCGGCAGGTCGCCGGGCAGGGAGCCGATGAGGGGGATGCGGGAAGCCGCCTCCGGCGTCAGGAGCGGCGGGCTGAAGGCCGAGTAGAGGAGGCAGGAAAAGGAGGCCAGGGCGATATAGGCGGCCGGCTTGATCCATGGCTTGATGCGCGGGAACATTCTCCGCTCCTTAGGCTTTTCCGCGGCTCGATTCCGGTTAGGCGCGTTGCCGCGGGCGTCCTGCGGATAGTATCATGTGGCCCTGCATCGAGGGAACGGGAGGCATCATGAGGGTAGCGGTAACCGGGGGTACTGGCTTCGTCGGGAGCCACGTCGTGGAGCTCCTCGCCCAGCGGGGCTACGAGGTGAATTGCCTGGTGATGCCGAGCGAGGGGCCTCGATGGCTCGAGGGCCTTGGCGAGGGCGGTGCGCCGCGCTTCTTCGAGGGCAGCGTCACCGAGCGCTCGAGCCTGGGGCCCTTTCTCGAGGGCTGCGGAGCCATCGTCAACATAGCCGGCCTGACCCGGTCCAAGACCGAGGAGGGCTTCCTGGCAGTCAACGCGGGCGGGGCCGTCAACTTGGTCGAGGCCGCCTTGGCCCTCCCCGACGGCCCGCGGCAGATCGTGTCGATGAGCTCCTTGGCCGCCTCGGGTCCCTGCGCCGAGGGCTGCTGCGCTGACGAGGACGACGAGCAGAGGCCGCTCACGCCCTACGGCCGCAGCAAGGTGGCCCTCGAGGCAGCCTTGCGCCCCTACATCGAGGCGGGCAGCTTCCACTGCACCTTCATCAGGGCCCCCGGCGTCTACGGCCCCCGCGACCGGGACTTCCTCCAGTACTTCAAGCTCGTGAGCCGCGGCCTGCGGATCATCGTCGGCCGACGCAACGTCATGTCCCTGCTCTACGTGAAGACCCTAGCCTCGGCCATCGTCTCCTGCATCGGCAAACCCGCGGCCTACGGCCAGGCCTTCTTCATCGCCGACGACGGCGAGTACGACTGGGACGACTTCTCGTCCATGATCGAGTCCTCGCTGGGCAAGCGGACCCTCCGCGTACGCGTGCCGGAGCCCGTGGTGGCGGTCGTGGCCGGCTGCTCCGAGCTGGCCAAGCCCTTCATGCGGAGGCCCCCCCTCCTCGACCGGCATAAGATCCGCGAGATCCGCCAGCACCGCTGGGTGGTCTCCACCGCCAAGGCCAAGCGCCTCCTCGGCTTCGAGCCGGTGGCGAGCACGGCCGAGGCCGTGGCCGAGACGGGGCGCTGGTACGCCGAGCGGGGTTGGATCTAGTCTCTCCCCTAGCCCTGCTCGAGGAAATGCTCCTCGTAGTACTTGCAGCCGTCGGCTATGGTCTCCTCGAGGCGGCGGTAGGCGACGCCGAGCTGCTCCCGGCTCTTCGCGTTCCGGTAGTAGGCCGACCAGCCCGAGAGGCGGCCGTAGGAGAGCGTGATGAGGGGCCGCTTGCGCGTGAAGCGAGAGATCAGCTCGGCGCTCCAGCCCGCGGCGACGAGGACGAAGGGCGGGACGCGGAAGGGGATGAACTTCTTCCCCGCGTTGAGCGCTATCAGCTGGAGGACCTGGGCGTAGGGCACGTCGGCCCCGACCGAGAGGTAGGCCTCCCCGCTCTTGCCCTTCTCCGCCGCGGCGAGGATCGTCTCGACGAGGTCGCGCACGTCGACGATGGCGAGGCCGCCCGCGAAGGTGCCGAAGAAGAAGGGCTTGCCGTACACGTTCCCGTAGACCTGGTTGTGGGGCGAGCGGGGCAGGGGATCCCCGGGGCCCATGACCGATGCCGGGTTCACGACGACGGCGTCGAGGCCCCGGTCTTTCACCGCATCCATCACGATCCTCTGGCCGTCGCGCTTGGTGGTCATGTAGCCGAAGCTCTCCGGCCAGTTGAAGGGCGTGTCTTCGTCCGCGAGGGAGCCGTCCTTGTGGAAGCCGATGGCGCCCACCGAGGATATATGCACGAGGCGCCCGACCTTGAATTCTACGCAGGCGTCGACGACGGCGCGGACGCCGCCGACGTTGACCGCGGCCATGACGTCCTCGTCGAGGACCCAATACGAGATATAGCCGGCGACGTGGAAGACGAGGTCCCGGCCGCGCACGGCCGCCCGGACGGTCTCAGGCTCCCGTAAGTCTCCTCGGAGCAGCTCCACCTTGCCCGCGAAGGACTCAGGCACGGCTTCGGCCGGCATGAGGAAGGCCGCGATCTCGTCCTGCGGCCTGGTCTCGAGCAAGCGCGATACGAGGCGGCGCCCGACGAAGCCCGTGGCGCCCGTAACCAGAATTTTCACCCTCCACCTCCGGAAGGGCATATTAAGGAGCTAGGCGGCCTATGTCCATCGGGCCTTCTACCAGGCGATCCTCATCCTCGAGCCGCCCCTGCGCTTGAGGGGGGCGAAGCGCTCCCGATTCTCCTCGAGATAACGCTCGTAACGGGCCTCGATCGAATTCGCCTTCTCGTCCAAGGACTTCGCGATCAAGGAGAAGTCCTCGCGCGAAGGCTCGGGCGGCAGCCTGGAAAGCTCCAGGGGCTTCAGAAATTCGATGAAGTAGAAGCTGTCCTTGAAAGTCGTGTAGGAATGCTCCGTGCCGTCCATGGCCTTGAAGGTGAGGCGGCGGATCCTCTCGTTCTCGACCTTCAGGAAGACGGGATAGATCTTCGCGCCAGTCTCGTGCGCGATGCGGATCCCCCCCGTGCGCGGCCTGCCCCATTTGCCAAGGGCCGAGCTCCCGTCGTGCAGGGAGATGAGCAGGGGCCGCCCGGCCTCGACGGCGGCTATGCAGGACTCCACCGAGGCCTTGGAGTCGGCCTCGTGGAGGGCGATGAAGCCGGCTCCTTTTAGGATGTGCCGAATAATGGGGAAGCCGAAGGCCGCCTCGTCCATCAGAACCGCGAAGGGATCCTTGGAAACGTGCATGAGGGCGACCAGGTCGAAGGAGGTCGAGTGGTTGATGATGAGGTAGACGCGCCTCTCGCCCTTCTCCCGGGGCTTGAGGTCGTCGAGGCCCTTCACCACGACTCGCGCCTTGGCGCGCATCCATATGCCCGAATACAGCTTCATGATCGCGAACGGAATGTTGATGCCCATGCACATTAGAGCGCCGGGCTCCGCTCTCGGTTGCAGCCTAGCAGCTTGTTGAAATGCTTCGAGTATTTCAACAGCCTGTTAGGCTTGGGGGCGCGCTTGCCGAAGGCCTAACGCCGGCATTAGGTCGTCGTCGAGCGGGATGAGCTTCTCGTGCTTTTTATCGTAGATATCGCGATAGCATATCCTGAGCCTGGCTTCCCTCAGCGTATCCCGTTCCGAGGCGGGGATCGAGAGTATCAGACGGCTCTCCAAGGGAGGGAGCACGAAGGCTTCCCGCAGTTCCACGGGCTTAGCTCCGGCCTTGCTCGAGAGGGCGAGCCCCACGACGATGAGGGGGCCGAGGCCGACGTTGCGGATGCTTATCGCCAGGGAGGCCTCCTCCTCGACGAGCCTCGCCTCGCAGAGGGGGCGCAGGCTCCTGACGTTATGGCTCCTTTGGAAAGCCATCTCCAGGCTCGCGAACACGATGGAGGCTGTGGACATGACGAGGGAGACGACGAGGGTCCAGCGCGAGACTTCGAGGCTCTTGGCGAATACTTCCAGCTCGGTCACGGAATTCCCCCTTTCGGATAAAAGAAGAACGGCCCCGCAGCATAGCGCGGGGCCGTCCGATCCGCAAGGAAGCTAGAAGCTGCCCGTGCCCACGGTGAGGGTCAGGCTTAAGGCGGCGTCGGAGCCCAGGACCCTGTAGTAGTCGCTGGCCTGCGCGCCGAGGGTGAAGGTGCCGCCGACTTTCAGGCTCATGTAGTCGAAGAACTTATAGCTCAGGCTCGGCATCACCATGGCCGATAGGTCGGAGAGGTCGGCGATCGCGATCAAGCTGGCGCTGAGCCTTTCATCGCCGAAGACCCCGGGCAGGACCTTGCTGTCCGAGACCGAGGCGAAGACGTTGTGGGCGCCGAAGCCCATCCGGTCGATCTGGTCGGAATACACGGTGTAATACTTGAAAGCTTCTGCGGCGCTGATCCCGCTCTGGGCCTCGCCGTTGTACATATAGGCGAGGGCAACCGTAAACCCTGAGTCCGAGTCCGTATAGTATCCGCCGCCCACGCCGGTGAAGTAGAACTTGCCAGATTCCTGCGAGGCGCTTAGGCCGAGGAGCGAGACCGATGAGTCCTCCTCGATGAAATAGCGCTCGCTGCCGTACTTGAGCACGCCCTCGCCGTAGAGGTTCCACTGGCCCAGGCCCGTCGTCCCCATGACGAGCAGCCGAGGGTGGTCGTTGTAGGCGTAATAGGCGCCCACGGCAGCCTCGGTGTTGCCGAAACTGAACTCCGCCTTGGCGGCGAAGCGGGCGTCCTGGACCTCGACCTTGGTGGAGCCATCCGAATCCGTCGGAAGCCCCGCGTAGAAGTAGAAGTTGTTGGTCACGCCGAGGGGCACGGTGGTCTTGAGGGATATCGGCCCCTCGCGCTCGGCGCCCGTGTCGGTGGGATCGATGGCCGATGATACCGCGAAGATGTCGTCCGCGGGCTGGAAGTAGCCCTTGCTGACGCCCCAGGAGAGGGGCTGCTTGCCGAAGCTGAAGTAGATCCGGTCCTGCCAGTTGAACTTGGAGTAGAGGGACCAGACGGAGATGTTGGGGAT
>DBTW01000118.1:7192-14270 GCA_002307245.1 Spirochaetaceae bacterium UBA1306 | reverse complement strand
TTCGCCAAGGTCCCCGGCGCCACCATGATCACGAGCCGAGGCTGTCCCTACCAATGCTCCTACTGCGATCGCTCGGTGTTCAAGAAGGGGTTCCGCTACAACTCGGCGGAGTACATCTACGAGCACATGAAGTACCTGCGGTCCCGGTTCGGAGTGAGGCACATCAATATCTACGACGACCTGTTCACCCTGCAGAAGGAGAGGGTCCAGGGGCTTTGCGACCTCCTGGTCGCGAAGCCCTTGGGCATGAATTTCAACTGCGCGGTCCGGGTCGGATACGTCGACGACGAGCTGCTCAGGCTGTTGAAAAGCGCCGGCTGCCTCATGGTGTCGCTCGGCATCGAGTCGGCCGATCCGGCGATGCTGGAGCGACACAAGGCGGGAGTCACCACCGACGAGGTCCGCAGGACGGTGGAGAGGATCCATCGGCACGGCCTCCGGGCGAAGGGGCTTTTCATGATGGGCCTCCCGGGCGAGACGGAAGAGTCCATCAGGATGACGAGCGACTTCACCGTATCGCTGGGCCTCGACGACATGAACATGACGAAGTTCACGCCCTTCCCCGGCGCCCCGCTTTGGGCGACCATACGCGAGGAAGGAAGCTTCGAGGAAGATTGGCAGCAGATGAACTGCCTGAATTTCGTCTTCGTGCCGAAGGGGATATCCTCGCGCGAGCGGCTGGACCAGCTCTATAACGGGCACGTTAAGCGATTCTATACCGACAAGGCCTGGCGGCGGAGGTTCGCGCGGCGACTATGGACGAACCGGTGGAGCATCTACCACCTGCTCAGGCATTTGCCGTCATTCCTGCTGGCCAAGCGGAATTTCGAGCCCGCCAAGACCCTCGAGGAATAAGGTCCCGGGACGCTCAGGCGGCGGGGCCGGATTCCGGGCCCACGTCGATCTTGCCCGACGAGCAAGTCTCGCCGCTATCGGCCTCCGAGAAGGAGAATTCGATCCTCCCCTTCTCGCGCTGATAGCGAAGATCCAGCACGTACGCCGCAGCGGGGCGCACCGGCTTCTGGAACTTCACGCGGGGCATGCCGAGCATCGAAGTGGGCGCGCCAAGGAACTCGGAAGCCAGGTGCATCGCGACGTCGATCTGCGCGACGGCGGGCAGGAGCTTGAAGGCCGGAAAATGGCCGTCGAAGTAGGGGCAATCGACGGGAAAGCTGAAGATCAGCCTCGCATGGCCGTCGGCCGACTCGCTTGAGGCCAGGTCGTAGGGCGTCTCCCGTCCCTCGAACAGCGCGCGAGCGGCCTCCTTCTTGATCTTGCCCTGCTCGTTGACAGGCAGTGCCGCCAGGAAGCGCCATTTCCTGGGCAGGAGCACAGGCGCGAAATACTCCCCGAGCCGGGACCGCAAGGCTTGAGTAGCGGCCCTGCGCCCCTCGCTCGCGTACAGCGACCGACCTTCCTCGGACAGCACCACGGCGGCGCCGATAATCTGCCGTCCCGCCGATTCGAGGGCCAGCGCGTGGACGTCCGTCACCAAGGGCGACTCGCGCAGCCTAGCCTCGATCTCGACGAGCGAGACGCGCTTCTCCTCGATCTTCACGACCGAGTCGGCCCGGCCGAGGAGCCGCAGGGTCCCGTCGCCCGCCATCTCCCCCAGGTCCTCGGTGACGATGAAGCCGGTCTCGGCGAGGTAGGGCGAGCGGACCTCTATCCGGCCCTCGGCGCCGATCCGTAGATCGACGGTGGAGAAGGCGCGAAGCCCCTCGCCCGTCCCCGCGCGGCGATAGGCCACGCCGCCGGTCTCGCTCGAGCCGTAGATCTCGGTGACGGGGCGTCCCAGGATCTCGGCCGAGCCCCGAGCGGCCTTGTCGGGGAGGATCCCTCCCGAGGAAAAGGACAGGGCGGCCATGGACGCCGGCAGGGCGGGGACGCTCGACTCGACCGCGCGCTTCAGGAAGGCGGGGCTCGCGACGAGGGCCGAAGGCCGCTCGGCGAGGAGCTGGATGGACTCGGGGTAGGCCAGGCGCTCGGAGCAGAAGGGCAGGCCGGAGCAGAGGGGCAGGAGGCCGAAGAACAAGAGGCCGTAGATATGCTGCTGGCTGACCGTCGAGTAGACGGCTCGGCCCTCGAGCTCGTCGCCCCAGAGTCCGTGCAGGCAGGCCAGCTCCTCCTCGAGCTGGGCGAGGCGCTTGGGCACGGCCTTGGGGACTCCCGTGCTGCCGGAAGTGAAGAGGACGACGGTCGATTCGGCCGAGCGCGAGGGGCCGAGGCCGGAGAAGCCGCTCGGCGAGGGACTGGGCGCGTCGACGATGCCCCGCAGGTCCAGCGCGGGCCCCGATGCGGCCTCGAAGGAGCCGTCGCCGACCAGGCCGCAGTCCTCGCCCCGGATAGCCGTCACGAGGCCGGCTTGGGGGCCGCCGGGCACGAGCACCCTCGCGCCCTCGCGCACGAGGGCGCAGAGGGCCACGTCGAAAACATAGCAGTCCTCCGCGTAGAGGATCCACGACGCGGTCCCGCCAGCTCGAAGTGCGATTCGGGCGGCGGCCACCGAGGCGGCGAAGTCGGCCCAGGTATGGACGCGGCCATCCGAGCGCCTGAACGAGCAGGCGGACGAGGGGTCGCGAAGGGCTTCGATCTCCGAGGAGATAGGGAGCAGGCGGCTCATGGGAGCATCGTCGGGCGCCGGGCTACGGCCCTATCCGATGAGCGGCATGATCGCGTCAACGACATCGCCGATGGTACGGACCTGCTTGAAGATGGAGGGATCGATCTTGGAAGTAGTGTACTGCTGGAGCTTGACCACCAGATCGACGGCGTCGATGCTATCCAGGTCGAGATCCTCCTGCAGGCGCGACTCCAGGGAGATCGAGCCGGCGTCGAGCTCGAAAGTCTCGCTCAGGATCTGCCGGATGCGGGAAAAAACCTCGTTCTTGTCCATCGTAGCCATGGGATACTCCGCTCAGGCGCTCTTCGAGGACACGTACTCGGCGAGCGCGCGAACCGAGGCGAAATGCTTGCGGTTCTCCTTGTCCTCGGAAGAGAAGCTGATGTTATATTTCTTCTTCATCGCGACACCGAGTTCCAGGGCGTCGATCGAGTCCAGGCCCAGCCCTTCGCCAAACAGGGGTGCGGTCGAATCGATGTCGGAAGGCTTTACGCCCTCGAGGTCCAGTGAATCGACTATTATTCTCTTGATTTCGTTCTCGAGTTCATCCATTTGGTATACTCCGTTCACGAATGGATATGTATAGCTTCCGACAGGCTTTTTGTCAACGCTCCGGCCCTAGTCCCCATGATCATCGCGGCGATCCGGGCCTCGCGCGGGTCAAGGCTATGGGCCATTCCTCGCCGCCGAGGCGGAGCTCGCCTTCGCCCGCGAGGAGCCAGCGGAAAAAGGCGAGGGCCTCCGGCTCGCCTCCGGCCGCCTCCGGTCCCGCAGTCCCGGCCTCGAGGACGAGTTCCTCGCCGCCGGAGCCGCCGCGGCCGAGGAGCAGGGTCAGGGCGTGCGGCGCCCCCTTCGCCTCCGGCCCGAGCTCGGCGTAGGCCTCCGGCGCCAGTTCGTCGGCCGCGATGAGCAGCACGGGCTCGGGGTCGCGGGCGAGCATGCCAGCGCAGCAGCACAGGCCCGCCGCGAAGCTGTGCTCGCCCGCGTGCGTGGCGCAGGAGGATCCCTTGTTGACCTCGGCTATCGAGAGCAGGGAGATCGGCGCGTTGAACACGGACAGGCTGAAGGCGGCGGGCGAGACTTCGCCCGTCTCCGCGAGGGCAGCGCTGATCTTCCATTGCTGGCCCAACTCGCCGCGCCGCGTCGCGAGCAGGGTCCGGGCGGCGGCCTTCGGTCCCGCCGGCCGCTCCGCGCCGAGGGCCTCGTGGCCGACGAGGAGGACCATCCGATCGAGCTGGCCGAGCCTGCGCTTGAACAGCGGCGGGAGGAAGGGCAGGTCGGGGACGGCCGACGAGGCCTCTATGGCTATGCTACCCGCCGCCCAATCGGCCCAGCCGGCCTCCCCTTCGATCCCGGGCGCCCAGGCGGCGCGGCGCAGTATCGCGAGCGACGAGCGCACGGCTATCGCGCCCGCCTGAAGCGCAGGAGCGAGTAGGAGTTGGCGCCTATGCCGTGGCTGGCCTCGGCGAGGACGAAGCCCGCGCGACCCACCGCGGCGATCAGTTCTCCGGAGCGGTACATCTTGCTGTTGCCGTTGGCCATGCAGGTGAAGTATAGAGAAGTGGCGTTGAGACTGTAACTGGCCGCCTCGAAGCGCTGCATGTCCCAGAAGGGCTCGAGTACGAAGACGTCGGTCTCGGGGCCGATGGCCTGGGCCAGGCGGCCCATGATCCCCTCGACCTCGGGAAGGGAGAAGCAGTCCAGGAACTGGCTCATCCAGACGGCGTCAGCCCCGGCGGGGAAGGAGCCCGCGGGGTCGAGGACGTTCAGCTCGACCCCGGAGACCCTGGGGCCGAAGCCGGCCGCCTCGACGTTACGCCGCGCGACCGCCAGCTGGCCCGGCAGGTCGACGATGGTCACGCGGACCTCGGGGTCGTACCGGCAGCAGGCGAGGGCCCATTTCGCGGTATTGCCGCCCACGTCGAAAAGGGAGCGGGGCTTGCGGGAGAAGACGATCGGCAGGGCGTCGGGAAAGGCAATGTCCGAATAGAAATGATCGAAGGCGAACCAACTGCGCTTGACGCCCTCGGGTAGGGCCGAGAGGCCGTCGTAGATCGTCTTCCAATCGCCGAAGACCTCGAGGCCCTTGGGCTTGCCCTCCCGGATCGAGTCCTCGAGGGACGCCGCGCCCTCGTAGCAGACGTCGCCCACGAAGTCCATATTGACCCGTGTCATGTCGTCGTAGAGCATGAAGTGGCCGACCTTGCCGAGGACGTAGCGGGGCTCGGCGGCGCCGGCGGCCTGGCGGACGAGTTTCACGAGACCGAGGCCGAGGCCCATCTCGAGGAGGACGCCCACGCCATAGGCCGAAATTCCGAGATGCCGGGCTATCGTTCCCGAACAAAGGCCCTCATCCTTGGATTCGGACACGGCCTCGAGTATCCCTAAATCGCGCAGGGCTCGCGAGGCCTGGAAGGCGATGGGCCCGAAGGCGATTTTTTGGGCCTCGAATTTGGCATCGATGGCGCGGAGGCCATCGCGGTAATATGAATCGTGCATGCTTTCTCCGGCGTTGGAATATTTGGCAGGATACTAGAAAAGACCAACCGAGTCTTTCCCAACATTACCTTGATCTGCGCAAGTGCCCGCCATTTAATATCAAATAATTCAAATTGTCGAGATGTATAAAACCTCACATAAAGACATTTTGGTATAAAGAATTATGCGTACGCGCCCTCCTTTACAAGAAAAGCCGAAGGATGTAACAATATTCCTTTATTTAAGGAGCGACGATATGAAACGATTCCTTTTGATTGTCTCGGCGATCGCAATAGGTTCCGCATGGGCGCAACCCAAGGTCGCGGTGCTCGATACGATGATCCCGCAAAACATGGACCCCTCGGTGATTGTGCCCACGACCGAGAAGATCATCGAAAGACTCGTCGTGTCTGGCCGCTTCACCGTCCTGGATCGGGCCAACATCGAGAACGTCCTGAAAGAGCGCGAATTCCAGGTTTCCGGCATGGTCAGCGACAAGGACGTAGTGGCGGCCGGCAAGTATCTCGGCGCCGATTTCGTCGTAGTCACGAAGGTGCAGAAGGTGGATGTCACCTACTTCATCAGCGCGAAGATGATAGCGGTAAAGACGGGAGTCATCGCGAATCAAACCTCGGCCCAGGGCGAGGGAAGGCTGGCGACCCTCATCAACCTGTCCGAACAGGTAGGCGAAGTGCTATCGGGCGGGGCCGTGCTCGCCCAATCGGCCGCGGGAGGGAACCAGGACATCTCCAAGCCGGACGCCAAGGCCGCGCCGGCGAGCCAGGACAGGCCCTCGAAGGAGACGCCCGTCGGAAGAGCCAAGATGAGCTGGCCCTGGATACTGAATGTCGTGCCGGGCTTCGGCGTCGGCTCCTTCGTGCAGGGCGACAAGGCCGGCGGCTGGCTCGGGATCATCGGCTGCGTACTCGGAGAAGGGCTCTACTACGCTGGCATCATCGAGAATTCGACCTACACCTACGACAGTACAACCGGCGAAGCTACCTATGGCGACGGATCCTCGCAGATGCTATTAGGCGCGGCCGTCCTCACCGGCACCATGATCTACGGAATCGTCCGCCCCATCACCTACGCCCACGGCTACAATCGCGAGCATGGATTCACTTCTATCAATCTCGCGCCTACGATCGCGACGACGAGCGTGGGCGGAAAGACGACCATGGAGCCCGGAGCCCTGCTGACGCTCTCGTTCTGACCACGGGCAACGAGCGACGCATCACTCGCTATCGCGCCCCGAATCCTCGTCCTTGCCGGTCACCCGCTGCCCCGGAACCGTCTCGAGGCCGGGCAGGAGATTGCCCCTGTTGGCCGGCGGGCTCATCGGCCGGCCCATAGTCTCGGGGTTGTGCATGATATCGCGGGGCTTCGAGCCCTTCGCCGGGCCCACGATGCCCTTGGTCTCCATGAGTTCGACGAGCCGGGAGGCCCGGTTGTAGCCGATCTTGAGCCGTCTCTGGATGTACGAGGCGCTCGCCTTGCCCTGCTGGAGCACGATCTCGAGGGCCTTCTCGAACAACGGATCGTCGTCCTCGTCGCCGAAGAGGGAGGGCTCGCCGTCCTCGTCCTCGTCGTCGATGAAGATCTCGTCGTCGATGTATTCCGGCTCGCCCAGGGTGCGCAAGTATTCGACGGCCTTCTCGACCTCCTCCTCGGAGACGTAGGCCCCCTGCTCGCGTATGGGGAAGGAATCGGAGACCGTGGAGACGAGCATGTCGCCCTTTCCGAGGAGCTTCTCGGCGCCCACCGCGTCGATGATGATGCGGCTGTCGAACTTGCTCGCGACCATGAAGGCGATGCGGCTGGGGATATTGGCCTTGATGAGGCCGGTGATCACGTCGATGGAGGGCCGCTGCGTCGCGAGCACGAGATGGATGCCCACCGCCCGCGACATGGCGGCCAGGCGCGCGATAGTGGACTCGAGCTCCTTGCCCGTGGTGGCCATGAGGTCGGCGAACTCGT
>DBTW01000118.1:0-6930 GCA_002307245.1 Spirochaetaceae bacterium UBA1306 | reverse complement strand
CTCGTCGATCACCACGACAATGTAGGGCAGGCGCTCGGCGGCGTAGCCCTTGTCGCGGATCTTCCGGTTGTAGCTCTTGACGTCGCGCACGCCCGCGTGATCCAGGAGGCTGTAGCGGCGCTCCATCTCGCAGATGCAGTACTGCAGGGCCTGGAAGGCGCGCTTGGGCTCGGTGATAACGGGCGTGAGCAGGTGAGGGATGTCGTTGTACAGCTTGAGCTCGACGATCTTGGGGTCGATGAGGAGGAGCCGGACTTCCTGGGGCGAGCGGCGGAAGAGGATCGAGAGGATCATGGCGTTCACGCAGACGGACTTGCCCGAGCCGGTGGCGCCGGCGATGAGGAGGTGGGGCGTCTGGGCGAGGTCTATGAACTTGGCCTCGCCGGCGATGTCCTTGCCCAGGACGACGGGGATCTCCATCTTCGCGGCCTTGAAGGACTCCGCCTCGATGAGCTCCCGCAGGGAGACGATGGAGCGGGTCGCGTTCGGCACTTCGATGCCCACGGCGTGCTTGCCCGGTATCGGCGCGACGATGCGCACGCTCGAGGCCGCGAGCCGGAGGGCGATGTTGTCCGCGAGGGTCGTGATCTTGGAGAGCTTCACGCCCGGCGCCGGCAGGATCTCGAACATCGTGATGACCGGGCCCTTGCGGATGCCCGTCACCTCGGCCTCGATCTTGAATTCCGCGAGACATTTGCGCAGGACCTCGGCCGAGCGACGGGTCTTGTCGTCGATGATCCAATACTCGCCGTCCGGATAGGAGGTGAGGATCCCCTCGACCGGCACAACGTAAGGCTTGTCCTTGCGCCGCGCCAGGACCCGCTTGAGGGCGGCGGCCGCATCGGGCACGGCCTCGGCGCGGGCCATGGAGCTCGGATGCTCGGGCGGCACCGAGATGTACTCGATCGCGGCCTCGGCAATCGGCGCCTCGTCGAGCGGGGACGGGGGCTGCTCCTCGGCCTCGGGATCGCCGGTCTCCGTGTCCACGGCCTCGAACTCGACATCCTCGGCCTCGAGCGGCGATCCCGCTATCCGGGCTATCGGCGGCAGGATCGGCGCGTCGTCCTCAGGCGAAGCGCCGGCGGCCGGCCCCTCGATGGCCGTGAGCCTCGGCAGGGGCGGGAGCTCGGGCACGCGGAAATCGAACACCGCCTGATCGGCGGGCGACTCCCCGAGGGAGGGCTCGGGCAGGGGGGGAAGGAGGCGTAGCCTAGCTCCGGCCGCATCGTCCGCGCGAGCCTTTCCTGAGGGATGGCCTTCGCGGGATTCGCGCGAGGCGAGCTTGGCGGCCTGGATGACCAAGGCGGCGAGGACGAGGGCGACGGCGAGGGCGGCGACCACGAGGGCGGGGAGGCCGGCGGCGGCGAGGCGGGGATGGTCGGAAAGGAAGGGCTCAGGCTCGGACGCGAGCCTGGCGATGGCCGCGAGGGGCAGGAAGGGCAGGAGGGCGCCAGCGAGGGCGACGAGGAAGCCCGGCCGCCAGCCGGGAAGGAAGGCTAGGACCGAAGCGCCCAAGAGCCAAAGCGGAATGAAGGCGGCGGCCCAGGAAAATGCGCCGAGGAGGAAGGAGCCGATAGCGAGGGGAAGCCCCATGGAGGCCTCGAAGCCGCCCGAGTCGAGTCCGGCCCTGGCGGAGAGGGCCAAGGCGAGGGTAGAGAGGGCCGAGAGCAGGGCCAAGGCGGACCCGAGGATCATGTTCGCTGCTGAGGTGCTGGGCTCTTCGGGCATGGGCTTAAGATTCTCCTGCCTCTTAAATATCGGCAATCCGCCCGCGCGGAGAAAGCGCGAAAGCCTCTCCCGCCTCTTTTCATAGGCTGGAATTATATATACATTATTCCTTCGCGCTGCGCGGGGAAAAACTGCCCCCGAAAGGATGTATGATGGTCATCGAGAAGGACCGCGTGGTCACCATAGACTACAAGCTTCAGGATTCGGAGGGCGAAGTCCTCGACTCTTCCGAGGGCACTGAGCCCCTCGTCTACCTGCACGGGAACGACAATATCATAGCCGGCCTCGAGAAGCACCTGGCGGGCAAGTCCGCAGGGGACAAGGTCGACTGCGTCGTGCCGGCCAAGGAAGCCTACGGCGAGCGGGACGAGAGCCTCATGTTCAAGGTCTCCAAGTCCGAGTTCGGCGACGGCGCCGAGTTGGACCTGGGCATGCAGTTCGAGGCGCACGGCGAGGGCGGGGCCCAGATCGTCACCGTGGTCGGCATCGAGGGCGACGAGGTCACGATCGACGCCAACCACCCCCTGGCCGGCGAGGAGCTCCACTTCAGCGTAAAGGTCGTGGACATCCGCGAGGCCACGGCCGAGGAGCTCGCCCATGGACATATCCACGGCGGCTGCGACTGCGGTTGCGAGGGCGACTGCGGCGACGACGAGGAATGCGGCTGCGGCGACCACGGCGAGGGTTGCGGCTGCCATTGATCCGCGGCGACGCCGATGCGGATTAAGGCCTTCGACATAGTCATCGCCCTCGCCGCCGCGGGGCTCGTCGCGCTATCCGCCGTCTCGGCCTACAGTCCAGGCTCGCGCTCCTCGGAGCTCGTGATCAAGGGCCGAGACGGAGAGTGGGTATACCCCCTGTCCTCGGACAGGGTGGTCTCGGTCGCCGGCCCCCTCGGCGATACCCTCGTCGCGATCGAGGGCAAGACCGCCCGCATCAAGGACTCCCCCTGCCCCAACAAGACTTGCGTCGCGGGAGGCTCGATCAGCAGGCCCGGACAATGGCTGGCCTGCCTCCCTAACCAAGTGCTCGTAAGGATCGAAGGAGGGGCTGACGATGCCGACATCGACGCCGCGGCCTACTGAAGCGGCCGCGCGCGACCTATCGGCGGAGCCGAGAACCCCGGCCGACATCACGGCCCTCCTCGGGGCCTTCTGCTTCTTCCTCTCGGCCGTCGAGTACATGATCCCCAAGCCCCTCCCCTTCATGAGGCTGGGCATAGCGAACTTACCCATACTGCTCGCGGTCGACCTCCTCCCCCTGCCCTGGTACCTGGCCCTCGCCCTCGTGAAGGTCGTCGGCATGAGCGTGATCTCGGGATCCCTCTTCTCCTACGTGGCCCTCTTCTCCCTCGCGGGCACCCTCACGGCCGCTATCGCCATGTGGGCCGCTCGCAAGGTCATCCGGGGATCCGTCTCGGCTGTCGGAGTCTCGATGCTCGGAGCCGTCGCATCCAACGCCGTGCAGATCGCGATAGCGAGCGCCGTTGTCTTCGGCGAGGCCGCGCGGCTCATCGCCCCGCCCTTCCTGGCCACCGGCCTCGTGACGGGAGCCCTGCTCGGCGCCTTCGCCGAGACCTTCGCGGCGAAGTCGCGCTGGTACGCGCGGGCGCGGGGCGCCCTATGAGCGCCGCGGGCAGGGCCGCGCGGCGCGAGCGTTGGGAGGCCTGCTTCTCGCCCTGGGCCCTCGCCCTAGCCGGCGCCGCCGTCTCGGCGGCCTATCTCTTCCAGCGCTCCCTCATGGTCAAGGCCCTCATGTTCCTTTGCTTCCTCGGCGCGGCCCTCCTGTCAGGCAAGAAGGTTTCGCTAGTCGCCACCATCGTCGTCTCGGCGGGGATCGTCGCGGCCAACCTCCTCGTACCGGTGGGCAGGGTCATCGCGGTCCTCGGGCCGATGAGGATCACGGAAACCGCGCTCCTCGACGGCGTGGGCAAGGCCCTCGTGTTCGAGGGGCTCATGTACGTCTCCAAGGCGAGCGTGCTTCCGGGCCTGAGGCTGCCCGGGCGCTTTGGCGCACTCGTCGCCTCGGCCTTCGTCTACTACGACCGCATCGTGGAATACAAGGGAAGGATCAGGCCGGCCACTCTCATCGAAGACGCGGACAGGCTGATGCTCGAGCTTTGGGAGGCTCCACGGGCCGAGGGCGGGCCCGAGACGAGTCGGCCCATGGGAAGGAGCGCGAAGGCCGCCTTGATAGCGGCGGTGGCCCTCTCCCTCGGACTTCTTTTCGTCTAGCTAGGCATAGAAATACTTCAAAGCCGAGCTCGAGAGACCCGATTTCCGCGACCGCACGATGCCCCTATAGAGCCTTCAAGTAAAGGCCGCTTTCGAAGATAGACTCGTGCATGTCGGCGGCGGATGAGTAGAACGCGTCCTTGTGGTAAACCTTGACGGCCAAACCCATCGCCGCGTGCTTGGCGATCATGCGTTCGTACGAGAACCCGAAGATGCCGACCATCGCATATTGGAAGGCCGCCGCGGATATCGCGGTCCCGGGTATCGAATGCAGCCCGTAGAAGCAATAATCGATGCGGAAGGCCCCTATTCGAGGATGGGCGTAGGATAGATAGACTTTCGATGACTCTCCTAGGCCGAAGTCGTAGTTCCTGATCGCGGTATCGCTCGAATCCACCGACGCGACGAAAACGTTCTCGTTGGCGCTCATCGCAACGGCGGACAGATGGAATTCGCTCGTCCACATTCCTCCGCCCTTGAATCCCTTCGCCGACTCGAGGCTCAGGCCCACCGAGTTTGCCGACAGCTTTACCAGGTCGCTCAGGACGAAGTCATAGTGCAGGCTCGCCCCGAGGCATAGCTTCCTCGTGCCCTCGTCGACGAGCGCGATCGATCCGAGGCTTCCCTGCGAAAAAAAGTCGATCCCGAGCGAGGAGGGCGTGAAGCCAACGCTTCCGCGTAACGCGAAGTATCCGAAGGGAATGGCTCCGTCGGATCCCGAGAAGAGCCCGCGCGGGCTATCGGCAGCGGCGTCAAAGGGGTCGCCCCGCACGAAAGCCGCTGCGATGAAGCCGTTGGATTGCTCGGAATCGACATCGAGGTTCCTCAGCTCGGATATGTCGAATATGGAGCGGGAGAGCCCGAAGCCGAGCGACGCGGCAAGGGGAGAATACCATCCGCTATCAGCTCGGGTCTCGCCCAAGGCATCCCCAAGGACTTGGGTTGGATTGCCGACCATTCGAACCGGCAAGCGGTTTCGGAGCAAGTCTCGGGAAAGCGCATGAAAGCTCTCCCCGATGATTATCCCGCCCAGGGTCGTCGATACGAGATCGTTGATCGAGGGCTTTTCGACTTCGCCGAACAGTTCCCAAGTCGCGCTGCCGGCAAGCGTACCGGTGATCGATTCCCAGAAACCGAGACCGCTAGTCCGGCAAGCGGAGAAATAAATCCCTCCATGGATCGGATGCGCGATCTCGTTCGTGGCGAACGAGTCGCTGTCGTACACCCAGGCCGTCCCGAGGTTGGCGCGCATGGAGGGAAGGCTCGTCTTGGCGAAATCCTCATCGAAAACGAAACGATCGATGACGTTCACGGCCACGTTGGCTCCCAGGACGCCCACGGCGGCGAGAGCGTAATTCGGCTCGGAAGATCCCTCTTCACCGGGGCTCCTCTCATTCGTTTGGGCGCTCGCGGGGGACGGATAGAGGCGGATGGCCAGGGATAGGGCCAGGGGAACGAGGGCGCAGAGGCGCGACTGACGATGGGAAAGCATGGCGTTCAAGGCTCCGGCGGCAAAAGTAGCGCCGCACAGGCCAGGTCAGCAATGCCGAGGAGCTGAATTCTAGATGAACACCGACGCGGCTTTAGACCTTCGCATTGCGCGCGCTTTCGAGAGGCGCTTCTCCCGCCTATCCGGCCACGACGATGTTGACGAGCTTGTCCTTCACGACGATGACCTTCGCGATCTTCTTGCCCTCGGTCCATTCCTTTACCTTGGGCAGGGAGAGGGCCGTCCGCTCGAGCTGGTCCTGGGCGCTGCCCGCGGGGGCGCTGAAGCGCTCGCGAATCTTGCCGTTCACCTGGACCACGATCTCCTTCGTATCGTCAGCGCAGAGTGCCTCGTCATAGCTCGGCCAAGCCTCGCGCGCGAGCGGCTTCGAGTGCCCGGCCTTCTCCCAGAGCTCCTCGGCCAAGTGCGGCGCGTAGGGGGCGAGCAGCAGGAGCAAGGGCTCGTAGAGAGCGCGAGGAAGCTTATCGAGCTTTCCGAGCTCGTTGACGTAGATCATCATCGCGGAAATCGCCGTGTTGAAGTTGAGGGTCGAGGTATCGCCGCTCACCTTCTTAATCGCGCGGTGCAGGGCCTTCAGCGATTCCGGTCCCGGCGCCGCGTCGGCCGCGGCGCCCGCGGACTGGGAACCAAAGCGCTCGGAGAGGGCCCAGACCTTCTCCAGGAAGCGGCTCACGCCGACGAGGCCGGCCGTGGCCCAGGGCTTGGACACCTCGAGGGGCCCCATGAACATCTCGTAGACCCGCATCGAGTCCGCCCCGTACTCGCGGATGATATCGTCGGGGTTGATGACGTTACCCCGGCTCTTGGACATCTTCTGGTTGTCCTCGCCGAGGATCATGCCCTGGTTCACCAGGCGCTGGAAGGGCTCTTTCGTGTTCACCACGCCGAGGTCGTAGAGGACCTTGTGCCAGAAACGCGAGTACAAGAGGTGCAGCACCGCATGCTCGGCCCCGCCGACATAGAGGTCCACGGGCATCCAGTACTCCATCGCCCGCCTGGAGACGAAAGCCTCGCCGTTCTTCGGGTCGAGGTAACGGAGGGGATACCAGCACGAACCGGCCCACTGGGGCATGGTATTGGTCTCGCGCTTGGCGGGGCCGCCGCACTTCGGGCAGGCGGTCTCGAGCCAGGCGCCGGCGTTCGCGAGGGGGGACTCGCCGGTCCCGGTGGGCGTGTAGCTCTTCACGTCGGGCAGGAGGAGCGGGAGCTCGCTTTCGGGGATAGCCACGATGCCGCAGTTCGGGCAGTGCACGAGGGGGATGGGCTCGCCCCAATATCGCTGGCGGCTGAAAAGCCAATCGCGGAGCTTGTAGTTGATCGACCTCTTGCCGATGCCGTCCCGCTCGATCTTCTCGATGATCGCCTTCTTCGCGGCCTCCGTGGTCATGCCGGTGAACTCCCCGGAATTGACCGAGTAACCGTCCTCGATGTCGCAGGTCTCCGGCGCTTTCGAGAAAT
>DBTW01000076.1 GCA_002307245.1 Spirochaetaceae bacterium UBA1306 | reverse complement strand
GTGAAGGACGACGGAGACACGATGCGGGTCTTGGCGGGAGCCGGCAAGTACGCAGGTATAGGCGCTGGCGATTTCCCGAGCGGCCTCGCGGAGAGGCAGGCTGGCCTTATCCGCCGCGCTGTTCAGATAGAGTCGAATATCTACGAGGACGGCACTTTTGTCATCGTGTTGAAGGGCCGGGATGGGGTACAGGGGATACTCTACTTCGAGGACTGCCCGCCCTTGGCGGAGATCGATATCGACCTCATCACGATATTCTGCAACAACGTCTCGGAAGCCTTCGCCAACATCGTCCTCTACGAGGAGCTCGAGGCGAAGGTCGAAGAGAGGACCAAGGAGCTGAAGATCGCAAACGAGGAGCTGATGGCTGCCCAATCGCGGATGATACGCCAGGAGAAACTCGCGTCCATCGGCCAGCTCGCCGCGGGCATCGCCCACGAGATCAATAATCCGATGGGCTTCATCGTTAGCAATTTGAACACCCTCGAAGCGTACGCGAGGAATATTAGCGCCTTCTGCGAGGCCATCCCGAAGGCCCCGACGGAGGCTCCGGCGGCGGAAGGGGGCCCGGGCGCCAAGGATGGCGGGGGGCATGATAGCGCTATAAGCTACATCTGCGACGACATCGGCGCGCTGGTCGAGGAGTCCTTGGGGGGCGCGCGACGCGTACAGAAGATCGTCCAAAGCCTCCGCCTTTTCTCCGCGGTCGATACACCCGGGGAGAGGCTTGTGGACGTGAACGGCTGCCTCGACATGACAATAGAGGTGATGGGAGCAGAACTGCTCGCGAAGGCCGAGATCGAGAAGCGCTACGCTGAAATACCCGCGGCGCTCTGCGACGCATCGCAGCTCGGGATAGTCTTCATGAACATCCTCAAGAACGCGGCCCAGGCGATCGAGGATCGCGGGACGATAAGCGTCACCACGACTCGTCCAGACGGCGAGCATGTCGCGATCCAGATCCGGGATACGGGAACTGGAATCCCCAAGGATAAGCTGAATCGGATCTTCGATCCCTTCTACACAACCAGAGACGTCGGGCAGGGACTCGGGCTAGGGTTGACGATCGCCTACGACATCGTCCATGCCTTCGGGGGGGGGATCGAGGTTATGAGCGAGCCCGATAAAGGATCCTGTTTCACCATTACCTTGCCGGGGGGGCGCCCGGACGGCGACCCGGGCCTATGATGAGCCCAGGATTTCGGACAGGAATCGGAGGGTGAATAAGGTGACTATGGTCCTTCCTGAAAAGACGGAAGGAGACGTAAAGTAGCCATCATGAGAAAGCCATACGACAAGGCCTTCAAGGCAAAAGTTGCCATCGAAGCCCTCCGGGGTGAGAAGACTCTCCAGGAGCTTGCGGCGGCTTACGGTGTGCATCCCAACATGATAGCGCTCTGGAAGAAACAACTACTCGAGAGCGCTGAGCAGGTCTTTGAAAATTCAGGGAAGGACAAGGACGCTGAGGCGGCCGAGAAGAAACAGGACGAGCTGTTCAAGCAGATCGGCCAGCTTCAGGTCGAGAACGAGTTCTTAAAAAAAAAGTACAGACAACTGTACGGGACCGAGCCAAAGCTGTAGAGCCCGATCATCCCGAACTCTCGATCAGCGAGCAATGCAGGATCCTGTCGATCAGCCGATCGGCGTGCTACTACAGGCCTGAGAGTTCGGAGGATGAGCGCGAGCTGGCCATTCTCGAGGCAATCCTTGCGGAACTGAGAGAGCACCCGTTCTACGGATACCGCAAAGTATGGTTCGCGATCAAGGACCTGGACGTCACGCCCAAGAAGGTACGACGGATCATGAAAAAGGCCGGCCTGCGTGCGATATACGCGGGAACGCAGACATCGATCCCAGGAAAGGGTCACAAGAAGTATCCGTATCTCCTGCGAGGGAAGGTAGCCTAGTTGCCCAACCAGGTCTGGGCGACGGACATCACGTACATCAGGCTGAAGGGGGGGGGCTAGGTCTACCTCGTCGCTATAATCGACCTCGTGTCGGAGCTCGAGGAGGCAATCGCCTTCTGGGGCGTCCCGGCGATATTCAACACTGACCCGGGCAGCCAGTTTACCTCTGATGCATTTGTCGACGTACTTGAAACACATGGCATCCGGATCAGCATGGACGGAAAAAACCGGGCACTGACAATATCTTTGTCGAACGTTTCTGGCGGACTCTGAAGTACGAGGACATCTATCTTGAGGATTACGACACCATGTTGGATCTCAAGCTCGGTTTGCGTCGCTACCTAGAGTTCTACAACGCACAGCGGTTCCACGCATCGCTGGACTACTCAACGCCGAACGAGATCTATGACTCACGATTCGCGAACGGGCAACGAGCACTTCGTGCTGTTGCATGAAACAAACAGGATGGGATTATCCACCTTAAATGTCTTACGATTCTGTATTGACGAAAGGGCTCATCATACCTTCGACCTGGCGGCGCTCAATAAATCCAGCCAACTCCGCGAGTTCCTCCACCCATTCGCGAGGCATGGATACCGGAGTTGCATCTACCCTTCTGTGCCCCGGTCGTCGAATCGCGAGAAACCGCCGTACTTGCGGGAGCTGCGCTCTGCGAGCCTATAAATGGATATTTATAGAAGAAATAGGCTGAGCTCATATTGTGTTCATGCAGTACCGCTGTGTCCTTTCCGTTCTCTGCGAACCACAGTCGATATTCGTCTACCCCCTCCTCCACGTATACCTCCGAGCGCATAGTCGCGGATACATCAGGTAAGCTTCTCTGGACTCATGGATCAGGTCGGAGAATCAATTTTTTATTGACAGATTGGAAATTTGCTGTAATATTGGATAACGAACAGTACGTTACTAACAAAGGAGGTTCAATGATGAGGAAATTTTTTGTCTTTCTTTTCGTTATTGCCTTGAATGTCGGGTTCGCGTTTGCCGGAGACGCAAAGGGAACAACTATCAAATTCTGGATGTTCGGAAGTGAAGACAAACCAACGATCGACTTTTTGAACGATATGAAAGCCAAGTTCTTGAAGGCGAGCGGAATCGACGTCGACTGGAAGATAATTCCTTGGCAAGACGCTCAGACGCGGTTGATGTTGGCCGTGACCTCCGGCGATGCGCCCGACATATCCATGGTCGGCGGTACCTGGGTCGAGCAATTCATCAGCACCGGCGCGATAGCGAATCTCGCCCCCTATCTCGACAAGCTCGGTGGCGAGAAGGCCTTCGTCCCGGGAGCGTGGCTGAGCGCCGGGATAAAGGGCAACATCATCGCCCCGCCGTGGGACGGTGATACCCGGGGACTCATCTACCGCCAGGATATCTTCGATTCGCTCGGGCTGAAGCCACCCAGGACTTGGGACGAGCTCGTCTCCGCGGGGAAGAAGATCCAGCAGGCCACGGGCCAGAAGTACCCGATCGGGATGACGATGCAGGGAGGCGACGGCGTATACGACCTCGCGTGGCTCACCTATCTCGACGGGGGGAATCTCGTCTCCGCCGACGGGAAGACCGCCACGCTGACGAGCCCGAGCACCGTGAAGGCGGCGACCTTCATGACCGATCTCATCACCAAGCATAAGCTCGTGTCCCCGGGCGCGATTAACGAGGACTTCAGCCAGCTGACTGACGATTTCCTGCACGGGCAGACCTCGATCATGTTGGGGGAGATGTTCATAGTCTACGCGCAGACCAAGCAGACGACCGGCTGGGATTTCGGCAAGAAGTGGAACGTCGCGCTCCCGCCCGCGTCATCGAGCGGCCAGAAGCAGGTCTCGATGGTTCTGCCGGACAACCTGATGATATTCAAGTCTTCCAAGCATTTCCAGGAAGCGCTGAAATTCATGGCCTTCCTTCTCGACGGGCCCCAGGAAGTCGAATACACCCAGCTCTACGGACTCCCTCCGACCACCGTCGCCGCCTACAAGGACAAGAGCTTTAGTTCGCCGTACTGGAAGGCGCAGTACCAGATAATGCAGGAAGGCAGGTTCACCCCCATCGTTTCCGGCTGGGGCGTCGCCGAGATCAATATCGCGACGGCGCTCGCGAACATGATGTCCCAGGCGGTCGGCGGCAATGTGACCCAGGACACGATCACCTCCGAGTTGCAGAAGGCCAATAAGGCGTTTCAGGCGGGCATAGACGCGGGGAAGTGATCATAGCCAGCGATTGATGCAAGTTGCGGGTCGCGCGGCATCGCGCGACCCGCAATCGCCTATCCAGGACATAGCGACGATCGAAATGAGAGACATACACATGCGAACAACGCGAAGATCGGCGGGTACCCGAACCATACGCGATCGGCATCTCGCCTACATATATCTGGCTCCTGCGATCATTGCCATGCTCTTCGTACATCTCCTCCCGATGGTCTGGGGAGTGATAATAAGTTTCCTGAACCTTGATATACACTACTTGAATAAATGGTTGGCCGCTCCATTCGTCGGGTTCTCGAACTACGCGGACATCCTCAAGAGCATATCGACGAGCAGCAGCGATTTCCTGAACTCCGCGAAGGCGACGCTGGAGTACGTGGCGTGGACCCTGATCGGCTGCAGCATCCTGGGCATGACCTGCGCCCTCACCCTGAACATGGATTTTCCCGGACGAAACCTGCTTCGCGGCCTCATGCTGCTCCCCTACGTCACGCCGGGCATCGTCTCCGCGATCACGATGAGGTTTCTCTTCGAGCGCGACTCGGGAATGATCAATTACATCTTGATGAACTTGCGCGTGATCGCCGAGCCGATCTCATGGCTCGCCGGACCCAACGCGATAATACCCCTGATCGTGACGGGGATATGGATCAACTGGCCTTTCTGGTTCATCGCGATATTGTCGGGGATGCAGACAATACCTGCGGAGCTTTATGAGGCCGCGGAGATGGACGGGGCTTCCTCGTTCTACCGTTTCTTCAGGATCACGCTCCCCTTGCTCAGCCCCGTGCTCCTGATCCTGGTGATCGTCAGCTTCCTGGGAACTTTCAACGATTTCTCGCTCGCCAACGTGCTGTATGGCACCACGCCAAGCCCGAGCGCGGACGTCCTGTCCCTGCACATATACAACTTGACCTTTATGCAGTGGGACTTCGGTCGCGGA
Organism: Spirochaetaceae bacterium UBA1306; assembly: GCA_002307245.1. Lineage (GTDB taxonomy): Bacteria > Spirochaetota > Spirochaetia > Treponematales > Rectinemataceae > UBA1306. The sequence continues at coordinate 60,243 of DBTW01000076.1, read as the reverse complement.
AGCGCGATGGCTTTCCTCGTGCTTATCCTGTTGCTAGCCATCGTTCTTCTCTATTTCAAGGCCTTTAAGGTCGGGAGAGGGGCTGATCGATCATGAAAAGACAATCAATCGTCGGCAGAATATCGCGGGTGGCGATCATCGCATTCTTCGTCTGCCTGGTCCTGGTCCCGTACTTCTTCGAGATATCCACCAGCGTCAAGACGACGGAAGACGTCCGGTCCGTTCCTCCAAGGCTGATTCCGGAGAAGATACAGCTGAGCAACTATGCGTTCGTCTTCCGCTCCCTGCCGCTGGGCAGGTATTTCCTGAATAGCCTCTTGATATCGCTCGTATCCACGGCCTTCGTCGTCACCATCGCGACATTCTCCGCGTACGCGTTCAGCAGGCTGCGATTCCCCGGACGAAACCTCATCGGTGTCATGCAGCTCGCCACGGAGATGATCCCGCCGATCCTGTTCCTCGTGCCGTATTACATGATATTCCTCGGTATCCAGAACATAGCGTCCGTGAAAATGATAGGCACGTATCATGGGATGATACTGACCTACATCGCCTTCAATTTGCCGGTTACGACATGGTTCATGAGGGGGTACCTCGACAGCATCTCCGTGTCCCTCGAGGAATCGGCGTTCATCGATGGATGCTCGCGTACGAGGGCGCTAGTCTCGATAATCATCCCGATCGTGCTGCCGGGGATCATCACGATCGCCATCCTTACTTTCATAATGACCTGGAATGAGGTTCTGTTTGCGTCCGTATTGACCAATGAATTTACCAAGACCGTCTCCCTGGGGATCAGGGATTATAGGACCAAGCTCGTCGTGAATTGGAATTATGTCATGGCAGCCGGCGTAATCACTTCAATACCGTCGTTGGCCGTCTTTACCTTCCTTCAGCGCTACTTGATCTCCGGCATGACTCTCGGGGCGGTCAAGGAATAGGCGATACGCGACGACGATGCAAGACTGACTCCAAACATCGAAGGATTATGCAGCGCTGCGAGCAAGAATGTCATCGATGGAGGTTGAATGATGAGAAATAACAGTAAAGTCGCTTCGGGCTGGTGGGATTATACGACGCTTGACCCGGCCATCCTAAACGACGCCGCAGGGCTCGAAGCCGAGGACCTTCGGCAACTCTCCCGTCCGGGCTTTGCGATCAAGTTTTACGACACGCTGGAATCGTTTTATCTCGCTGAAGCCCTCGAGTACGTCGATTGCCTGTCGAAGTCCACGGCCGATAGGCCCTGCGGAATATGCGGCCCCGTTGGCCCCACCGAGCAGTTACCGCTGGTCGCGCAAATCATCAACGACCTCGATATCGACGTCCGCGAGGGGCATTTCTGGGCGATGGACGAGTGGTACGCGGAAGGGAAAGAGGTCGCTATCGATAATCCGCTTTCCTTCGCGAAGGCGGACATGGATTTATGCTTTAGTCGGATTAAGCCGAGCCTCAGGATGCCTAATCGCAACCTCCATTTCCTTCGCGCGGACAATGTCGCCGGCTATACGGCGTCCTACGACGATTCCGAATGCCTCGTGATGCAGGGCGGGCAGGGAGAGACTAAGCATTGGGCCTTCAACGATCCGCCGGAGCGAACGGGGGCATATGCGAGCGAGCCGCCGGCGCCTGCCGAATATCGGAAACTGTCCGCTCGCGTCGTGAAGCTGCATCCGATGACGATTATTCAGAATGCACGGACCTCCGGAGGCGGAGTCGTGTCAGACATACCGTCATATGCTTTGAGCGTGGGGCCGGTAGAAACGTGGAAGACGAAGAGGGTCTCGATCTGGCATGCCGGTATCCACGATAATCCCTTCGGGATGCGGCTCACGGCCCTCATGATCTCGAAGCGGATCGTGGATTCATCGGTGCCCATGTCACTGCTGGCTGACCACCCGGATGTCAAGTTCAACTACTTCGCCGGCGGACTCGGTAAATGCAAGGCGGAAATGCATTGAGGAGAGAAGACAGCATGGACAAGGTAGTCATGGCCTTAGTGGCTCATCCTGACGATATTGAGTTCGTGATGGCGGGGACTCTGTTCAGGCTCAAGGAGCTTGGATGGTCGATCCATTATATGACGATCGCGAACGGAAGCTGCGGCACGACCGAATATGGAATCGAGGAAATAATCCGCATCAGGCGCGATGAGTCGATCGCCGCAGCCGCCTGTCTCGGGGCCGAGTATCACGAGAGCCTCGTCAACGATTTCGAGATATTCTATGGAGAGACGCTGATACGCAAGGTGGCCGCGGTTATTCGTAGAGTCAAGCCTTCGATCCTTCTCTTGCCGGCTCTCGAGGATTATATGGAAGACCATATGAATACGGCCCGAATAGGTACTACGGCGGCGTTCGTGAAGAGCTGCACGAATTACGATACGATCCCGTCTGTCGATCCCTATTCCGAGGACCTTGTTCTATATCACGCAATGCCGATGGGATTGGCGGACATGATGGAGCGACCGGCGAAGGCCGGTTTCTTCGTCGATGTGTCTGGCGTCATGGATAGCAAAGCCACGATGTTGTCGTTGCATCATAGTCAGCGGAATTGGCTCAACCAAAGCCAGGGGAAGGACCATTACGTCGATTCGATGATAGAAATGTGCCGAGACCTTGGTGCCATGTCGGGGAAATTCTCCCTCGCTGAAGGCTGGAACCGCCATAACACTCTAGGGTATTCGAGGACCGCGCTCGATCCCTTGAAGGGATTGCTAGGATAGGAGGCGGGGAGGACGGGATGAGATGAAGGCGCTGACGATTTCCGATCCCCGAAATATCCTCAAGGGCGTGGTCTATCCGGATTATGGCGGGATGCTGGGCGAACTGTATTTGGGTAGCCGACCGATCTTCCGCCTGGACCCGAAGATGCTTCGATTGTCCACTATGCTCGCGGGGGGCTGCCCGGTTCTTTTCCCTTTTCCGAGCTTGACGATCGGGGACCGTTACGAGTTGAACGGTGAATGTTACTCGATGCCTTTTCACGGTCTGGTGAAGCACTCGACCTTCTCTGTCTTGGAATCGTCCCGCGACGCGGTAGTGCTTTATTCCACTGGCAATGAGGTGACGCGGGAATCCAACTATCCTTTTGATTTTAGGCTTGTCTTGGAATATGGGATCGACAGCGAGTCGACGCTTACGATGGCCGCCACGGTGGAGAACGAGTCTTTTGCGCCGATGCCGCATTATTTTGGTTGGCATCCATATTTCAATGTATCGGATCGGCATGCATTTCGCATAGTTCATGGCTTCGGACGGTATTACAGCTATCTAGATGGACGGACCCATGATGCATCCGACTCGCCCGATCTGGAGGCCGAGACCGATTATGTGTATAGCGAGAGGAAGGGAGATGCTGTTTCCATCGAAAACGACGGGGATGGGTATCGGGTCGAAATGATCCTAGACGAGGCTTTTCAAGTGATGACGATATGTACCCGATTTATAAACTGCCTTTGCATAGAGCCATGGATGGGGCTACCCAATTCGATCAACTCGGGGAAGCATATCCAGTGGATCGACGGGCATTCAAGCCGTAGGTACGCCATCAGGCTAAAGGTGTCGGGATAAAACAGAAGGAGGGTTTGATGCGTACGGGCGTTTCGTATATGGGTCAGCACGATATCAGGTATATAGATCAGGACCTGCGTGAGATGAAGGGACTGCGTCTGGATGATTGCTTCCTGGCGATCCAGGAGAACGACTTTGCCTATTTCCCCGGAAAGCTAGAGTATACGCCGAAGATCGCCGCGGATTACGGCATCCGTCCGATCGCCATCTTTTGGGGAGCGCTTAACCTGTTCGGCGGCGGACGCTCGAGCCAGTTCTTGCTGGACAATCCCGACGGCTTCCAGGTGCGCAAGGACGGCTCGCATTCGCCGGCCGGCTGCTATATGAACCGGTCGTGTCAAGCGCGCATAGAGGAGATGATCGATACGATAGCGGCAAAAGGATTTTCCGCATATTTCATCGACGAGCCGACGCCCTTGCGCGACTGCTATTGCCCATCCTGCCGCGCCAAATACGAGGAATGGTACCAAGGAGACCTTCGGTCGGCATCCGCGGAGCGGCAGGAAGAATTCCGTCAGCGTTGCGTGATCGAGTACGTCGGCGTAATCTCGCGCTATTGTAAGGAAAACCATCCGCTGGTGGAAACCATGTGTTGCCTTATGCCCCATGACGATGGCATGTGGGCGAGCATTTCCGCCATTCCCTATCTCGATAGCTTCGGTACCGATATTTACTGGGTCAACGAGGATCGACCGGTCGAGAAAATGGTCCCCGTCGTCCGCGCCATGGGCGACATGTGCCGGAAGCACGGCAAGTTCCACCACGAATGGCTCCAATGCTGGGACGTTCGTGAAGGCCGCGAGCAGCGTATCCTCGAGCAAGGCGAGGTACTGCTCCGCGAAAAGCCGGACGCTTTGTATGCGTGGGCATGGAAGGGGCAGGTCGGCACTTCCGAGTCATGCGCGGACCCCAATAAGTCTTGGCGATATGCCGAAAAAATACTGGTTTCGGCCAAGGGGGATTGATGGAATACTGCATACGCCCATATCACCCCAGCGACCTTTGCTCGCTATACCGAATATGCGCCCAGACGGCCGACTGCGGCAGGGACGCGAGCGGTCTCCATGAAGACCCGGAAATACTTGGCCATTATTACGCCGGTCCCTACGCGGTTATTGAGCCGGAACTCTGCTATGTTTTGACGCGCGACGGCGCTCCTTGCGGGTATGTGCTGGGCACACGCGACTCCGAGGCCTTCGGACGGCGCTGCGATGAAGAATGGTTCCCCGTCCTGAAGTTGCGATATCCCTTGCCGCCTCCCGCGGATACGTCGCCCGGCGCGGTGATGAAACGTGCCATCCATCAGGGAATCCATCCGAGCCCCGAGGTCGGGGACTATCCTGCGCACTTGCACATAGACTTCCTCCCCGAGGCCGTGGGGAAGGGGAATGGCCGCCGTATGATGGAACGCTTCCTCGAAAAGCTGCGCGAGTTGAACGTTCCCGCGGTCCATCTGGGTGTTGCCAAGAAAAATGAACGCGCGATCGCCTATTATGGGCATATGGGCTTCAATATCATTCGTGAGCATGATTGGGGTTTCTTTATGGGGTTATATCTACGAGACAAGGTCGGGAATTAGGAAACTATATCGCCCCCAGTCCGCCGAAGACCTGATTGGGGAAGTCCGGCTACTAAAGCCGGTAGGGATAGGAATGGACGATGAGAGAGTCGAGGGCGAACTGGAGCGCGCCGAATACGCTTGCGCGCGCTCCGAGGGACGTGAGGAGGACTCGGGCTGGCTGGAAAGGATAATTGCGCAGGACTTCACCTATTAGGGGGCGAACGATCATGGCCTCGGCACAGGGGAAATCGCAGACACTGCCCCCGATGACCAGGAGCTCCGGATTCAACAACACCATGATGTTCACGATCGTGACCGTGAGATTATCGATCGCCTCCTCGACCACTGAACGGGCCCAAGCATCCCCAGCAGAGGCCGCATCGCATAGGAGCAGGATCGAGTCCTGTCCGGGATACTCGCCTCGATACCTCTCGCGGGAGCGTTCGCGTAGAGTCTCCAGGGAGGCTATGCTCTCGAGAGAGCCCTTGCGGGAGCCGTTCTGGTCATGTTCGATGCGATGTGTGATGAAGTAGCCAATCTCGCCTGCGGAGCCGAGGGCGCCGCGATAGAGATCCCCATCCAGGATGACTCCGGAGCCGATCCCATTGCTTAGTTCAATGAAGACCATGTTTCGCGAGCCTTGTCCCACTCCGCATTTCCATTCTCCTATGGCTGCGAGGTTGGAAATGTTCTCCACGAAGACCGGGGCTTGATAGTGCGCTTCCAGCCTGTCTCGGAAGTCGGAATCGGCGAGATTTTTGTAAAGACTCGCGCTGAGGATTTGCCCGCTCTTTGGATCCACGACCGCAGGCACGCCGATGCCGATCGCAAGGACATGTCTATCATGCTTTCCGGCCTTAGCCTGAAAGGCTGCGAGCGAGTCTTCTATGGCTGCCAGGAGGAACTCCGTCAGGTCGGAATCCTCGTCGACGGCCGGGCCCTTCTGCGAATGGAGAACCGTCCCTGCGAAATCGCTAATGGAAATCTCGATCGGATCCGTTAGGATATCCACGCCGACAATAATGCCCCGGTCGGCATGTATTGATATCTGCGCTGCCTTTTTCCCATTCTTTACCTGGACTTTCTCGGACTCCACAAGGTAACCATCGCGGAGGAGTTTCTCGATAGCGCGTGATACCGCGGGAGCGCTGATGCCTAGATCGCGCGCAATCTGGGCGCGATAGGCGATGCCATGGTTTCTCACATAATTGAAGATGATCGAGATGTTTATTTTGTTTTGTAGGTTCGAGTTCGCCGTAACACTTACTGTAAGTCCGCGTTGCGAATGCATATGTTTGTCTCTTCCCAAATTACTAGGTCAGTTTTTACGTTGGGCTCTGTAGTTCGCTGATCCGTGCTTTCAAATGGATCTTGAGAAGGATTCTTGATCGCCTTGCTAACACTACATTACTGAGCTTACTGATGGAAGATGGTGCTGTCAAGGAGCGTGCTCCATGGCGGCTCTATTAAGCCTAAGAGCTCAATGCGGAGTTGTAGGTAAAGTTGCCTTGATCGCTTGATTTTGAAGAGGGATTCCTACTCCGTGGCTCGCTGCGAAAGACGGATTAACCGGGGTATGAACCCCTGTTGCGATGTCATGGCAAATGGGACGCGATAAACTCCTTCACCGCCACCTCGATCTGGTCCCGAACCTGCCGGACCTTCGCCATAATCTCCTCATCGCTGCCCGTGAATGTCGAGGGATCGGAAAAGGGCCAATGGAGCTTCTCCGACAGTCCAGGGAATATAGGGCATTTCTCGGCTGCTTCCTTCGAACAGACGGTCACTACCACCTGATATACCTTGCCTGCCTTGAATAGCTCGAAGACGCTCTTCGTCGGGTTCCGGGAGATATCGATGCCAAGCTCGCCCATCGCGCGGATGACGAATGGGTTTAGCTTCCCCGGTTCGAGTCCGGCGCTATCTACCTCAAAGCGGTCTTTCCCATACTTCTCGAGGAAGGCTTGGGCCATCTGGCTTCGGGCTGAGTTGTGGACGCAGAGGAACAAGACTTTGGTCATATGATGTAATCCTCCCTGTTTACTCTATCCACGGAGTGTTAAGGCTTCGTTAGCATTCCGCTAAGATGCGCATAATCCTAATCACGCGACACAGTCGTCTTTGCTCCGAAGCCCTTCTCGAGCCTCGTAGCGAGCTTCACGAGGCCGAGCATGACCGGCACCTCGATGAGGGGGCCGATGACCGCGGCGAAGGCCTGGCCCGAGCCGAGGCCGAAGACCGCGACCGATACCGCGATCGCGAGTTCGAAATTGTTGCTGGCCGCGGTAAACGAGAGTGTCGCGGTCTTCGCGTAGCTCGCGTCCATCGCCTTGCTGAGGGCGAAGCTGATGAGGAACATCGCGACGAAGTAGATGAGAAGCGGTACTGCGATGCGAAGGACATCGAGGGGGAGGGCGAGAATCTTCTCCCCCTTGAGGCTAAACATAACGAAGATCGTGAAGAGGAGGGCGATTAAGGTGATGGGGGATATCTTCGGGATGAAGGAGCCACTATACCAGCTCTCGCCCTTCGCGCGCCTCAATATAAGCCACGAAAGAAAGCCCGCGGCGAAAGGTATGCCGAGGTAGATACCGACGCTTTTCGCGATCTCGCCGATGCTCACATTGACCGAGATCCCTGCAAGGCCGAAGAGGGGCGGTACCAGAGTGACGAATATCCAGGCGTATACGGAGAAGAAGAGAACCTGGAAGATCGAATTGAAGGCGACGAGCCCAGCGCAATACTCGGTATCGCCATGGGCGAGTTCGTTCCAGACGATCACCATCGCGATGCAACGGGCCAGGCCGATCATGATAAGACCGATCATGTATTCAGGCTTATCCCGGAGGAAAACGATCGCGAGGGCAGTCATGAGGATCGGCCCAATAATCCAGTTCTGGATGAGCGATAGCGTGAGGACCTTTCGATCCTTGAATACGTCTTTGATCTCGTCGTAGCGCACCTTCGCGAGGGGCGGGTACATCATGAGGATGAGGCCGATGGCGATCGGGATGTTGGTCGTACCGACGGACAGGCGATCCCAGAAGGGCGCCACGCCGGGGATGAAGGCCCCCGCGAGGACGCCTATTCCCATCGCGATGAATATCCAGAGAGTGAGCCAGGTGTCGAGGAATGAAAGGCGCTTTTTGGTCGATTCGCTCATCGGTTTCTCCGATCTTGGCCTTAGGGCGTTTTAGGTGTATTATTGTTGGCATAATGGCCAACAATGTCAAGGACCAGCTATGACCCATTCGGATATGCGCAGGCTCGAGCGGCGAGCGTCCCTCCTCAAGTCCCTGGCCCATCCCGCGCGGCTCCTCATCATCGAGATGCTCGAAAAATCTCCGCGTTGCCCCGGAGAGCTCACCGAGGCCATCGGCTCCGACAAGACGACCGTTTCGAAGCATCTGGCCGTCCTCAAGCGAGCAGGCCTCGTCAAGGATACGAAGCGCGGTACCTACAGCGAGTATTCCCTCGCCTGCGACTGCGTGACGCATTTCATCGACTGCATCGAGACGAGCGCTGAGGGCGGCGAATCCGACCAAGGCTGCCCGAGCAGCGGCAAGGGGCCATCACGGACAGGAAACCTCGACTAGCCTACTATCTGAACCGCTCCCGCCACGACGACAATCGCGCCGCAGCCTCGCTTGAACCAGAGCGCGGCCTTGCCTGAGCCTCGCCGAGTCAAAAAAGCGCGAACCGCGTCGCCGAAGGTCCCGGCCGCGACTATTGCGGCGCAGTGGCCCAAGGCGAAAGCCGCCATGAGGCCGAGGCCGAAGCCGAGATCGCTCCCGCCCGCCGAGAAGGCAATGCCGATCATGGGCGCGAGGAAGGCGAAGGAGCAGGGACCGAGTATCACGCCGTAGATAAGGCCGAGGCTCAGGGCGCCCAGGGCGCCTCGACGGGTCGGCGCCGCCTTCGATGATATTCCTATGCGCGACAATGGCGGGACATCCATCAGCCAGAGGCCGCAAAGCACCAGGAATAGGGCGACGGCGATCTTCGGGATAGCGCCGATCTTGCCGAAGAGCGTGCCGGCGACGGCCGCGATGGCCCCCATCGCGGCGAGCGTGACGAGAAGCCCGAGGGCGAACAAGAGAGAGAGCAAGAAGGCCCGCCTACGCGAAGCCCTCTCGCCGTTGTTGATGAAACCGACGATAAGCGGAATCGATCCGAGATGGCAGGGACTCAGGAAGACGCTCATGAGTCCCCATACTACCGCGGCTCCGTATGAGAGCATGCCGGGGCGGGATATGGCCGATGATACCGCTCCGATAAGGGAGTCGATCAAGGCTCTATCCCGTGCTCCGCGAGCATTTTCTTTATGTCCGATGCGAGGAAGAATCCTTCGTGGCGATAGAACTCCTTGCCGTCCTTGCCGAGGAATACCTGCGTCGGTATGACGCGGATGCCGTACTTCTTGCCGAAGGGTTCGCCCCCCTTGGTCCAAACATCGTAGAAGAGCACTTTTACCTTGCCCTTGTAGCTGGTCTCGATATCCGTCATCACGGGCTGCATCGCCTTGCAGGGCACGCAGTTTACCGAGCCGAGCTCGATGAAGGTAAATTGCGAAGTCTGCTTTTCGGCGACAGCGCCGCCTTCTTCGGCCGGCGCCGCGAGGCTCGTGCCCAGAAGGGCGCAGAGTGCCAGCCCGACGAGTATGGTCTTGCGTGAGGGTATGCGCGATTTGTAGAGAGTCATGCGGTAATCGTCCCCACGACCTTCTTGATGAGCGGAGCGAGGATCAGTATGAGAGGGAATGCCGCGACTGACGCGATGGCCCAGGTCTTCATCCATGCGACGACGAGCCTATCCGTGAAGCCTATGTTCACGAGGCTCACGACGAAGGTCATGAAGAAGGGAAGGACGATCGCCATGAGTAAGGCATTGACGAGAGGCGCGAAGCGCTTGTCGATTTTCATCAGTATCTCCTTAGCTGTCGTTCTGTTTTCTCAATTTGCCGCGTAGCGACGCGATATACGCCCCCAAGAAGCTAAGTAGCGCCGCTCCCCAATAGACCCAGCGAGCGCTCGAAAGGTAGGCCGTCGCGTCCGTAATGGGCCTGCCGCCCATGAGGGACGAGAAGGCGAGCGTAGAGAAGGATATTCCGATCACCATGCCGAGGTTCTTCACGAGTTGCACGATGCCGTTGCCCGTCCCGAGTTTTTCCTTCGGGATGCTGCCCATGGCTGCGCTGTTGTTGGGCGACTGGAAAAGACCGAGCCCAAGTCCCATGGCAAAGAGCGGCACGAGGATGAGCCACTGCGGCGAGCGGGGACCGACGAAACCAAAGAAGGTCAGCGCCAATCCGTTCAGGACGAGGGCCGCCATGGCGAGGGGACGGGACCCAATACGATCGGACAACTTCCCGCTGAGGGGCGAGAGAATGGCCATGGCGATGGGGAAGGCCAGTAGATAGAGGCCTGAGATCGTAGGCGAGAGACCCAGAGTCCCCTGCAAATAGAAGGGCACGAGGACGGTGGGTGAGTACATCGTGGCGAAGGAGATGAGCGAAGCCCCAAGCGATGAGCTGAATATCGCGTTCTTGAACAGGCTCGTGTCGAGTACCGGGCGCGGCCTTCGTCGCTCAACCATGAGGAGAGTAGGGAAGGCAAGAACGAAGACGGCGAGCGCTATGTATGCGCTAGTCCTATCGCCGGATCTTCCACCAAGCCCCGAGAAACCGAAGACGAAGCTGAAGATGGACATGACGAGGAGAAGCGATCCCAGAAGGTCGAAGCGAGGCATCTGGGCGCCGATCTTCCGGTTCTTGGGAATCGTGAAGAAAGTCGTCGCGAATGCAATGAATGAGACGGCGAAGGTGAGATAGAAAGCGGCGCGCCAGCCCCAAGCCCCCATGACGAGACCGCCAATGGAGGGACCGGCGACGCTCCCGATCGCCATCATCGAGGCAAGCAAGCCGAGGTTCCTGCCACGCTCGGAGGGAGGATAGCTCTCCGTGGCTATTGCCATGCCGTTCGCCATCACCATGGCCCCGCCTACCGCCTGGAGCACCCGGAACAGTATCAGGATGGGAAGGCTGGGCGCGAAACCGCAGAGCAGGGTGAAGATGGAAATCGTAAAGAACCCGAGGTTGTAGATTCTGCCACGGCCGACTCTGTCCGCGATCGAGCCGAGGATGGGCAGGAGGGCGGACATGGTCAGGAGATAGGCCGAAGCGACCCATTGGACAGCCTGCATGCCCGCGCCGAAGTCCCTCGCGATCACCGGCAGGCCGACGTTCACGAGGCCTGAGTCGAACATCGAGAAGAATGGCCCGAACATTAGGGCGTACAGGATCGCATGGGAAGGTTTTTTCCCTTCGGTCGAGGGAAGCGTCATGCCACGAATGTCCCGAAGGCCATGCCCACGGCCGTGGAAAGCAGCACGACGAGTCCGACATAGGTCAGGGTCTTCTTCCAGCCAAGCTCGCCTGCGATGACGAGTATTGACGGCAGCGAGAGGCTCGGCCCCGCGAGGAGTAAGGCTAGCGCAGGTCCTTGCCCCATGCCCGCGCCGAGGAGGCCTTGGACGATGGGAATCTCGGTTAAGGTGGCGAAGTACATGAGGGCGCCAGCGAAAGCGGCGCAGAAGTTCGCGAAGAGCGAGTTGCCGCCGAGGAGCCCCCCGATCCAGGCGCTCGGTATAAGTGCATCATGGCCTGGTCGACCGAGGAGGAAACCCGCGACGAGGACGCCGCCGAAAAGAAGGGGAAGGATCTGTAGCGAGAAATCGCGGGTCGCGACAAGCCATTCCACTCGCTCATCCTTGTTGAACCAGCGGATAATCGTGTAGACGAGGACGAGAGCGAAGGCCCCGGTGATCCACCATTTTGCGGAATAAATCGTGTCCCAAACGGCGTTGCCGCCCTTGGAGCTCGCCCAATTCACGAAAACGAGAATGCCGATCATTGAGGCCATATAGATGATCATTTTACCGAGGCTCCGCGCGGGCTTCTCGTCTGGAGCCGAGAACATACGGGCATCGGCGGCTCGTTTCTTGTCTTCCTTGCGGAAGATGAAGGCCATGATGAGGCCGATCACGACGGAGAACACGATCGCTCCCACCGCTCGCGCCGTACCGAGTTTCCAACCGAAGACTTTTGCGGAGAGGACGATGGCGAGGATGTTGATTGCGGGACCAGAGTAGAGGAATGCGACCGCGGGTCCGAGTCCCGCGCCCTTTTTATAAATGCCCTTGAAGATCGGCAGGACGGTGCAGGAGCAGACCGCGAGAATGGCGCCCGAGACCGAGGCGACGCCATAGGCGGTGAATCGGTTCGCGTCAGGGCCGAGATAGCGCATCACTGCTTGCTGGTTCAGGAATACGGTAATCGCGCCGGCGATGAACATGGCCGGCACGAGGCAGAGCAGGACATGCTGCCGCGCGTACTCGCCGAGCATGAGGAAGGCCTCGCTCGTAGCGCCCAGGACGCGCGTGGCTCCCCAGGGAATGAAGAAAGCAGCGAGGAATACCCCGAACACCAGCAGCAGTTTCTTGTTCGGGCTCCATTCCTTCTTGCTCACTTCCCCGCCTCCGCTATCTTGGCCTTGACCGCGGCGGCGACTTCGGCCGTAAGGTCGGGCGTGATCGCGGTCTTTCCCTTCTCGACGCCGAAATCGGTCATGATGTGCTGCTCGCAGGGAATGCCAAGCTTCGCGTAGATCTTCGCGCCGCATCCCACGGGGCAGCCGTCGATGACGATGTTGCGATCGGCTCCCCTCGCCGACTCGACGTAGCCCGAGAGCTCGGCGCCGAGAGCCGCGAGGCAGGTCATGGAACCTGTCTTGTCAGCGCGCAGGGAGCGCGCGACCTGGTCCGCGAGGAGGCCCGTATTGGCGGCTCCGGAACAGGCGGTGATAAGGACTGTCTTTTCGCTTCCGCAATCGCATCCTGCCATTTCACTTCCCTCCCTTGAGATACGAAATCACCTGGTCCTTGGTGAGGACCTTTCCAACGCTCTTTACTTCGCCGTCGATGGCGAGGGCGGGCGTCATCATCACGCCCATCTCCATGATCGCGTCTATGTCCGTGACCTTGTCGATCTCGGCTTCAATACCGATCTCGGCGACGGCTTCACGGGTGTGCTGCTCGAGGGTCTTGCACTTCGGGCAGCCTGTTCCAAGTATCTGAATTTTCATTCCAGTCCTCCAATGTTGCAAAATATGGCAACAACGCATCGAATAGTCAAGACTCTCTTGACTATTGTTGCCCAACATTGCAACTTAAAGGTATGAATGAACGGGAGACTCGGCGTTATGCCCTCCGTGCGGAAATGTTCAAGGCTCTCTCGCACCCGATGCGCTTATTTATGCTCGAGAAGCTAAAGGACAGGCCGTGGTGCGTCTGTGAGCTAGCGGCAGAAGTCGGCATTGAAAAGTCGGTTGCATCGAAGCATCTGTCGCAGTTGAAGAGTGCGGGCCTAATCGAGGACGAGAAGCGCGGGACCCTCGTCGAATATCGCCTCGTCGCGCCCTGCATCCTCGATATGGCGGCCTGCGCAGAGACTGCCGTGATCAAGAGTAGGCGCAGGCGGCTCGATGTAGTGCCCGCGGAGTAATAAGGGCGATGGTCAATGAATCAAGGTCCGGACATCGTGGGGGAGTATCCTTACACCCGCGGTTAATAGGTTGCATTGAGACGCGGACAGATCGCCGAACAAGTACGCTATTTGAGGAAACTGTACCGCGAGGAGCGATAGAGCTTCTATCAAGCGACATCCAGAATTGACCCCTTAACGACACGAACTTTTGACCCCCAACGGATACTATGTACGGCTCTCGGCGAGGGCGGCTGAACCAGGCCAGAGCGGTGCTTCTCGCGCAAGCGATAGCTATCGCCGCAAATGGTGATCACGTGACTATGGTGCAGAGGGCGATCCAAGATAGCGGTGGCGACCACGACATCGCTGAATATCTCCCACCGCAGGCACCTACACTCTCGACACCGGAACTTGCGGCATGGGTCCACTACTTGTCCTACCTTGCCCGGACGAGCCGCCTCGGAGCGGTCAAGATCGGGAGTGAGTGGATGACGACGAGAGAGGCGCTAGAGGAGTATGGCGACAGGATTGCAAAGCAGACTGATTAGGGCAGAAGGTAGACAATGAGGCATGCCTTGACTCCTTGTCGTATTTCAGTGGATTTGCCCTACGTTCCTCGCCATCCTGGCTCGTCACTCCAGGCCGGGGCTGGCTCGCTCGCACCGCACGCTTCGCGTGCTTCCATGCTCGCTCGACCGCGTATCGTCCTAATGCTCGCTTCGCTCGCTAGGCTTCGCTCAAATGATCGGAGTTGGGTCGGAGCGCCAGCCCTTCAAATCCACTGAAGCCCCTAAAAAGAAAACCCATCCGGCGCATGGCCGGATGGGTTTTCTTATCGTCGGGCTGAGTGGATTTGAACCACCGATCTCTTGGTCCCGAACCAAGCGCGCTAGCCCCTGCGCTACAGCCCGAAAGAAAAAAATCCCGTCGTGGCGCGACGGGATTTACGGGAGCGACGGGGCTTGAACCCGCGATCTCCGGCTTGACAGGCCGGCGCGATAAACCAGCTTCGCCACGCCCCCGTGTCGTTGCCGACGAAGTGGAACTATAAAGATCGGGGCACCCCCATGTCAAGTGGGAAGGACAATCGCGCCGGATTTCTCGTCGGTCCGCTGGACTCCCGAGCTCGTCACCTCCAGCAGGTCGCCGGAGCCGAAGGCCTCCTCGCCGCGCGGCCTGCGCAACATGGAATAGCCGAGGCTCGAGCAGGCGTATTGACCGCAGGATCCGTCGGGCAGGGCAAAGGGCTCGGATACGACTCGTACGAGAATGCCCCTGCCGGCCTTGGCGCGGCGCTCCCGCTCGGAGCTCTCGGGCATGCCGACGGGCGCGCGGGCGAGGGCGCCGCGCGCAGCCCAGAGGTAGGAGAGCACGGCCCGCTCCTTGGGCAAGCCGGCTTCCTCCGAGAGCTCCTCGAGCCAGCGGGGCGCCTTCTGCGCGTCCACGCCGAAGTGGCACCAGGGGTACTTGTCGCGCTTCTTGGGCATGTTGACCTGGGGCAGCACAAAGCGCGATGGCGCGACGTTGGGATCGTTCTTGACCGTCCTCGTCTCTTCGGGGGGGAGCAGGTGACGGAATATCCCGGGCATGGGGCAGGCGAGTGAGTGAGGGCAGGGGCCGAGCGGCGGCGCGCCCTCGGCGAGCAGGGCCGCCCTGAGGGCGGCGATGAAGGCGCCCGAGCGGGGATCGCCGGGCTCCATCACGAAGATGCTGCCGTTTTCCTTTATATACGAGAGCAGGGTCCGCGCGGTATCGAGGGCGCGCTCGCCCAGGTTGCGCTTGTCCTTCCAGAAGAACTCGTTGAAGACGTTGGCCGCGGTCAGCAGCTGCGCCTTCTCGGGCAGGGCTCCGCCGAAGGAATCCTTGCGCATCTCGATCCGCCAAGGCGGAAGCCGCCCGTCGATCCGCATGCAGAGAGTCTCGAAGATGTTCTTGCCGGCCTCGAGGACCCGCTCGACGCGGTCCACGCAATAGATCGTGAGGGGCACGTCGCGGAGCTCGGGGCGGGCGGCCCAGAGGGCGATGGGAAGGGTGAGGGGGCCGGAGCCTATGTCGACGATGACCGCCTTGTCGGGGAGGCAGAAGTCCGCGTTGGAGAGCAGGGACGCGAGGCGGAAGACGTTCCAGGGTAGGAAGTAGCGCAGGTAGGCCGAGAGGGCGGGCGGGGAGCTGAGGTAATCGGTCGATCGCGACTCGCGGTCGGAGGTGAGCTCTTCCCAGAGCCTCCTGATGTCGCCCTTGAGCCCGGCACGATGCTTGGCCTGGAGGGGCACGGCCTCGTCGAGGACTCCCTCGAGCACCGCCAGGGCGGCAACGCTCTCCGAGGAGGGCGAAAGAGTCTCGAGCCTGCGGGCGGAGTTGGGCGGGGGGGCGACGGCGATCCGGGCATGGCCCCGCCCGCCCGCCGCGTTCGAGGCGTAGCGCGGGAAGGCCCCATCCTCGAGGCCCATGGCCACCGCGGCGATGTCCTCGGGGCTCAAGGGCGGGAGGCCGTCGGGGCGGGCGCGCTTATGCGCCGTACCCTCGGATTGCCGCCTTTCCCGGACGCGGTCGCGCGCGCCGTCGGTGGATCTCTGGCCTGGCCGGCCCTGGCCCCTGGCTTGGGCCGAGGGATATGGCCTTCGGTCCTCGTTGCGCGGACGGCCCGAGTCCCTCTGCCTCTTCGCGGGGCCTCGGGGGCCGGAGCCCGCCCTGATGTCGGGACGTTCGGTCTCGTGCGAATTGGGCGGGGGAGCGCCGCGGGCCTGTTGGGCCTTGGAGCTTGTAGCTTCTCTGCGCTTGTGCTTGCCCTGCCTTTGCGCGCCGTCCTGACGCTGGGCCCCGTCGCGGGCCGAGGCTTCGCTCCTGGGCGGGACTTCTCCCCGCGCAGTCGGGCGCGCCTGTCCGGGCTCGGACGGCTCGACCTTTCCGCCCTGGGGCGCGGAGTCCGCGGCCTTGGCCGCCTTGCGCCGCTCGCGGCGCCTTTTCGAGCGGCTCTTTTTCGTTTCGGGCTGGCTGCCTTCGGCATCGTTCGATAGGGAAGCTTCCGCTTCGCGGGCGGGGCCTTGGGGAGGACGGGTCGTTTCGTCGAAGAGGCTGCCTTGGGCGGAGTCCGGCGTAGCGCTTTTCTTGGGCGCTCGCTTTCTCTGGCCCGCGGAACGGCGCGGAGCTGCGGCCTTCTCCGAGCCTTCGGGCTCGGGGGCCGCCGGTCCGCTCTCTCCCTGCACGGGCTCGATGGCCCGCGGTTCGTCGGTCCCTTGCGGGGACCGGGAGCGTTTTCTCACGGTGCTCCGACTATAGCACCCATTCGCCTCGACCTACAATACTGGTCCCCGTAGGATTCGATATCGCCGCGACTCTGGGCAGCACTATCCGGTAGTGGGAATGCTCGAGGCGTTTCAGCGCCCTGCTAGAACTTGCGTATATCGTATACGATGCCGATCTGCAAGCCTGACTGCTTGGCCAGGGGATAGGTTCCCGGCACGTCCAGCTCCTTGCAATAAAGCGAGTATATGGCCTTCCCGAATATGCCGAGCTTGTCGTTGAACATCAGCTTGGCTCCCGCGTAGCCCCCCAGGGTGTAGGTGGTGAACGAGTAGGTCGCGAGCTGCGCCCCGCCGGATACGCCGACGGAGAAGGGCCTCGTGCTGATGAGCCATAGCATCATCCCGAGGTCGATTTCTATGTTGAACCCGAGCCCGCCCGCGCTCGAGGCGGAGGTCTCCGGCAAGCCGATGGGCTCGAAGAGGCCCATGTTGCAGCCGAACTCCATGCCCAGCGGCTTCTCGAGGTCGGCCATCGTCACCGCGAACTGGATGCCGGCGAGCCTGCCGCCGCCCTCCAGGTCGTAGGCTATCGCCGAGCCGCCCATATAGCCGAAACCCCGCGACGAATAGAGCTCCTTTTGCAGGCTCGCGATGAATTGCCGGACCTGCGCCTCGTCCATTTCCTTGGTCGCGATGAAGGCGCCGACGGCTGTCTTTAGCGCCTTCACGCTCTCCTTGTCGACTCGGTAGCGATACATCATCTCGTCCTTGGTGGGATCCCCGCAGTACACGAAAAAGCCGCGCGCGTCGCCCAGCCTGTCGAGGCTCAGGCCGCGATCGATGACGACCTCGACGATGGCATAGGCCTCGAAGCCCTCGAAGTCCGAGTAGCCGCTCGAGGCGGTGATCATCCGGCCGTAAAGGGTATCGCGCTTGTAGAAATCGAGCGCGCCTATCGATCGCTGGATCGATTCGGAGAAGATGCCCTTGTTATAGGTAAGGGCATTGCCGTAATAGCATACGTTCCTGGGCAGCGCGGTGTCGGCGTGGAACCCGGCGGCCCGAGCCGTCACGACCTTTTCGATCGATTGCTTGAAGAAGGGCAGCTCCGCGGCTTCCTCGTCGGGGCTAAGCGCCTTCGCCTCGCCGAATGAGGGCATGGCGGCGACGAGCAGGGCTAGGGCGAGGCTGATGGTCCGTGTGGGATTCATGGGGCTCCTCAATGTTCTTGGCGTCAGCTTCTCGGGGCTCGCGGCTACAACCAAGCACTTTAGTGGGGGCGTGGAGGCGAATCAATAGCGTAATTCTACTCGTGCCGCGAGTATTTTTACTTGGGGCGAGGGTGGCTTCGCCATGTACGAGGGCCTTCCCCTCGCGAGGCCTCAGGAGCTCGGCTCGATGCAGGTCACTATGGGCGAGGGGTCCTGCTCGAAGAGCAGCTCACGGTCCTGGCCGGCCAGGGATATCCGCAGAGCGTGGAGGATCGCGCCGTTCGCGAGATCGCGCTCCTCCACGGCCGCTCGCAGGAAGGCCGTGGAGGGGAGATAGGCGATCTCATAATGGTAGCCCTTGGTGGAGGCGATGTGCGGCCTCGGCGAGCCCCGGGTCACGGCGACGAGCTCGGAAACAGTCGCCGCCAGGAGGCAGCCGTCGATGCGCCAAGGGAGCAGCCGCGCCGCGAAGCCGACGATTCCGCGCCTGCCTCCGGCTTCCCGGGATTCGAGGACCTGGGGCGCTTGATAGGCGAGGAGGGCGAGGCCTGGGTCCCGCATGCGCAGCGAATCGAGGATGACCGTGGCGAGGTTGTCGTCCCTCGTAGGCCCCGGCTCGCATTCGCGCGGGGCGAAGCGATGCTGCCCTTTCGGCAGGGCCGCGCGGATCAGGCCGACGAAGTCCTCGAAGAGCTCGACCGAGACCGTATTGAAGACCACCTGGACCGGGGCGCCGCTCGACAGGCCTATGGAGAGCGCGCCGCGGAGCAGGTCCTGCGACAGGCCGAGGTAGGAGATGTCGCCGTAGGGGACATCCTGCCTCTCGACCTTTCCCGCGGAGACCCTCAAGGAAATGATGCCTTGGCTCCCGACGGCCAGGATTCGCTCGTACAGGACGTCGCTCGGCTTGAGGTTCCGCCGCTCGTCGTGGACGGGCAGCTTGATGACGAGGGGCGAGCCCGCCAGTTCCGCGTACCAGGGATCGAAGGTCGGGGGCATCTCCGAAGCCGTGGAGACCGGATAGGTCCAGGGGCCGAAGCGATCATAGGCTAGGCGACGCCGCTCGGCGAGCTCGGCAGGAGCACTGTCCTCCATGCTCGTTCTCATGCCCATATCCTAAACCCCAAGGCCGGCATGTCAATCCATATCGGAGCCCGCGAGCCGGGGGCGGCCCTTCCTTCTCCGGCCCTCCGCGCGGTACTATCTCGCCAGCATGGCGGATCCGAACGTTCTCAAGCTTCGCGTCGAGAAGCTCGTCGCGGGAGGCGATGGGCTCGCTTTCTACGAAGGGAAGGCCGTCTTCGTGCCCTTCGCCCTGCCGGGCGAGCTGGTGCTGGCGCGCATCGCGTCGGTCAAGCGCGACTTCGCCCAGGCCGAGCTCCTCGAGGTCCTCGAGCCGAGCCGTCACCGGGTCGAGGCCCTATGCCCGATCTACCGCGAGTGCGGCGGCTGCAATCTCCAGCACCTGTCCTACTCGCGCCAGGTCGAGGAGAAGTCCCTCATCGTCGCCGAGGCCTTCTCGCGCACGGCCAAGCTCGAGACGGGCGCGGTCGAGGCCGTGCCCTCGCTGCCCTTCGCCTACCGCAATCGCATGCAGCTCCACTTCACGCGCGAGGGCCGGATCGGGCTCATGCGGCGCTCCTCGTCGGAGGTGGTCGAGGCGGCCAGCTGCCCCATCGCCTGCAGGCCGATCCAGGGCTGGATGGAGTCGAGGGCGGGCACGGCCAAGGCCTTCGAGGAGCTCGAGGGCTATGTCCTCGGCAAGGACCGCTTCATCGTCTTCGGCTACGGCGACGAGCTGTGGATCGAGGGCGAGCGGGGCGTCGTCGAGCTGAAGGTCGCGGGACAGCCCATCCGCTTCCACCTTCGCGGCTTCTTCCAGAGCAATCTCTACCTCCTCGACTACTTCGTCCCCGAGGTCGTCGCCGGGCTCTCGGGCCTTCGCGCGGCCGATCTCTATTGCGGCGTCGGACTCTTCGGCCGCTTCCTCGCGCGATCCTTCCAGCAGCTCGTGTGCGTGGAGCAGGACCCCCACGCCCTCGACCTGGCCAAGGTCAACGTCCCGGGAGAGGGGCACGAGTTCCATTCCCAGGCGATGGAGGATTGGGTGCGCGGTCCCTCGGCCCGCAAGCCCTTCGACCTCGTCCTCGTGGATCCGCCGCGCAGCGGCCTAGCGCCCGCCGTACGGGACTGGCTCGTACGCTCGCGGCCTCCCGCGATCGCCTATGTCTCCTGTGATCCGGTCACGCTGGCCCGGGACTCAGGCGCCCTGATCTCCTCGGGCTACGAGCTGCGGAGCCTCAAGGCCTTCGATTTCTACCCCCAGACGAGCCATGTGGAGTGTCATGCGCGCTACTCGCTGCGCTAGGCTCCTCGGCCTCGCGCTCGCCATGTCCCCCGCCGTCGCCTTCGGCCAGGCCGGGACTAGCGCCCTCGACCCGGCCTTCCGCCTGCCCGCCGGGGGGCGCGCCATCGCCGGGCCCGTCGTGGATGCCCTCTGCTCTCCGCCCGTCGCCTGGCTCCTCTCCGAGGACCGTTCGCTCTACGCGCTCACGGAGACGGGAACCCTGTCCGCCCGAGTCGAGCTCGACGCTCAAGGCGGGACGCCTGGCGCTTTCCTGGCGGTCGACCCCTTTGGCCGCGTCGTGCTGGCCTTGGGCGGCTCGAGGCTCGCCGCCTACACCAAAATGGGCTCCGTAGCCTGGGAGGCGAGGACAGAGCCGGTGCCCGGCGCGGCCGCCTCATTCGCGCCGGCCTTCGGCCCCGACGGCCGAGCTTTCGCCCTCTCGGGCTCTTCTTTCGCCTGCTTCAGCGCCACCGGCCGGAATCTGTGGACCTTGGCTCTCCCCGCAGCTGCCTCTTGCCCCCCTGCCGTCGACGGCTCGGGCAGGCCCTGCCTCGGCCTCGCGGACGGCCGCCTCCTCATCGCCACGCCCTACGGAGGCGAGGCCGCCTTGCTCTCCCTGGGATCGCCCGCACGCTGCCTTGCGCCGATAGCCTTCCCGGGGGGCGGGGGGAGCTCGCCTGGCCTGCCCTGCCTGGCCGTGGGCCTCGCCGACGGCCGCCTCCTCCTCCTAGGCGAGGGGGGACATAGCATCGCCGAGCGCCGCTGCCGGGCCGTGCCGGTATCCCTGGCCTGGGACGGGTCCGTGCTCTACGGCCTCGACTCGGGCGGCGAGGCTTTCGCCCTCACGGCTTCGGGCAAGGAGCTCTGGGCGGCGGCTACCGGTTGCCGCGACGGGAGCCTCCGCGTCTTCCCCGAGCGCGTCATCGCCCTGGGTCAAGGCAAGGCCGTCTCGCTTTCGAGGCAGGGCGAAGTCTTCCGCGAGATGAGCATACCGGGAGCGGCGGGCATCCCGGCGATCTCGCCGGCCGGCCTCGCCTTCTCGTCCGGCTCCGATTGGGTCCTTGCCGCCTACCCTTTCGAGCGTCGCCTCGGCGATCCCAGCCCCGCCGGGGTTCCGGACTACCCAGGGCTTCCCGATCCCGCCCCGAGGCTCCTCCAATTCGACCCCTTCGCCGCGGATTCCGACCGGCAACTGACGCGTCTGGCGGATATTGAAAAATCCTTGCAATCGGGTAGTATAGGCGAGGGCGAAATCGACGCGGCCGCCTATTGCGCGGCGGTGGCCACGAGGGCCTTCGAGCTCGGCCTCACCGATCTGGAGAGGCGCCGGCACGGCAACCCCCTGCCGCGGGCGAGGGCCTGCTGGCTCTTGGCCAGCCTGGGTTCCCCGGCCTACCGCGAGCCGCTCTTCCGCGTGCTCGAGTCCGAGGATGACCCGGCCGTCCGGGCGGCCGCCTGCGAAGCCTTGGCCACCCTCTCCGTCGACCCCGACGGCCGTTCCATGGCCGCCTTCCTGGCGGCGGCGGCCAAGCCCGTCGACGAGCGTACCGCCCTCGTCATCGTGGCGGCCATCGAGGGCATGGCGCTGCGCTCGGGCCAGGCGCCCGCCGAGGACGGCCTGCGCGCCCTCATCAAGCTGTCGACCAAGCCCTATGGGCTGTCGGTCCGGAGCCGCGCTTCCGCGGCCCTCGGGCGCATATCGGGAACACTGTGAGCATACGGTCCCGCGGCACGCGCGGCGCCGATCGAGGAGAACATATGAAGCTTCGCGTCGTTGCATTCGCGGCCTGCCTTCTCGCCCTCCCTTCGATGAGCGCCCTCGCCCAGGCCGCCTCCGGCTTAAGCCCGGATCGCGGCGAGCTCGAGAGCGCCAAGTCGGCCGGCATCGTCTTCATCAGCTACGAAGGGCCCTCGACCCGCATCGACAGCCTGGCCGAGATCAAGGGCCTAGGCTCGACCCTTGGCAAGGCCATCGCCGGGGGCAAGGGCGCCGCCCAGGCGGGGGACGCGCGGTACCGGGTCATCCGGGCGATAGACCCCTCGGCCAAGGACGGCCTCGACGCCGATATCATCGTCCTCGGCGCGGACTCCCAGGTCGATCACATCCGCAACCTGCGCTGGATCATCGCGGGCTACCTCTCTTCGGCCTGGGGCTACTCCGAGAAGGACTCCTACACCCTCGCCACCTTCGTCTCGGTCTACAACGCCGTGCATCGCGGCGAGCTCGCCTACTTCTCCTCCAAGTACAAGGCCGTCGTCCAGAAGGAGCTCGCAGCCGACAATGCCGGCCTGGCGCTCAAATACACCGAGTGGCCGGGCAAGAGCCGCATAGTGATCCCGCTCTCCGCGGGAGCCAAGGCGGGCAGCCTGGGCGCCGTGGACACGGGCGCCATCTCCGACAAGAAGGTGGCCGAGAGTCTCAAGGAGGCCCCAGGCAAGGGCGTGGCCGACAGGCAGGCCCTCGTCGACGTGAAGGAGCGCGAGGCCGCGCAGAAGCAGGCCGAGGCCGACAAGCAGAAGGCCGACGCCGCCGCGGCCGAGAAGAAGCTAGCCGCCGACAAGGCCAAGGCCGAGGCCGATAGGGCCGCCTTGGAAAAGGAGAAGGCCGCCGCAGCCAAGCCCGCCGTCGCGGCAGCTCCCGCCGCTGACTCCAAGGCCGCTCCCGCCGCAGGAACCCAGGCAGGCGCGCCGGCCGAGGCCGCCAAGGCCGACTCGGGCAAGGCCGACTCGGCCGCTCCCGCGGCGGGCGGCGAGGCCAAGGCCGCCGAGCTCTCCAAGAAGGAAGCGGAGGTCAAGGCCGAGGAAGCCTCGGTGAAGGCCCAGGAGTCGGCCGTCGCCGCCAAGAAGGACGAGGCCGCCAAGACCGAGGCCGCCGCCGCGGCCAAGAAGGACGAGGCCGCAGCGGACCGCAAGGACATCACGGCCGACCAGAAGACCGTCATTGCGGCCGAGGTCGCCGACAAGGGCAAATCCGAGGCCGCGGGCATTTTCCTGATCCGCGTCGGCGACGACGCGAGCCACCTCGGCCAGGTAGTCTTCATGGACGCCGACAAGGGCCAGGCCATACGCTCCTCGCGGATCAACAGCCTGCACCTGCGCTCCCTGTCCGAGCTCGGCGACGCCTTCGTGGCCGTCGCCGGCGTCGAGGGGAAGTCAGGCGGCGTCAAGCTCGTGCGCCTGGACAAGACCAGCCTCGAGTCGGTCGCCGAGAGCAAGTCCGACATGTTCGCCGAGAGCGCCGTCCTCGTCTCGGGCGAGGCGTTGTACGCCGTAGTCAAGGCGGCCGATGGCGCGTGCTACCTCGCCAAGTTCGCCGCCCAGGACCTCGCCGAGCAGTCGAGGTCCAAGGAGTCGGTGATGCCCTATACCCTGCCGCGCCTCGCCTCGGGCGGCGTGGCCGTCCAGGCCCCGGGCGGCGGCTTCCTCCTGCTCAAGCCGGACAGTCTCGAGAAGGTGAAGGACTTAAGGCCGTAGAAGAGCGATACTCCAAAAGAAGGACACGGAGAATAAGAAGAGCACTGAGGGCACTGAGAAGAGGAAGCCATGGAGAGAGATGAGGACGAGAGAAGGGGGCCTTGCACTATACAAACCCCGTTTCACTTTTTCTCGTGCCCTCTCCTCCGTGATCTCCGTGGCCTCATCTCCCCCTGTGCCTTTATTTTCGTCTGATGCATTAGCGGCCCTGCAGCTGGAGGATACATGAGTTCGAGGAATGGTCCCTTCAAGGGACGCACCGTGGCCGTCGTCAACGACCTGTCGCTCGACGAGCAGCGCTATCTCTACCGCAAGGCGGGGGAGCTCAAGCGCGCCGTGCTCTCGGGCGGCGACGCGGCCGAGTTCAAGATCGACGACAACGACTACTCGGTCTATCTCATCTTCATGGAGGACTCGACGCGCACACGCGAGTCCTTCCGCAACGCCGCGAAGTTCCTGGGCGCCCGCACGAACGTCTTCGACGCCGCCACCTCCTCCTTCAACAAGAACGAGTCGATCACGGACGCGGTCAAGATGCTCTACGGCTACTCGGACGAGTCCTGCTTCGTGATCCGTTCCAAGCTCGAGGGCGTCTGCCGCGCCCTCGAGGGTTCCCTCGGCCGCTACGCCGACTCTTGCGGCCGCGCGCGGCCCGCCTTCATCAACGCGGGCGACGGCAAGCACGAGCACCCGACCCAGGAGTTCCTCGACGAGTTCTCCTTCCTCGAGCAGCTGGGCCAGCGGGACGAACGCATCCACATCGCCCTCACCGGCGACCTCTACCACGGCCGCACCGCGCACTCGAAGGCCGACGGCCTGCGCGTCTTCCGCGAGGTGACGGTCGACCTCGTCGCGCCGGAGCTGTTGGGCCTGCCGCCGCAGTACGCCCAGCGCATGCGCGACAACGGCTTCGAGGTCCGCGCCTACGAGTCCCTGGACGAGTACCTCGCCTCCGGCAAGGTCGCCCCGATCTGGTACTTCACGCGCCTGCAGCTGGAGCGCATGGGCGAGTCGGTCCTCGAGAAGGCTCCCCTGCTGCGCAAGGCCGTGACCTTCCGCAAGGACATGCTCGGCCTCCTGCCCGAGGGCGCCCGCTTCTACCATCCCCTGCCCCGCGACCGCCTGGCCCCGACCAACCCCACCTTCCTCGACGAGCTGCCCCTGAACGGCTGGGACGGCCAGTCCGCCAACGGCTACTGGACCCGCATAGCCCTCATCGCCATGGCCTCGGGCCTCATCGGCTCCGACTTCCAGGGCGAGCCCAGGGCCGAGGAGAGCTTTGAGGACGACTTCGTCCACGAGGCCGCCACGGCCGGGCGCGTGAAGCAGGAGTACAAGGTCGGCATCAAGCCCGTCGAGGAGGGGATCGTGATCGACCACATCTCCTCGGGCGAGAGCATCGAGGCGATCTGGGGCCACCTCGACGCGATCAGGCGCATGCTGAAGCTCGACGTCAGGGGCGGGCACGGGGTCTTCCACAATAACAAGGGCAGCTACAAGGGCATCATCTCCCTGCCCGACGTGACGAGCTTCGGCGGGCGGGACCTCAAGAAGCTGGCGGCCATCGCGCCCGGCTGCACCCTCAACCTCGTGCACGAACACCGCGTGGTGAAGAAGTACCGCCTCTCGATGCCGCCCCGAATCTACGGCTTCGACGAGATATCCTGCAAGAACGAGAACTGCATCTCGGCGCCCAAGAACCTCGAGGGCGTTATGACGGAATTCCTCCGCGAGAGCGAGGCCGGCTCGCCCGGCGGAGCGAAGTTTATCTGCCGCTATTGCGAGCGGGAGCACGCCTTCAAGGACATCTGGGACTTGTAGCGGACCGCCTCCCCCGATCGGAGACCTATGGACCTCATCATCACCGCCCGGAGCGCTACGCGTGGCGACGCCGAGTACGGCCCTCTGGAAGGACAGGGCCTGTCCGCGGCCGCCGGGACCGGTCCCGGCGACGGGAGCCCCGAACGCCCCCGCCTCACGCGGCTGTGCATCGCCAACGAGGGCGCCTCGGCCTGGTCGGGCGTGATCCGGATCGAGCTGCCCTTCCAGAAGGCCAGTCCCCGCTTCTTCCTGCCTGGCTTCATCTACGGGCGCAACCGCGGGGAGGCTCCGCTGCGCACGGTCCACGAGTTCCCCCGCGTCAGGGAGGGCTCCGCGGACCGGCCCGCCTCGCCCTGGTGGATGGCGAGGGGCGACAGGCTCACGCACCCGATCGCCCTCGCCTACGACGCGGGGCGGGTTGTCGGGCTCTGCGCGAGCCCCTACCTCGTGAACGACGGCGGCTCGAAGCGCCAGTGGGCGCCAGGGGTCGCGGGCGAATTCCTCCAGTTCTGCGGCTATACCTGCGACATCGCGAGGGGGACGGTCGGCTACACTCTCGGCTACGAGAACGCGCCTTGGTCGTTCATCCAGGCTACGCGCGTCCTGGATCGCGCGCCCTTGGGGGAGAATTGCCTCGAGCTCGCGCCAGGCGAGGCCGTGGAGCTCGACCTGGAGCTCTTCGACTACCGCGCCCGGTCCGAGCTGGGCGTGAACGCGGCGATCGAGCGGGCCTACCGCCGATTCCACCAGGCGCCCCGGCCCTCGGGCCGCTCCCCTCGCCGGGCGGTCGCCGACCTGGCCGGAGCCTTGAGCCGCGACGCCTGGCTGCCCGAGGACCTGTCCTATTCGGGCCAGGTCTTCGAGCTCCCCGGTGGCGGTTATCGTTACAATAAGATAATATCCACCTCCTGGACGAACGGCCTGTCCGTCGCGACCCCGATGCTCATGGCGGCGCTCAGGCTCGGCGACGGGAAGATGCGCGAGCAGGCCCTCGCCTGCATCGGCAACATCGTCGCCAATTCCACGAACCCCTCATCCGGCCTTCCCTACGACGCGTATTCCGACGGCGAATGGTCGGTCAGCGGCTGGTGGTTCGACGGGCTGCCGGTGCCCGGCCACTCTTCGTACGTCGTCGGGCAAGCGTTGTTCTACGTGCTCAAGGCCTACGACTTCGAGCGGCGGCTAGCGGGCGCCGAGCACGTGGACTGGCTCGAGTTCGCCCGCCGCGCCCTCGAGCGCCTCGACCGCACGAGGAGCGCCGACGGCGAGTATCCCTACATCCTCTCCGAGCGGACCGGGAGCGGTCTCGAGTACGATTCCTTCTCCGGGGCCTGGTGCCTCGCCGCCACCGCGTATTACTGCTCGCTGTCCGGCGATCACTCCCTGCTGGGCGGCGCCCTCTCCGCCGAGGGGCGCTACTACGACGCGTATGTGCGGCGCATGGAGTGCTACGGCACGCCCCTCGACACCGACAAGGCCGTCGATTCCGAGGGCATCATCGCCTATATCAAGGCGCTGCGCTTCCTCCATGGCCTCACGGGGGACCCCACCATGCTCCTGCGCATGGGCGAGGCTTTCCGTTACGAATTCAGCTTCAAGTTCTGCTACAACGCGCCCGTGCGGGTGCCCCCGCTCCGCGATATCGGCTGGTCGAGCTGCGGGGGGAGCGTGACCTCCACGGCCAATCCGCATATCCATCCCATGGCCAGCAACCTCGTCGACGAGCTCGCGTATTACGCTCGCCACGCGGGGGACGCGTACGCAGGGGACCGGCTCGCCGACACCCTTGGATGGGGCTGCCAGACCTACAACACCCGCGACGGGGAATACGGTTACGGGAAGGAGGGCTGGATGTCCGAGCGTTTCTGCTACTCGGAGGGATTCGTCACCGAGCGCTATCCCGATGGCTCGCCCGCGAGCACCTGGTTTTGCCTGATGCCCTGGGCTTCGAGCTGCGTCATCGAGGGCCTGGCCGGCGATTATTGGGAGGACGAAGCCTCACGGGTCGCCCGCGGGCCGGGAAAATAGGTGATATTACCGATGGTACCGTCTGGCTACCGTGGTATTCTTTCGTGACCAACGGAAAGGCGCTGCCCGATTCGGCGCGAACGCAGACTCGATCTCCCCGGAGTAACATCCAGAGGTGTACGGATATCATCCCCAAGCTGGAGGGTCGTAATTGGATTCTTCTCAGTCGAAGCTCAAGCGCAGGCAGGAAACGGTAATCTATTTCAGGCGCTATTGGACGCTCTACCTCCTGTTGCTCGCGCCCATGGTGTATCTTGTCGTCTTCAAGTACATTCCCATAGCCTATGTGCAGATAGCCTTCAAGAAATACAGCATAGTTAATAGCATCTGGGAGCAGCCCTGGGCCGCCAACCACGGCATGGAATACTTCATCAAGGCCTTCGCGAACCGGGACTTCCTCTTCGCGCTCCGCAATACCATCACGCTCAACCTCCTCGACCTTCTCGTGGGCTTCCCTGCGCCGATTATCCTCGCCATCGTCCTCAACGAGCTGCGGTTCAAGAAGCTCAAGAGTCTGACGCAGACTATCGCCTATATGCCCCACTTCCTGTCGTGGATCATCATCGCGGGCCTCGCCCTCCAGGTCTTCGCCCCCAGCTCGGGGCTCCTCAACGTCCTCTTCGCGAAGGCGGGCCTTCCGACCATCCCCTTCCTCAACGAGCCGGGCCACTGGATCGCCACCTACGTGTCCTTGGGCGTCTGGCAGAGCATCGGCTGGAATACGATCATCTTCCTCGCCGCCATCACCGCGATCAATCCCGAGCTCTACGAGGCGGCCGCGATGGACGGCGCCGGCCGGATGAAGAGGATCTGGCACGTCACCCTGCCGGGCATCCGGTCCACCATAATAGTCATGCTGATCATCAGGCTCGGGTACATTCTTGGAAGCGAATTCGACCGGCCCTACGCCTTGGGCAACGCCTTGGTGAACAACGTGTCGAGCGTCATCGCGACCTTCGTCTATAATTACGGCATCCGCGGGCTGCAGTTCTCTCTGACCACCGCCGTCGGGCTCTTCCAGTCCGTCGTAGGGGTCATCTTCCTGCTCGCCGCCGACCGGCTCGCCAAGAAGTACGGCGAGCGCGGCATCATCTAGGGGAGGGCGGACCGTGGTAACCTCGAAAAAGACTAAGGCCGGCGACTTGGTCGTCGTGCTTATATGCCTGATTGTCATCATCCTCTGCCTCGCGCCGGTGCTCCATATCGCCGCTCGCTCCCTGAGCTCCACCGATGCGCTCATCAAAAACCAGGTCACCCTGTGGCCCGTCGGCTTCAACCTGGAAGCCTATAAATTCGTCCTCGAGGACGGCAAGTTCACCCGAGCCCTCTGGTGGACTGGCCTCCTGACCCTCATCGGCACCAGCCTCTCGCTGATCATGACCGCGATGTGCGCCTACCCCCTGACCTACGATAAGCTCAAGGGGCGCAAGTTCTTCAACGTGGCGATCGTCTTTACCATGTTCTTCAATGCCGGCACTATACCGACCTACTTGCTGCTCAAGCAGATCGATTTTCTCAACAAGCCGGTCGTCCTCATCGTTCCGTACTGCCTTTCGGTGTTCAACATGATCCTCTTGCGCTCCTTCATGAGCGAGCTGCCCGCCAGTATGCGCGAGTCCGCGGAGATCGACGGAGCCGGGCCGATCAGGATACTCTGGAGCATCTACCTTCCGCTTTCCATGCCGTCGATCGCCACGATCGCGCTCTTCTACGCCGTTGGGCGTTGGAACGGCTTCTCGGACGCCCTCATGTTCATGAACGTCCGCGAGTTCTATCCCATCCAGCTGTTGTTGTACAACCTTATCACCGCGATCTCGAACATAGACGTGGTTGCCGCGGAAGGCGCGGCGCCGGGGCTTACCGAGTCGCTTAAGGCGGCGGCCATCATGTTCGCCACCGTCCCCATACTCGTGGTTTATCCCTGGCTGCAGCGCTACTTCATAGCCGGGGCGACCCTCGGCGCGGTGAAGGAATAGTCCCGAGAGTCAGGCACTCTGTGCCTGGATATATGCTTCCAGGAGGGTCTTGCATGAAGAAGCTACTTTCCATGCTCCTATGCCTTCTGCTCGTCGCGGGTCTCGCGTACGCCGCGGACGACGAGCTCGTAAACGGCAAGTTTAAGAAGACGAAGTCCATTGTGGTGGAGATCTACGACCGCGCCAACGACGGCGGCTCGAAGCCCGAGGACAATTTCTACACGAACTACATCAAGGCGGGGATGCTCCGTGACCACAACGTAGCCGTGACCTTCAAGCGCGTGCCGCGCTGGACCGAAGTCCAGGTGATGAACAACCTATTGGCGGCCAACGACGCGCCCGACGTCTGCGTCACCTATAGCTACCCGACCATTCTGACCTACGCCAATATGGGCGGCGTCGTCGACATGGCCCCCTATCTGTCGAAGTACAAGAAGGAGCTTCCCAACCTCTTCTCCGTCCTCGGGGACAAGAATATCTATTGGGACAAGGATCCCAAGGCCGGGACTCTTTGGGCCATCGAGGCCCTGCTCTTCCAGAATAACCGCACGAGCGTCTTCGTGCGGGAGGACTGGCTCAAGAAGCTCAACCTGAAGGAGCCTAAGAACACCAAGGAATTCGAGGCGATGCTCCAGGCCTTCAAGAAGAACGCCCCCGCCCTCCTCGGCAAGGACGCCGACAAGATGGTTCCTTTCTCCATGAGCGTCGACGTAGGCTGGAGGGCCGATATCCTCGCCACCTCCTTCGTCCCGGACGCGATCACTGACAAGGAGATGTGGATCCGAGGCTTCGACGACCGGCGCCTGCTCTGGCCGAACTACAAGGAAGGAATCCGCGTCCTCAACAAGTGGTACAACGACGGGCTCATCTGGAAGGACTTCCCCCTCTACAAGATGGGCGACAAGACCGAGGACAACCTGATCAAGGCTGGCTACGTAGGCGCCTTCATCCATAACTGGGACATCCCCTACCGCGACGGCGACAACAGTTATATAGCCCAGCTTCGCAAGAGCGCCGGGCCGGACGCCGGCTACATCGCGATCGAGTGCTTCCCGAACGATTCCGGCAAGTACCGCAAGTACCTGAGCGCTCCCATCGATCGCAAGGTCTTCTTCCCCTCCACCAACAAGGAGCCCGTCGCGTCCCTGCTCTACCTCGACTGGCTCTCCAAGTTCGAGAATCGCAATTTCCTCCAGATCGGCGAGCCGGGCGTGACCCATGAGCCCCAGGCCGATGGCTCGGTGAAGACCATAGCCGCCAAGGGCGACAAGATCATGAACTCGGCGATGAACATCGACTACACGATCGTTATCAACGGCCTGGACATGGGCGATGCCGCCAAGACCGCCAAGTCCCTCGCGATGGGCTATGCCGGGATCGAGAAGCGCTACATCGAAAGGTCCTACGCCATCCAGCGCAACCAGTCCCGCGTCACCGCCAACTTCAACGTCGGCGCTGTCGCGTCCGAGGAAGGCATGGGCCCCGTCGAGCAGGAGAAGCGCGATAACCTGCTCACCCAGGCCGTCGTCGCCAAGACTTCCGATTTCGACTCGGTCTGGGACAAGGGCCTCAAGTCCATCCTGGATTCAGGCGTGCAGGCGATCATCGACGAGCGTACGGCCAAGTACGCCCAGTTCTACAAGTAGAGCTCTCGGCCATCAGCACCCAAGGAGAGGGGAACCGGCGCATGAGCGTCGGTTCCCCTTTTCCTTTGTCGCGCTCGGCCGGTCTCGCGCCAGGCGGCACGCTCTTCTAGACTTTGAGCTCCGCCTCGACCTCGCCGAGGAAGGCCTCGACGCTCACCTTGTCCGCCGCGCTGCCGTAGAGGTTGGAACTCAGGGTGAGCTCGCCGCCGTAGCCCGACAGGGCGAGCTGGAAGTGGGGCTTGCGCTTGATCGAGCCGCAAAGGTAGGCCGAGTCGGGACGACATCCGCCGAAGGAGAGCCGTCTCGAGTCCAGCTCGCCCACGTTGGTCATGCAGATGAGGGGCGGCTTGAAACCGCGCCTGAGGAGGCGTATGGCGCGCCTCGGGCCCGCCGCGGCGCGGAGCAGCTCCAGCTTGAGGAATCCGCCGAGGCCTATGCCCCCGAGCTTGAGCTCGTCCATCCGCGCCTTGGCCCCCAAGAGGGTCGCCTCGAAGCCCTCGCCCTCGGCTAACCTGAGCCTGGTGATGACCGTCGAGGACAGGTTGCGGAGCGGCCCTGGGTCCTTGCGCTCCAGGTAGCGCCTCATGTCGACCATGATAGGCACTTCCAGGCGCCCCGCCGCCTCGCTTCCCATACGCCGCGCCAGGGCGCGGTAATATCCCGCGAGGACGGCGTCGTTGATCGTGGCCCCGCGTTCCCTGCAATAGGCCTGGAGCCTCGCGGACCTCTCGCGGCCGATCGTCCTCGTCACGATGAGGGGCTCGTCCTCCTCTCCGGGCCCGCCTAAGGGGAAGGCGTCCGAGCCCGTCGCATTGCTGTCGCGGGCCTGGGCTAGAAAGGCCTTGATCCTGGCGGCCGGCCGCAGGCTCCGCGTCGCCCCACCCATGCCCCTGTCCCCGCCCAGCGGCCCGCGCGGGGCGTAGCGGGGATCGAGCAGGAGCCCCGAGTAGGTTTCGCCGAGGAGGTAGAGGTAGTCCTTGAAGCCGGCGGCGTCGGCTATCATATGGTTCATCGCGATGGCCAGGGAATCGCGCTGGCCCCTTAGGAGACAGATTCGGAGCTGCGGCCCCCGCGCCTCGTCTATCCTATAAACCCGCGCGGCCTCGAAGACCGCCGCGTCCTCGGTAACCGCGAAGGCAGCCCCGAGCTCTTCCGGCCCGAGGCTCTGCCATGAGGCCTCGTCACCGCTTCGCGCGTACCTCGTCGCGAGGATCGGCTCCGCCCGTAGACTGAGGGCGACGGCCCGCTCGAGGACGGCAGCGTCGAGGCGGGCCGGGAAATGGAGCTCGCAATGGAGCTGGTGATCGTTCCAGCCGATCTCGTCGAAAAGCGATTGCAATTGGTCGAATAGTTCTGCACGATATTCCAAGTCTTGCCCTCCGCGATCGGCCCTTCCGGGGCCTGATGCCTGGAATGTAGCGGCGAAGGGTAGGCAAAGTCAATACCAATGGTATTGAATACCGCAGGTATTTGGAGGGATGATGACAGCGAGGAGACCGGCATCGGCGGCGACGCCCGGGCGCGTCAAGCGCGTGAGGCGCGACGAGGTGCGTTCCCGCCTACTCGAGGCGGCCCTCGCCGTCTTCGAGGAGAAGGGCTACGAGGGCGCGAGCCTGGAGCGCGTCTCAGAGGCGGCCGGCTTCAGCAAGGGAGCCGTCTATTCGAATTTCGCGAACAAGGACGAGCTGTTCTTCGAGCTCGTTTCTTCTCGCATCGACGCGCGCATCGAGGCGATCCGTTCCGTGGGCGAGGGAAGGGCTGCCTCCGTTCGGGGCGCCGGCGGCAAGGCGGGGCGGTCGGGAGCGGACCTCGCGAGGCTCGTCGGGAAGCTGTTGCGCGAGCTGGGAGAAGCCGACCCTGCCTGGCAGGAGCTGTTCATAGAGTTCTGGCTCCGCTGCGCCAGGAACGAGGAGCTCCGCGCCAAGCTAGCCCTGAAGCGGCGGGCCATGAGGGCGAGGATAGCGGAGGCCGCGGAGTCGCATGCCTCCGCCGCCGGGATCGAGCTCGGTCACGCGCGCGCCATGGATCTGGCGACCACCTTGCTCGCCCTGTCGAACGGCATGGGCATCGAGGGCCGTATCGATCCCGAGGCCGTGAGCCCTGTCCTGATGGGAGAGCTCCTGGCCAGGATTCTCGCCTAGGGCCCAGGCCGCCTCGATGGCGGCGGTCAGGCGGGGAAGCGTCGGCGGAATTCGTACATGAGCACGGCGGCGGCGGCCGAGACGTTGAGCGAATCCACATGCCCGGACATGGGGATGGAGACGGCGAAGTCGCACTCGTCGCGGAGAAGGCGGGAGACGCCCGCGCCCTCATTGCCGAGGACCAGGACGGCGCGGCGCGAGATGTCGGCCGCGGGAAGGCTCGCGCCTCCCATGTCTGCGGCGTAGAGCCAGAAGCCGCCCTTCTTCAGCTTGCGCAGGGCCTCGGCGAGGTTGGGAACGAGGGAGAGGGGCGCGTAGGCGGCAGCTCCCGCTGAGGCCTTTATGGCCGCGTCGGTGAGGGGGGCCGAGCGCTTCCTCGGCGCGAGCACGAGGTCGGCCGCGAATACGTCGGCGGACCTCAGGATCGCGCCCAGGTTCTGCGGATCCTCGATATGATCGAGGACGAGGACCAGCGAGGTCTCGGGCGGCTCCATGAGGAAGGTATCGAGGTCGGGCTCCTCCCGGGCGGCCTCGTCGGCCTCGAGCACGATGCCCCGATGGTCGGGGGCGAGGGCGTCCAGCTCGGCTTTGGCGGCGCGGGTAACCCCGACGCCTAGCTCCGCGGACAGCTCCAGGATCGCCTTGATGCGGGGGCCGGAGGAAGAGACGAAGACCCGCGCCCGCGAGCGGGCCGAGCCCTTGGCTGAACGGAGGTATTCCTCTATGGCGTGGAAGCCGGTAAGTCTCTGCACCAGTCCATCATACCCGGATCGGGCATGAACTATCAACTCAAGGCATCACCGTGAATTCCTGCACGACCTGTATGGCGCTCTCGGCCTCGGTGACGCCGGGCAGGGCCCGGGCCGCCGCGAGTGCCGCGTCGATGGCCGCTTGGGTATTGGCGACGCCATGCAGGATGACCCTCCCGCCGTCCGCCGCCGCCTCGAGGAAATGCACGGGCACCTTCTTGGCATAGACGATCTCGGTGACCACCCTCTGGCCGAGGAGGAGCTCGGCCAGGCGGCGCTTCCCCGTTTCCTCCTTTGCGGGATCGATGACGGAATTACGGTAGGCGTCGATGAGCTTGGCGGTCTGGGCCGTGTTGGCCTTGGTGGAGTTGATGGTTAGGTCGTAACTGCAGGGATCGGCCCAATCGATAGAGAAGAAGTACTTGTGGAAGCCGATGCGGTTGTGGTCGCTTTCCTCCACGATCTGCAGGGCGTGCTTCTCGTCGCAGGAGTAGGATTTCATCACCCGCTCTATGCGGAGGGCGAGGGGCGATACGAACTTGACGGCCACGAGGCTCGGCACGGACTTGAATACCGCTGCGCCTCCTCGGCCGATGACAATGCAGTCCCCGCCGATCGCCTCCTCGAAGAGAGCGGCTTTGAGGAAGTGGAGGTAATCGTCCCTCTCCTGGGATAGGGAAGCCCAGAAACCGGGCTTCTTCTCGTCGTATTTCTCGCGCTTCTCGGCCCCGAGGCCGTAATCGGTCAGGCGCTTCTCGAGGTACTCGCGGTCGATGAGCTTGTAGCCTGTAAGGCGGGAGAGCTCCCTGGCGACCTCTTCCCCGAGGGCGGCGAGCTCGCGCGCGATGGTGATGATTGCCATGTGGTCCTCCTTAATAGATCCTTCTTTGTCTACTGTACGACTCCTTCGCCGCGAAGTCAAATAGATGCGACTTATTGCCGCAAAAAGAAATATCGTGAATCCTTCGGATATGGATGTCGCCCAACGTCGCAGCCTTGGCGAATGACAGCGGTCCTACCCCCCCCCGAAACCGGTTTGCCTCATGGCGGAATCGGCGCTACTATTAGCGCATGAGCATACGATTGCATTCCGAGGGCGGAGCCGGCGAGGTCACCGGCTCCAAGCACATACTCACCATCGACGGGGCGCGCTGCCTCATCGACTGCGGCGCCTTCCAGGGTAAGCGCGAAGAGGCCGAGGAGAAGAACCGGGCCCTCGTGCCGGACCCCGAGTCGATCAGCTCGGTGATACTCACGCACGCGCACTTCGACCACTGCGGCATGCTGCCGCTGCTCGCCAAGCGCGGCTATCGCGGGAATATCTACTCGACGCCGGCGACGCGCGACCTGGCCGGCGTGGTGATGATGGACTCGGCCTCGATCCAAGCCCGCGACGCCGAGTACCTGGGCAAGCAGGCGGCGCGCAAGGGCCAAAAGTTCGATTGGCAGCCGCTGTATACCGAGGAGGACGTGATCA
The DNA here is from genome assembly GCA_002307245.1 of Spirochaetaceae bacterium UBA1306. Classification (GTDB taxonomy): domain Bacteria; phylum Spirochaetota; class Spirochaetia; order Treponematales; family Rectinemataceae; genus UBA1306. Next base: position 24,453 of record DBTW01000076.1, on the reverse strand, counting down.
AGGCGACGGGGCAGTTCGTGACGGTGTCGTATAACCGCCCGATGCCGATCGGCGACGGGATCAAGGTCGAGCTCTACGACGCCGGCCACATCCTCGGCTCGGCGATGGCCTATACCCACGCCCGGGACCGCTCGGGACGGGAGGTGACCATCGCCTTCACGGGGGACCTCGGGCGCAAGAACAAGCCGATCATCCGGGACCCGGCGATCATCCCCGCGATGGACTACCTCGTGCTCGAGGCAACCTACGGCGACCGGCTCCATGAGGGCACCGAGGAGGCCATCGACAAGCTGACCGATATCGTCAACCAGGCCGCGGCGCGCAAGGGCAAGGTGATCATCCCCTCCTTCGCCATCGAGCGCACGCAGGAGCTGATCTTCTACTTCCACCTCCTGGTCGACGCCAAGCGCATACCGGAGATCCCGATCTGGGTGGACAGCCCCATGGCCATCAACGCGACGAGCATCTTCCAGATCCACCCGGAGTGCTACGACGAGGAGACGCACCGCGCCTTCACCGTGCACCACGAGAACCCCTTCGGCTTCAACAGCCTGCATTTCTCCTCGAGCGTGCAGGACTCGAAGCGCCTGAACGAATACCAGGGGCCGGCGATCATCATCTCCGCGGACGGCATGTGCGAGGCGGGCAGGATCCAGCACCACCTCATTCACAATATCTCCGACCCGAGCGCGACGATCCTCATCGTGGGTTACATGGCCGCGAACACGCTGGGGCGGCGCATACGCGACCGCGAGAAGGAAGTGCGGATCCACGGCGACCTCTACCCGGTGCGCGCTCGGATCGAGGAGATCAACGCCTTCTCCGCCCACGCGGACTACCAGGAAGCCTGGGACTGGATGTCGAGCCTCGACCTCTCGCAGCTGAAGCGCGTCTTCCTGGTCCACGGCGAGAAGGAAGGCCTTACCCACATGGAGAAGTTCCTGCGCGAGAAGGGCGTCAAGGACGTGCAGATCGTGAGGAAGGGCGAGCGCTACGAGCTGTAGCGGGCCGCGCTAGAGCGACTGCAGCCACTGGATAGCGTACTTGCGGAGCTCGGCTATGCTCCCGAGGGCGAGCTTCTTCTTGATGTGGTCCTGGTAGACATTGACTGTCTTCACCGCGATGCCCATCATCGTCGCCGTCTCCATCGCTCCGAAGCCCTGGCCCATCGCCTTGAGGACCTCCAGCTCACGGTCCGAGAGAATGGATGTCTCCGACCGCAGGGTCTCGGCCTTGGCCCTGCAGGACTGCGCGAGGAGCTGGTCCTCGATGGCCGTCGACACGAAGATCTTCCCGGCCAATATGGTCGCGACGGCCTCCTTGAGCACCGAGCTCGCCTCCTGCTTCATGATGTAGCCCCTGGCGTGGGCGCGCAAGGCGCGCTCGGCGTAGACGGCCTCGTCGTGGATCGAGATTACGAGGGCCTTCGCCTCGGGGCAGGCGGAGCGCAGGACCTTGAGGAGGTCGAGGCCGCTCTGGTGGCCCAGGGATATGTCTAGGAGGACCATGTCGGGAGCCCCGGCCTCGAGGGCGGCGACGGCCTCCTCGATGGTCCCCGCCTCGGCCGAGACCCGATAGCGGGGGTCCCGCTCGAGCAGGGCGATGAGGCCGTGGCGGAATATCGGGTGATCGTCGACGATCAGGAATTTCACGATGTCAGTTGCGCCATCCACGGGTAGACCCTCCTATCACTCAAGGGAACACGAGACGCAGACGCCCGGCTCCAGGTTCCGTATCTCGAGGCGGGCCCCGATGGAGTCCGCCCGGTAGCGCATGATGCGGAGGCCCATGCCCCGGCCCTGTGCCTTGGTCGGGCCCATGCCTCGGCCGAAGTCCCGGACCTCGGCGACGAGGCGCCCCTCTCGGCGGAGGAGGCGCAGCATGATCACCTCGCTGCCGGAGTGCCGGAGGGCGTTCGAGAGGGCCTCCTGGACGATCCGGTAGAGCTGGAGGGCCTTGGCCTGGTCGGCTATCCCGCAGTCGCCCTCGGCCTGGAAGCTGATCGAGGGACCCGCACTATGGACCGCGCCCGTCCCGGCGGAGGCGCGGCCGAGGGAGGCGCAGAGCTCCTCGAGGGCCAGGACCAGGCCCCGTTCCACGAGGCCGGGCGGGTAGAGGGTGCGGGCGAATTGCCGCGAGCGGTCGACCGCGCCCTCGAGGAGGCCGCGTATCTCGCGCGCGGAGCCCAGGGCCGCCGCGATGGAGTCCTGGGGATCGCCCGCCCCCGAGGAGAGCCCGTCCTCGAGCGCGGCGGCCAGCATGGAGATGCCCGCGAGCTGCTGGCAGAGGTCGTCGTGGATGTCCTGGCCGATGGCCTGCATCGTGCGGTTGCCGATCTCCTGGACCTCGCGCTCGAGTATCCTACGTTGGGCGATCTGGGCCTTGAGGCCGCGGTTGGCGTTCCGCAACTCCTCGGTCCTACGCTCCACCAGGCGCTCGAGGCTCCGCCTGTTCTCCTCGATCTCCTCCATGAGGAGGGTGGCCTTGACGGCCGCGGACATCTGGTCGCGCAGGGACTCGTAGACGAGGGGTTCCTCGGTGCCGGACTCGACGAGGAGGTAGCCCAGGGCCTCGTCCTGGTAGACCAGGGGCTCGATGATCCAGCCGGCCGGGCCCCATACGATCCCGAGTTCGGGTGGGAGGAGACAGGCGGTGGGGAACTGGAGCTCGGACACGCCCCCGCCCGGCGAGGCCGAGGGCCGCACGAGGCGCGAGCGCGGGGGCAGGGCGACGCCGAGGGGAGGCACGGGGGCCTCGAAGAGGACAAGGTAGCTCCGCGCGACGCCCATCGGGCCGAGGCAGCTCTCCCATTGCCGCACGAGCGCCTCCAGGCTGAAGGTCCCAAGGATCCTCATGCCGAGCTCCCTGATGAAGGAAGAGCGCTCGGCTATGCGCAGCTTGTCCTCGATTTCCCAGCGGAGCTCCGCCTCGGCGATGAGGGCGAGTCCTTGGTCGAAGCAGTCGAAGCCGGGCGAGGCCTGGGCGGCGGCTTTAGGGAACCCGCCGCCGCGGGCGCGGGCGGCGTACAGGAGGCGGCGGAGCTCCTCGGCCCCGCCGGGCTCGCCCTGCCTGGCCGAGAGCTCCCGGTCGAGGAGGGCGAGGAGCCCGTGCAGCTCGCCCCTCGAGGCGAGGGAGGCGAGCTCGCCTGCGAGCCTGAGCTCCGCCGCGTCGCCTGCCTCGGCGTGGCCGGAGGGCGGGAGGAGTGGCTCCGGCGGGCAGCCGCAGGAGCGGCGGAAGACGCAGGCGCAATCGAGGCTCCTCGGGCCGCCGCGGGCTTCTCCGAGGCCCGTCGTCCCGCCGGCCAGGAGCTCGAGGGCCAGATCCAGGGCCTCGGCACCGAGCGCCTCGAGGGGTTGGTGCACTGTGGTGAGGGGAGGGCCGGCCCAGCGCGCCTCGGCGACATCGTCGAAGCCCGTGACGGATACGCGGCCGGGCACGTCCACCCCCCGCTCACGCAGGGCCTCGAGGGCGCCGAAGGCCATGAAGTCGTTGAGGCAGACGAGGGCGTCGAAGTCTAGGCCGGAGTCGAGGAAGCGGCGGACGGCGTCCTCGCCGGATTCCTTGAAGAACCTACCCTCGAAGAGGAGCCGCTCGTCGAAGGCAATGCCCTCGGCCGCCAGGGCCTCGCGGAAGGCAGCCTCCCTCTCGATGGAGTCGCCGTGGCGGCGGGGACCGGTCACGAGGGCGAAGCGGCGCCTGCCATGGCTTCGGGCGAGGTGGCGCACGAGCTCGGCCATGGCCGGGCCTCCGCGAGTCCGCACATAAGACAGGCCTCCCAGGTCGAATTGCATGGAGACGGCGGGGAGGCCCGTGCCCGCGACGAGGGATGCGACGCGGGCAGGGTCCTCGAAGTTGCCCACGGTGTTGGAGAGGACGATGAGGCCGTCGAGGCAACGGGGGCTGGCCATGCGGTAGACCACGTTCATCGTGGCCTGGCTGGGCACGGGCGAGCCGAGGCCGTGCCCGAAGAAGCCGATGGCCTCGGCGCCGCGCTCCCGGGCGCGGGCGACGATGCTTTTCCAGATGGTGCGCTGGAAGGAGTCGTCGACGCGGCCAATGAAGACGCCTATCCGCGGAGGCTTAAGTGACGGAGTCGAATCGTAAGCCATGCTCTCGGTACCTGTCCACGCATTCGAAGAATACCTTGTGGCTCTTCTCGTGGTCGTGGATGAGGATAACGTCCCCCGGTCCGGGATGGCTAGCGTCGATACGGGCGTAGACTTCCTCGGGATCGTCCAGGCAGTACTCCTTCTGGTCGAAGGAGCAGTCCGTGTCGGCCCTGTCCCCTCCCTGGGCGGCGGGAGCGCGGTAGCCGAGCTCGCGCAGGATGAGCTGGAGCCGGGCGGCGTCCCGGCCGGCCGCGCCCCGGTCGAAATATGGGAAACGGAAGAGCTTGGGCTCCCAGGCGAGGCCGGCGAGATCGTAGATGGACTGGAGCAGGGCGTCGGTCCTCTCGATCTCGCGGCGGCAGGCGTCGATGCTCAGCTCCGAGAAGCGGGGATGGGAGTAGGAATGGTTGCCCAGGAGGCAACCCGAGGCGAGGGCCTCGGCCAGCTCGTCCTCGCGGCCTCGGGCCTGCTCGCCCACGCAGAAGAGCAGCGCCGGGAGGCGCAGCTCCTCCAGGTAGGCGAGCTTCTCGGCGAAGAGACGGGAGGGTACGTCGTCGATCGTCAGGTAGGCCATCGGAGGGCCTTAGCCTTTGATGGCGCCGCCGGTCAATCCCGCTACGATGTACTTCTGGCAGAGGACATAGATGATGACCGCCGGTATCATGGCCAAGGTGAGATAGGCGAGGATCAGGTTCCAATCCGCCGCGTGCTCACCCATGAAATTCATCACGCCCATGGGTAGGGTGTACTTCTTCTCGCTGTTGAACACCAAGAGGGGCGTGAAAAAATTGTTCCAGCTCGAGACGAGGGTGAGGACCGAGACCGTCGCCAGGATGGGCGTCGACAGGGGCACCACGATCCTGAAGAGGAAGCCGAAGCGGCTATATCCGTCGATCGCCGCCGCCTCCTCGAGCTCGAGGGGGATGGCCTTGATGAAGCCTCGAAGGAGCATGAGCATCATCGCCAGGCCGAAGGCGGCCTGGGGCAAGATCACGCCGATCGCGCTGTCCAGGAGGTGGAAGCTTCGCAGCTGGAGGTAGAGGGGGAGGATCGCCACCGCCAGGGGGAAGAGGAGCCCGAGCTGGAAGTAGGCGTAGATGAGGCCGTTAAGCTTGAATTTAATGCGCGCCAAGGCGTATCCGGCGAAGGTCCCGATGATAAGGATGACGCCTACCGTGCCGAGGCCGATGACGACGCTGTTCACGAGCTTGGGCCAGAAACTGCCGTTCTTTCCCGTGAGCATGTCGGTGTATTGGTTCCAGTTGACGGGGTTCGGCAGGGATACGGGCTCCGCGCGCAGCTGCCCGACGCTTTTTAAGCCGCCCATGACCGATATGTAGAGGGGTACCGCTATGACGAGGATCATGATCGCGCAGACTAGGTATTTGATCGCGGCCATGAGCCGGTTTCTTCTTGTCATGGATCTCATGGCTTAATCGTCCTCCCTGACGAGGATCTTCTGGTAGAAGACATTGAAGAAGAGGCAGATGAGGAAGATGCAGACGGCGATGGTGCCGCCATAGCCTATATTGAAGCGCTGTAGGCCGATCTTGTACATGTAGGTGACTATGGTCTCGCCCGCGTTTACTGGATCTCCCTTTCCCATCGCCCAGACGATGTCGAAAAGCTGGAAGGACCCGATGATCGCGAAGAAGACCGAGAGCTGGATACTGGTCCGCATTCCGGGCAGGGTTACGGAAATGAAAGTTTGCCAAGACGAGGCGCCGTCGATCGTCGCGGCCTCGATCTGCTCCCTGGGAATGTCCTGCAGTCCGGCGATGTAGATGGTCATATGGAAGCCGAAGTATTTCCAGATGATGACCACGAGGATGGCCCAGAGGAGCGTCGTGGTGTTCCCCATAAGGGTCGGGGCCGTCTCGATGGGGGCGAACAAGCCCCATATAGCGCGTACGAGCCCATATTGCGGGTGATAGATGAATTGCCAGAGTACGCCGGTGATGACCTCGGAGAGCACGTAGGGTAGGAAGAAGAAGGTTCGGAAGAACACCGCGCCCTTGAACTTCGGGTCGCAGACGATCACCGCGAGCAGCATGGCGATGGGCAGCTCGACGACGAGCGACACGACGGCGATGATGAGATTGTGCAACAGGGCCTTATGGACTATAGCGTCCTTGAAGAACTGGATGTAGTTCTGGAAGCCCCGGAAATTGACCATCGGGCCGAAACCGTTCCATTTATAGAAACTGAAGATCGCCGCCTCGAAGACGGGGACGATAACGAGCGCCGTGAAAAGTATTAAGGCAGGGCCCAGGAGGATCGCCAGGGTGAGGAAGTTCGCCCGGTTTAGGCTCCCCTTGGGAATGGATCGCTTAGCCAATTAATTCCTCGCTTCGAAGCCTATTTTCGGCGGGTAGAGCCTCGGCGCGAAGACCGCGGTGGGTATTCCCGCGATCTTCGCGCCGAGGTTAACTGATCGTCCTTGCCTGGCCGCTTACTTGGCGACGAAGGCAGACTGGATCGCTGCGCAGGCCTGGGTCGGAGTGGCCGTGCCGGCGAGGATGGTCTGGACCGCGTCGTTCACCGCACCGCCTACCGCGGGCGGGAAGGCCTGGTCTAGGTAGAGCTGGAAGAAAGTGCACTTATCGACGAGAGCCTTCACCATCTTGGCGTTGGGGTCGGTGATGCCGACCTCGGCGCCCTTGGTCGTGGCGAGGATGCCGCTGGTCTTGGCCCAGGTGGTCATGTTCTCGACGTTGGTGAGGAACTTGACGAAGTCGACCGCCGCGTCGGAGGCGTTCTTGCCGAGGGCAAATCCGCCGCCGCCGCCGATAACCTCGGTGACCTTGCCCTTGCCGCCCTTGATGGCGGGGAAGGGAGCCGCGGCCAACTTATCGCCGAGGCCGGCCTTGGAGGAAGAATTGTCCTTCTGGACGTTGGGCGCCCACTGGCCCATCAACTCCATGGCGGCTACGCCATTGCCCACGAGCGCGGCCTCGTCGTTGTAGGTGGCGCCGAGGAAACCGTCCTGGAAGGGCTTGAGCGCGGCGAGCTCGTTGAGCATCGTCCCGGCCTTGACCCAGGTGGCTTCATTGAAGCCGGCCTTGTTCTTGCCGGAAACCGTGTCGGCGAAGAGGGAAGCCCCGCCGAGGCGGAGGGCGATATAGGACCACATGTGCATGGCCGGCCACTTATCGTTGCCCGCGAGGGAGATCGGGGTGATTCCGGCGGCCTTGAGCTTCTTTACGAGGGTAAGGAAGTCGGCCCAGTCGGTCGGGAATGATTTGTAGCCTACCTTGGCGAGGAGGTCCTTGTTGTACCAGAAGGTGATGCAGCCGGCATCGTTCGGTACGGCGTAGATCTTGCCGTCCACGGTGTAGGTCGCCCACACTCCGGCAGCCATGGATTTACCCCAAGCCGTGTCCTTCGTCTCTTTGCTGATATCCCTGAGGAGGCCAGCCTGGGCATACTCGCCGAGGACGCCGCCGCCCCAGGTCTGGAACACGTCAGGCGGGTTGCCGGACTGCATGACCGTGGTCAGCTTGCTCTTGAAGGCCTCGTTCTCGAGCACGGTGATGTTGATCTGGACGTCCGAATGGAGTTTCATGTACGCATCGGCAAATCCCTGGAACATGGCCTTGTCGTTCGCGGCAGTACCGATGTGCCACCACTCGACGACCTTGGTCGGGGCGGCGAAGGTCATTACCGGCGCCACGAGGGCGAGAACGATGGCGAGCGACGCCAGTTTCCCTTTAATATTCATGCAGTCCTCCTTGTGATAATGGGGAACGGCCCTGGGCCTTCCCTGTGCCCCCACTTTAGGACCCCTAGTTAAGGCTGGGAATCGGATACAGGCCTACATTGGCTATAGGTAATTTACCTTATATGGAATTGGCGCCTTAAGACCCACTACGACGAGCGGTCGGCACGTGGCGGTAGTATGCGTCTTCAAGCGATAATTAGCCGGACACCGAGAGCATCAAGTTGTTTACGTGTACTCTCTTCTATGCCTTCGTCGGTCACGATCGCGTCCACGCAATTCATGGACCCCAGGGAGGCGAAGGAGGCTACGCCGAATTTAGTGGAATCGGCGAGGAGGTAGACTTCCTTGGAGGCGTCGATCATCGCCTTTTTGACCGCGAGGTCGCTATAGCCCGGATAAGTGAGTTCGAGGGAGGGAGAGATGCCGCCCGTAGCGAGGAAGAGCTTGTCGACGTAGATGTTTCGGAAGAAGGCGGCCGCCTTCTCGCCCGTCAGTGATAGGGTGGGCGCCTTGAAGTCGCCACCCGTAACCATGAGTTCGCAGGCGGGGTTCGCTCCAATAATAAGGGCGATATTGATCGCGTTCGTGATAACGACAAGGTTCTGGGCGCTGGAGAGGCACTTGGCGAGCTCTGTCACTGTGGAGCCCGAGTCGAGGATGATCCGGTCGCCACTTCTCACTAACTGGGCGGCTTTCTTCGCAATGAGGGCCTTCTTGTCCAGATTGTCCATATGCTGGAGGGTGAGCTCGCTCACCTGTCGCGAAACCGAGCGTAGGAAGGCGCCGCCGTGCTCTCGCGTGACGAAGCCTTGCTGGTCGAGGATCTCGAGATCCTGGCGGATGGTAGGCTCCGATACATCGAAAAGGGAGCTCAGCGCGGTGACGCGCGCGCTGCCTTCCTCTTGTATTAGCTCTAGTATCCTTTTCCTCCTCTCCTGCGCGAGGAGGGCCGTGCCACTGCGTTCGCTAGACATTCGCGTATCCTTTTCGTCTCGTTGAGGGGGCGGTCAGCCCACGAATGGAAACGATTATCTCTCCATTTGAGCATCTTTTCAGGTCCTAGTCAATCGAAAGTAAAAGAAAGTCCACGCCGCTTTATTTATGGGTATTTTGTCAATCACCCACCAATTACTTAATTGATGCCGGGAAACGAATATTTTCGCTTTCGTTTATTTTCTAATATTTCTTGACAGTAAGAAAAACCGCTACCATACTTTGCCTAACGCAAAGCGTTGCACCGATTGCCAGGAGGTAAGAGCATGTCCAAGAGAATTTCCGTATTGCTCGCCGTGCTTGTCGTTTTCGCCGGATTAGCTGGCGCTCAGGCTAAAGCGAAGACCATCTCGTTCCTCTCGATTTGGCCCGAAGCCAATGATAACTCCAAGCTCATCCTCGACTTGACCAAGGAATATCAGGCTACGCATCCCAACTTTAAGTTGGACTTCGAGCTGGTCGATACGAATTCCCTCCAGCAGAAGGTCAAGGTACTTCTCGCCAGCGACGATCTGCCCGATGTTTTCGCCTACGAGTCCGGCACACCCATCCTCGAGCTCATCGAGGCCGGCAAGATCGTCGACATCGAGAAGGCCTTTAAGGACCTCGGCATTTCCGAGTACCTCGACGCTGGCGCCGTCTCCCTCCTCAAGCGCCTCGCCTCGAATAAGGGGCTCTACGACCTGCCCCTCGGGATGAACATCGAGGGCCTCTGGTACAACAAGGCCGATTTCACAAAGGCCGGGATCAAGGCTCCGCCCGCTACCTGGGACGAACTCATGACCGACTGCGAGAAGCTCAAGAAGGTCGGCATTCAACCCTTTACTGCGGGCGGCAAGGACAAGTGGCCGCTCTCCCGCGTCCTCAATATGTACGTCATGCGAAAGCTCGGCGTCGACGCGATGGAAAAGGGCGTAGCCGGGAAGATATCCTTCTCCGACCCCGCCTTCATCGAGTCCGCGAAGGTCGTCCAGGATATGGCCAAGAAGGGTTACTTTGGCACTGGCATCACGACGGTCGACTACGCGACCGCCGCCGATACCCTCTTCTCCGGGAAAGCCGCTATGCTCTACAACGGCTCCTGGTTCGCCGAGAACCTCAACGACTCCAAACGCAATGTCGCCGGTCCCGAGGGCATCGGCTTCTTCAACATCCCCCTCGTTAAGGGCGGCGCCGGCAAGATGGACGACTACTCCATGAACTGCGGCACGATCCTCTGCCTCTCCAAGGCGAAATACGACGCGGCCACCGCCGACTGGGTCAAGTACGTGTTCACCCGCATGGGCGACAAGGCCATGAAGGACTACGGCGCCGTGAAGGGCTACAAGGTCACCAACGCCAAGACCGACCTCCCGGGCTACACCAAGCTTATCCAGGCCGAGCTCAAGAAGGCGAAGACCGCCGGCCTCTGGTTCGAGGCAAACTTCGACTCGAAGACCTCCCAGGTAGCCCAGGATAACATTCAGGCCCTCTTCCTGGGCATGATCACCCCGGAGCAGTATTGGAAGGACATCGACAGCGCCAATAAGGAATACCAAGCCTCGAAGTAGGCTTCGGGCCTACTAGACGGCCGCCCGCGCCCCTCGGGCGCGGGCGGCCTCTCATCCAGTTCATCCCCAGGTAGCCCCATGGAAAGTTTGCTCAGGGACAAGAAAGCCATCCTCGTCTTCGTGCTTCCGGCAGCCCTCATCTATCTGTTCTCCGTCTTCGTCCCCATAATCTGGTCGACCTACTACTCGCTCTTCTCGGGCCTGCCGGGGATCAACTTCAAGTTCTTCGGCCTCCGCAACTATGCGAAAATGTGGGGCGACCGCATCTTTCTCGGCGCCTTCTCAATGAACCTCGAGTATGTGGCTATCGTGGTACTCGGACAGGTGGGGCTGGGCCTGCTCTGCGCCCTGCTCTTCATGTTCGGGATCCGTAAGTACAAGACCTTCGTGCGCACCATCGTCTTCTTCCCGGTCGTCCTACCTGTCGTCGCGGTGGGGCAGCTCTTCACGAAGATCTTCGAGATCACGCCCAACAACGGGCTCTTCAATAGCCTTCTCGTGCTGCTCGGCCTCGGCGACCTCGTTCAGCCCTGGCTCGGCCAGCCGCGTAGCGCCTTCTTAGTGCTCTGCTCGATGGACATCTGGACCGCGATGGGCTTCTACGCGATCATCTTCTACGCGGCGCTCATGGACATCCCGACGGAGATGATCGAGGCCGCGCGTATCGACGGCGCGAACGGTCTGCGCCTCCTGCGCAACATCCTCCTGCCCTCGCTCAGGCCGATCACCCTGACCTGCCTGGTCTTCAGCTTCACCGGCACGCTCAAGGTCTTCGAGTCCTCCCTGGCCCTGACGCGCGGCGGCCCTGGCACGGCCACGAAGACCCTCTCCATGTACATGTACGACTCTGCCTTCCTTCATAGCCAATACGGGTATGGCAGCTCCATTGCCGTATTCATCTTGATAGAGTGCATCGTAGTCACCGCCGTCATCAACGGCGTCTTCGGTCGCCGGAAATATTAGGGGGCCGAGAAATGGACACCGCCCGCATCCGCTCCAACATCGCCTCGCTGCTCTTCAAGATTTTCGTGGTCATATTCCTGGCCATCGAGGTCTACCCGATTCTCTGGATGTTGATCTCCTCCTTCAAGGAGACTCGCGAGTTCACGAGCAATCCCTCCTACGCCCTGCCCGAGGGCTTCTTTGTCCAGAACTACGCCGACGCCTGGACCACCGGCAGGATGGGCATCTTTTTCAAGAACAGCCTCATCACGACAGCCGTCTCCCTCGTCCTCATCGTCGCCCTCAGCTCCAGCGTCTCCTTCGCCCTCGTGAAAATGCGCTGGGCCCTCCGTGGCATCGCTTTGTCCTTTTTCATGAGCGGGATCATGGTACCCGTCACTATCGTCCTCATCCCCCTATTCACCATGTACAAGGCGCTTCACCTGCTTAATACCTATTGGAGCCTTATTATCACCTACACGGGCTTCGGGCTCGCCCTCTCCGTCTACCTCATCGCGAGCTACATGCGCAGCCTACCGGACGAGCTCATAGAGGCGGCGGTGATCGACGGCTGCGACATCTACCAGGTCTTCTGGAAGGTGGTTGTGCCGCTGTCGATGAACGCGATCATCACCGTCCTGGTCATCCAGTTCTTCTTCCGCTGGAACGACATGATATTCTCGATGACCTTCATCAGTCGGACGGCCATGAAGACCGTGCAGACGGGCCTCCTGTACTTCTCCGACGAGTGGGGGAATAAGAACTGGGGGGCGATCTTCGCGGCCATATCCATTGGCGTCATGCCGACCCTCGCCCTTTACGCGGGCCTCAACAAGCTCGTGATCGACGGCATGACCGCCGGCGCGGTGAAGGGCTAAACCGGTATGGGCAGGAAGATCGGACGCTTCGAGGTCTCGTCGCGGATGCGGGTCATCGTGGACAACGACTTCTCGGGGGATCCCGACGATCTTTTCCAGATGGCGCACCACCTGCTATCGCCCTCGGTGGAGATTCGGGGGATCATCGGCTCTCATCTGCGGCCCGACGATCCCTCCGACCCCTCGGGCCGCAGCGCGGCCAATGCCGCGAAGCGGGCGGGTGAGCTGCTCGAGGTCATGGGCCTGGCGGGTTCGGTTCCCGTCCACGAGGGCGCGCCTGTGGCGCTGAGCGATACCCGGACCCCCATCCCCTCGGCCGCCGCCGAGGCGATCGTCGCCGAGGCTATGCGCGGCGATACCGACCTGCCGCTCTACCTGGCCTGCGGGGCGGGGCTTACTGACGCGGCCTCCGCCCTCCTTATGGAGCCCCGCGTGGCCGAGCGCCTCATCCTGGTCTGGATTGGAGGCAACGAGCATCCCGGCCTCGCGACGCCTTCCCCGAGGGCCTCTCTGGTGGAGTACAACCTTAACATCGACATCGACGCGGCGTGCGCCGTCTTCAACGACAGCTCGGTCCCGCTCTGGCAGGTGCCGCGGGACGCGTACCGGCAATGCCTCGTCTCCTACGCCGAGCTGGAGGCCCGGGTCGCGCCCAGCGGCGAGCTCGGGCGCTTCCTCGTCGACTCGATCGCCGCCGTCGCGGAGGGCTGGGGCCGCAAGGACCGCAATCTCGGCGAGGCCTACGTCCTCGGCGACAGCCCCCTGGTCCTCCTCACCGCGCTGCAGTGCTCCTTCCAGCCCGACAGTTCCTCCAGCCGCTACGCCCTCATGGATCGGCCCAGCCTACTGCCGGACGGCGGCTATGGCCCGCCCGCGGACTGCGTCCAGCCGGCGTCCCGCGGCAAGATCCGCGTCTACACGCGTATCGACACCAGGCTCATGTTCGAAGACATGTTCGCCAAGCTGGCGGGCCGCGCATGAGCCCGCGCGACCCGCTGCTCGAGCTCCTCGACGACCCGCCGGCGAGTCGCAGGCCCATCCCCTTCTGGTCCTGGAACGACTCCCTCGAGCCCGGGGCCCTCGTCGCGCAGTCGGGTGAGATCGCTCGGCGCGGTATGGGCGGTTTCTTCATGCACGCACGCGGCGGCCTCGAGACCGAGTACCTCGGCGAGGACTGGATGCGCTGCGTCGAGGCCTGCGTCGAGGCGGCTGGGCAGCTGGGCATCGACGCCTGGGCCTATGACGAGGAGGGCTGGCCCTCGGGCTTCGCGGGCGGCCGCGTCCCCGCCATGGGCGAGCGCTACCAGGGCCGCTGGCTCACCTTGAGGCGGGCCTGCGACGGTCCCGAGCCCCCCTCGGCCTGCGTCGAGCTCCTGCGCGACTACGGCATGGTAGCGGTCTACGTCCACCGCAACCCGAATTACATCGACGTGCTCGATCGCGAGACGGTGCGCGCCTTCATCGAGGGGACCCACGAGCGTTACCGCTCCCGCCTCGGCTCGGCCTTCGCTGGCCTCAAGGGCTTCTTTACGGATGAGCCGAGGCTCTCGGGCAGCATCGACCGCGACATACCCTGGTCTCCCGGCCTGCCCGCGCTCTTCCTCACCGAGTACGGCTACGAACTCCTGGAGCGCCTGCCCGGGCTTTTCCTGCCCCTGCCGGGCTACGAGGCACTGCGCTACGACTTCTGGCACCTTGTCAGCCGACTTTTCGTCTCGTCCTTCATGGGGCAGATCCACGAATGGTGCCGCGCGAACGGTTGCGAGCTCACTGGCCACGCGATGATGGAAGAGAGCGTCTTCGTCCAGATGGCCAATACGGGGGGCGTGATGCCCTTCTACGAGCACATGGATATGCCCGGCATCGACTGGCTCAGGCGAGGCATCGGCTCGCCGATCGTGCCAAAGCAGTTGGGATCGGTCGCGGCCCAGCTGGGCAAGGACAGGGCGATCACCGAGTCCTTCGCGCTCTGCGGCTGGGACGCCAGCCTCGAGGAGCTGCGGTGGATCGTTCACTGGCAGTTCGTCAACGGCGTGAACATGCTCTGCCAGCATCTCTCGGCCTATAGCCTCCGGGGATTCCGCAAGCGCGACTACCCGCCCTCGCTCTTCTACCAGCAGCCCTGGTGGGGCGAGTACGGCGTCTTCAACGACTATATCGCCCGGCTGGGCATGTTCCTCTCTCAGGGATCGAGCGCGGCTCGCGTGCTGCTCCTCCATCCGATGCGCTCCGGCTGGGTCATGTACGACGGCCTGGACTACGGCCGGGGGTTGCGTGAGCTTGACGCCGACTTCGCGCGGGCCGCGACCTGGCTCTCCGAGGGCCACCTCGAGTATCACCTGGGCGACGAGACCATCATCGAGGGTCACGGTTCGGTCGAGGCAGGCTCCCCGGCGATTCTCGTCGTGGGCCGCGGCCGTTACGAAGTTGTAGTTCTGCCGAGCATGCGCTGCGTCGGGGGCGCCGTCCTCGGCCTCCTCCTCGAGTTCGCCCGCGCTGGCGGCGATATCCTCTCCCTCGGCGACTTTCCCTCGCTTGTCGACGGGCGGTCTGATCCTAGGCTCGGCCGCCTACGCGAATGCGCCCGCCGCGCCGATCCCTTCGCGGATGACCCACGCGCCACCTTGCCCGCGATCGCCGCCTCTTCGCCGAGCCTGCGTTCCCTGTCCGACCCGGGCGAGATCGGCGCCCTCCATCTGGCCGTGAGGGACGTAGGGACGCGGAAGCTGGTCTTCGTCGCCAACCTGGACAGGGATCGCGGGTATCGAGCCAGGATCGCTTTCCCCTGGCCGGGCAAGGCCTCGAGGCTGGATTTGACGCGTTGCGCACTCGAGGAGGCATGCGTCGAGCAGGACTTCCCGCCGATGGGCGCGGCCGCCTTTGTCGTCGACACCGATGCTGTCGTCGAAGGCGCCGATGCCGGCGACGCTGTCCCTCGGCGGGGGACGGCGCCCGACCTCGTCCTGCGGCCCGAGCCGGACTGGGATTGGGAAATCCGCGAGCAGGGCTTAAATGCCCTCACCCTGGACGTCTGCGAATATTGCGTGGACGGCGGCCCTTGGCTCCCCGAGGCGCCCGTCATCGCCATTCAGTCGCGGCTCCTCGAGCTCAAACGGCCCTGCGAGGTATTTTTGCGCTTCTCCTTCGAGTCGGAGCTCGATCTCGGAGGCCGTCGCTGCTTCTTGGTGTTGGAGAGGCCGGACGATTTCCGTATCGAGCTCAACGGGAGGTCTGTGCCCTCGACCGATCTCGGCCCCTGGATAGACTCGTCCTTCCGCAAAGTGGACCTTGCTCCCTTCGCCGCGCGCGGCCGTAATGAGCTCGTCCTCCGCCGTAGCTTCCGGCAGTCGCCCCGCGTCTACGAGGTTCTCTTCGGCGAGGGCGTCTACGAGACCGAGCGGAACAAGCTGACCTACGACGTGGAGCTCGAGAGCGTATACCTGGCGGGCGATTTCGCGGTCATGAGTCGCGCGCCCTTCGTCCCGGGCCCGCGCGAGTCAATCCATACCGACGGGCCCTTCTTCCTCACCGAGCGCCCCGAGCGCCTCGGTGGCGGTGACCTCTCCTCCCGCGGCTTCGCCTTCTACTCCGGCGCGATCACCTTTGCGCGGGAACTCGGGCCCATGTCGCCGCGCGGCGCCTCCGACGGCCGCGTCATCCTGGAGCTCGGGCGCCCGCGGTCAGCCATGATCGAGGTCCGCCTCAACGGGAAGCGCGCGGCTCTCCTGCCTTGGGCACCCTTCCGCGCCGACCTGACGGGGCTCCTCGACAGCGGTCGTAATCCGCTCGAGCTCAAGCTGTACTCGAGCAACCGCAACCTGCTGGGCCCGCACCACCACATCGACGGCGAGAGTTACCGCGTCGGCCCCGAGAGCTTCTCGGGCAAGTGGAGCTGGGCTGAGAAGGAGACCGAGGCCTTCCCCGCGACGCCGGAGGAGAGGTCCCGGGATTATTGGAAGAAAGGCTATTCCTTCGTGACCTTCGGGTTGATGTAGGAGAGGGGATCGATCATGCTGGATTCGAGAAGCAAGAGCTACGAGGCCGCCCTGAGGGCCTACATTGGAACCAATCTGACGGGCGTGCTCAAGGCCCCCAAGGCCTGCCTGAAGTTCCCCTTCATCGACCCGGGCTCGATCTATGACGGCAACCTCTGGGACTGGGACTCTTTCTGGGCCGCCTACGGGGCCTTCTCCTTCATCGATCGCGATCCCGGGGCCACGACCGCGTTGCGCGACTCCGTGATCGAGCATGCCGAGGGCAACGTGCGCAACTTCCTCGACCACCAGCTCCCCGACGGCTACATTCCGATGATGGTCGAGGTCTCGGACAAGGTCGAGCCCTACCTCAACGCCCGGCACCGAGAGGGCGTCGTGATGAACATGCACAAGCCTTTCCTCTGCCAGCAGGTCGCCCTCGTCTCGGGTTACAAAGGCGACTGGTCCTGGGCCGCCCCCTTCCGACCGGCCCTGGAGCGCTACCTCGGTCTATACGATGCGACCTACCTCAACGCGAACTGCGGGCTCTACGCCTGGGCCGACGACATCATGATCGGGATGGACAACGACCCCGCGACCTTCGGCCGGCCAAAATTCTCGACGGCCAACATGTTCCTGAACGGCTTCATGGTCCTTGAGCTTCGGGCCATGGCTCGCTACCTGGGCGCATTGGGCGACGCTGGTGCCGAGGCGCGCTTCGAGGCGAAGGCCCACGCCCTCGCCTCGAGGATTCAGGCGGAGTGTTGGGACCCGCGCGACTGTTTCTTTTATTCGGTCGACGTCGACATCAAGACGAGGCAGTACGACTGGTTCCACAAGGGCTTGGGCGTCTTCTGGAAGACCCTACCCATCAAGATCCGCGCATGGACCGGCTTCCTCCCCCTCGCCGCGGGCTTCGCGACGCACGAGCAGGCAGCGGCCCTTCTTGCGCATGAGCGGGACGAGGCGACCTTTTGCTCACCCTACGGAGTCGCCTCGCTGGCGATGGACGAGAAGATGTTCGACGTCTCCGCGACGAACAATCCTTCGAACTGGCTCGGGCCCATATGGATCGTGAGCAATTATGTCGTGTTCCGCGGCCTCATGAATTACGGCTACGCGGAGGAGGCCGAGCGCTTGGTCTCCAAGACCCTCGCCCTTCTGGGCGGGGACCTCGAGCGCACGGGCACCATCCACGAATACTACGACCCCCATACGGGCCTGGCGGTTATGAATGGCGGCTTCATCAACTGGAATATCCTCGCCCTGAACATGGTGGATGAGCTTCGCGGGCATGAGCCGATGAGTCGCTTTTGCGTCGCCAATCCTCGATTTAGGCCGGAATAACAGAGAATATAGTTTCGATTTACTTTCTATAATTTACGTATACTTTCTATAAGTTGACGAAAGGAAAGTTTTCGAGCTATTATCTTGTGGAGGCAGGCACAACTTGACCCAGATCGAACTACAACGCTTGCGGATCATTGCGCTCGAAACGCGCAAGCGAGTGATGAATATGGTATTTACCGGCAAGGGCGGCCATACAGGGGGCTCCTTGTCTTCCGTAGATATCCTCGTGGCTCTCTACTTCCATGCCCTACGCTTTGATCCCGCGAAGCCGGACAGCCCCGGGCGCGATCGCTTCATCATGAGCAAGGGGCACAGTGCCGAGGGCCTGTATTGCGTCCTGAGCCGCGCTGGCTTCTTCCCCGATTCCTGGCTCTCCGAGTACGGCCGCTTCGGCTCGCGGCTTTTCGGGCACCCTACCATGGGGGTGCCCGGAGTCGAGATGCCCACGGGCGCCCTCGGTCACGGGCTGCCTGTCGGCGTGGGCATGGCCCTCGCCGACAAGCGCGACGGAGCGGGCTACAGAACCTTCGTCCTCATGGGCGACGGCGAGCAGGCCGAGGGCTCGGTCTGGGAAGCGGCCATGGCGGGGTCCAACTACAGCCTGGATAACCTCGTCGGGATTGTGGATTATAATGGGCTCCAGATCAGCGGAAAGGTGGACGACGTAATGCGCCTCTCCCCCCTCGCCGAGCGCTGGGCGGCCTTCGGCTGGATGGTCGTGGAGATCGACGGCAACGATATGGGACAGCTCCTGGCCGCCTTCGACGCCCTGCCCGCCCGCCCAGGCTCGCCGACCCTGATCCTCGCGCGCACCATCAAGGGCAAGGGCGTCTCGTACATCGAGGGCCAGGCTTCCTGGCACCACAAGGTGCCGACAAAGGAGCAGTACGACCTGGCCCTCGTGGAGCTGGACGCCCAGATCGCGGTCTGCGCGGCGGAGGCGGCCGTATGAGCTCCGTCGGCTCCGGTTGCAGGCAAGCCTTCATGCGCGCCCTCCTCGACGAGGCGCGGAAGGATCCTTCCATCTTCGTGGTTACCACCGACGCCCGGGGTTCGGCCGCCCTGGACGATTTCGCCAAAGCGCTACCGAATCAGTTCGTGGAGGCGGGCATCGCCGAGCAGGACGCGGTCGGCATAGGGGCGGGCCTCGCCCATTCTGGCAAGCGGGTCTTTGTCTGCGGGCCAGCCTGTTTCCATTCCTCACGCTCGGTCGAGCAGGTGAGGGTGGACGCCGCCTACGCGGATCTCGACCTCAAGATCGTCGGCGTCTCGGGCGGCGTGGCCTATGGCGCCCTGGGCGCCACTCATCACTCGCTCCACGACATCGCGCTCTACCGCTCGATCCCCAATATAAGCGTGATCCTCCCCTCCGACGCCGCTCAGGCTGAGCTCGTCGCGCGGGCGCTCGCGCGCAGGCGCGGCCCGGCCTACGTCCGGATGGGCCGCAATCCCGTGCCCGACTCCTACGCGCCCGGGGCGGCCGCCTTCGAGTTCGGCAAGGCCGAGCGCCTCAGGGAGGGCCGCGACTGCGCCATCGTCGCTTGCGGCGAGGCCCTGCACTACGCCCGTGGCGCGGCCGAGCTCCTGGCCGCGCGCGGGGTCGAATGCCGCCTCCTCGACATGCCGACGATCAAGCCCCTCGACGAGGCGGCCATTCTCGAGGCCGCCTCGGACTGCGGCGCTGTCGTCACCGTGGAGGAGGCCTACGCCAAGGGCGGCCTGGGCGGCGCCGCGGCGGAATTTCTCTCCGAGCGCAGACCGACACCGATGCTCATCCTCGGCTTCCCCGACGAGTACCTGCCCGCAGGCAGCTCCGACGAGCTCTTCGCCCACGTCGGCCTCGATTCGAGCGGCATCGCCAGGAGGATCGAGGCTTTCCTCGCGCGCCTCGGGGCCGGGAGGGCCGCGCCTTGAGCGGTCCTTATGTCATCGCCGTGGACCAGAGCACTTCGGCGACGAAGGCCTTCCTTTTCGGGCCCGATGGCCGGCCCCTGCGCTCGATCAGCCTCGCCCACGAGCAGGTCTATCCGCAGCCTGGCTGGGTCGAGCACGACCCCATGGCCATCCTGGCCAATACCCGTGTGGCCGTCGAGTCCCTCGCTCGCGAATCGGGCCTGCCCGCGGGGGCCGTGGCCGTCCTGGGTATCGCGAACCAGCGGGAGACCGTGGTGGCTTGGGACTCCGAGAGCGGCCTGCCCGTCTACAACGCCCTCGTCTGGCAGGACGAGCGCGGAGCGCCCTACTGCGATAGGGTCAAGGCCTTGGGCGCCGAGCCCGGCCTGCGCCGGAAGACCGGGCTCTTGGCGGACACGAATTTCTCCGCGGGCAAGCTCGCCTGGCTCGTCGAGAACGTCGAAGCCGCCCGCTCTGCCCTCCGGGCGGGCAGGCTCATGTGCGGCACCATCGATTCCTGGCTCGTCTGGAACCTCACCGAGCGCGAAGTTTTCGCGACCGACTGGTCCAACGCTTCGCGTACCCTGCTCTTTGACATCGGGAAGCTCCGTTGGGACGATGAGCTCCTCGGGCTCTTCGGCCTCGAGGGCCTGCGCCTGCCACCGGCCCAGGCCTCCGACTCGGACTTCGGCCTCGCCCGCTTCGAGGGCTTCACCCTGCCCATCCGCGCCGTCATGGGGGACTCCCACGCTGCCCTCTACGGCCAGGCCGGCTTCGAGGCCGGCTCGGCCAAGGCAACCTACGGCACGGGCTCCTCGGTCATGCTGAACTGCGGGTACGAAGTGCCCCTCCCTCCGCCTGGCATCGTCGCCTCCGTGGGCTTCGGCCGTCGGGGTCGCGCCAACTACGTCCTCGAGGGAAACATCCGCTCGAGCGGGGACACCCTGCGCTGGGTCGGCGAGGACCTGGGCCTCTTCACGAGCGTCGCTGAGGCGGAGGCAATGGCCGCCGCCATCGGAGACTCGGGCGGCGTCTACCTCGTACCCGCCTTCTCGGGCATGGGCGCCCCCCATTGGGTCCAGGGCGCCCGCGCGAGCATCACGGGCATATCGCGATCCACCGGGCGGGCTCAGATCGTCCGCGCCGCCCTCGAGAGCGTCGCCTACCAGGTGCGCGACGTCGCGGCCGCGATGGCGGCCGGCGGGGCGGGCTTGCGCGAGCTCCGGGTCGACGGCGGCCCCACGGACAACCGCTTTCTGATGCGCTTCCAGGCCGATATCCTGGGCGCGCCGCTGCGGGTTGCCTCGGTCACCGACGTCTCGGCCAGGGGCGCGGCCTTCATGGCGGGCCTGGGCGCAAGCGTCTGGAAGGACGAGGCCGAGCTGGCTTCCCTGGCCGCGCCCGCCGTCGAGTACGCGCCCGCGATGCCCGAGCGCGAGCGCGAGGCACTGCTGCGCGGATGGGAAGCCGCCCTGGCGCGGACCTTCTTCGGAATAGACTGAAGATCAGCGGAGGTATCTATGTCGACCAGCGTCAAGCGAATCGCGGAACGGGGCACGAACTTCGGCCTCATCGTGTCCTCGCGCGCCTTCTTCAACGCCGCACACGCCGCGGGTGCGCGGGCCGATCTCGTCGCCGCCTGCGAGGCCCAGGGCTTCGGCTGCGCGATCCCCGACGCCAAGGCCACCCCGGACGGGGCCGTCGCGACCCTGACCGACGCCAAGGTCTACGCCGAGTTCTTCCGCGCGCGGCGGGACGAGCTCGACGGCCTAGTCGTGAGCCTCGCCAACTTCGGCGACGAGGTCGCGGTGACCGAGACGATAATGCGCGCAGACCTCGGGTTGCCCGTCCTTGTCCAGGCTTGCCCCGATGACCTGCGGCAGCTGGACGTGAAGGGCCGGCGCGATTCCTACTGCGGCAAGATCTCGGTCTGCAATAATTTCCGCCAGTCGGGCATAGCCTGGACCGACACGAGCGAGCAGGTCGAGGACCTGAAAGGTGAGGCCTTCGCCTCCGACCTCGCTTACTTCGCCCGCGTCTGCAAGGTGGCGCTCGGTCTGAAAAGCGCGCGTATCGGGGCCATCGGCGCCCGGCCCGGCGCCTTCCGCACGGTGCGCTACAGCGAGAAGCTACTCCAAGCCTCGGGTATCGCCGTCTGCACGGCCGATCTCTCGGAGATCCTGGGCGAGGCTGAGCGGCTCTCCGACGGCGACCCTGCGGTCGCCGCCAAACTCAGGGATATCGGCGCCTACGGGACCGTACCCGCCTCGATCCAGAAGTCGAAGGTGCTGAAGCAGGCAAGGTTTTCCGTGGCCGTCGACCGTTGGATGGACGAGAACGAGTGCGACGCGAGCGCGATCCAGTGCTGGAATTCGATCGAGCGTAATTATGGCTGCGCGAGCTGTCTCACGATGTCCATGATGGGCGAGGCCATGAGGCCCTCCGCCTGCGAGGTCGACGTGACCGGGGCAGTCTCGATGTACGCCCTCGCCCTGGCCTCCGGAGAGCCCGCCGCCCTCCTCGACTGGAACAACAACTACGGCGAGCGGGGAGATCTCGTCGTGGGCACCCATTGCTCCAACTACCCGAGGAGCTTCATGGGCGCGCCGGTCGATATCTCCAATCTCGACCTCCTCGGCGAGACCTTCGGCGCGGATAACTGCTTCGGCGCGATCAAGGGCCACGTCGCCCCGGGGCCCTTCACCTACTTCCGCGCCTCCACCGACGACGTCGAGGGCCGCGTGAAGGCCTACGTGGGTGAGGGCGAGTTCACGGCCGATCCCTTCCCGATGAACGGCGGTATCGCGGTCTGCCGCATCTCCGACATCCGCGGCCTTATGAAGCACGTTACGCGGAACGGCTTCGAGCACCACGTTGCCATGGCCCGCGGCAGCTCGGCCGCCGTCGTCGAGGAGGCGGTCGTCCGCTACCTGGGTTGGGAGCTCTACCGGCACTCGGCCGGCTAAAGCCGTCCAGCTTGACGAGCGCCGGACGTCGGCTATGGATTGGCTCTCTTCGCCGAAGGAACCCGATGGGCGCGAACCTTTGATCCAGGTCGACAGGCTCAGAAAGTCCTATCTCACCCGCCGTCGGGCGAGAGGCTTCGGGCGGGCCCTCATCTCCCTTGCGAGGCCCGACATCCTCTTCCTCGATGAGCCGATCATAGGCCTCGACGTCGTGTCCAAGCTCGCGGTCCGAGCCTTCATCAAGCGCATCAACCGCGGGCGAGGAAGCGGGCGATGCTGCGCCCGCGCTTCCCCCCTCGACATGCTGCAGATTGCTTCATATGTATAGCTGCAGCAAGCCTTCCTGACCCTAGGCCTGCTCCTCATCATGTTCATTTACGCCTTGCAGCGGGCATGGTGATAGCCCTGCCCTTCATGCCCGAGGCCCTGCGTCGGGTCCTCCTCGTGCCCATGGGCCGCCTCGCCCTCGGCCGCTGCCTGCGCGGCGCCCCCGGCGCGGGAGGCTAGCATGAGGCTCCTCCGGCGCTACCTCCTCATTGTAGTCCAGGGTCAGCTACGCTACCGCTCCACCCTCTACCTGAACCTCTTCGGGCTGTTTGTCCTCCCGCTCTCGACCCTCGCCGGCATCTTCATCCTCATGGCCACCTTTTCCTTCCTCACGACGACGGGCTCCTAGGCCCCTCGCTCCCCTTCCGCAAGCGGCGCCGTCCCGCTTATCCTTGCGCCCATGGAACCGAACACGAAGCGGAAGGGCGAGGCCTACCTCGGCCTGGATATCGGCGGCCAGAGCATCAGGGGCTTCCGCCTCGAGGGCGACGGCAGCATCTCAGCTAGATCGGCCAAGGTGACCCCTGCCGCCTTGGGCGCCGAGGCCGTACTGGGCGCGATCGCCTCCGTCGTGGCGGAGCTCCGCGCCGTCGGCCCCGTCGCGGTCGTGGGCGTGGGCACCCCGGGCGGCGTCGATCCCGAGGGGCGGATAGTCGGCGAGGCCGCCAACATCGTCGGTTGGCGGGGGGTCGAGCTCGCCGCCGCCGTCTCGCGCGCCGCCGACGCGCCCGCCCGGATCCGCAACGACGGCAACCTCGCGGCCTACGCCGAATGGGCGGCGCGGGGCGGCGCCTCGAAGGCCCTGCTCTTCGTCGGCCTTGGCACGGGCATAGGCGGAGGCTTCGTCGACGGCGGCCGCATCCTGTCGGGCGTCGACGATAAGGCTCTCGAGATAGGCCACATCATCGTCCATCCGAACGGTCGCCCCTGCGCCTGCGGCCGCTCAGGCTGCGTCGAAGCCTACGCCGCCGGCCCCTCGATGGGCCGCCTCGCGGTGGAGCTGGCCCCGCGCTACGACACGGCTCTCTCCCGCGACGCTCGATCCGGGGCCTCCATCAATGCCCGCGAGGTCTACGCGGCCTTCGCCCGGGGCGACGAGCTCGCCAAGGAAGTCCACGCCATCGCGGCCGAGGCCCTATCCCGGGCCATCGGGATCGCCCTGGCCATTCTAGCCCCCGACACGGTCGTCCTCGGCGGCGGAGTCCTCGTCGGCGCCAAGAGCCTTGTGTCCGACGTGGCGGCGCTGGCGCCGCGTTACGTGTACGAGGCGGCCAGCGAGGGCCTGCGCTTCGAGGGGGCCCTCCTCGGACCCGATGCCGGACTCCTTGGCTCCGCTCTATACGGCGCCTCGGCCGCCCTGTCCCTCGAGGAACTCTTCGCCCTTTCCAGCCGAGTTCGCGCCAACCTTGCCGACTAGCGAGGGCGCTTCAAGTCGCTCATGGGGCCTCGATCAGCTGCCGATACTCTGAAAAGCGGAAGGCATTCCTCGCCCGCCGCCCGAGGAGTATATGCGCAAAATTCTGATGACGGCCGCCTTGGCCTGCGTTGTGGCGCTGGCTTTCGGACAGGATACAACCGCGTCCACGGACGCGGCATCCCTTCCCGCTGACCAGCCGTCGATAAATGCCGAAGCGCCCGCCGCCGCGGTTGAAGCGGCCGCCGCCGCGGTCGAAGCGCCCGCCGCCGCGGTCGAAGCGCGCGCCGCCGCGGGCGAAGCGACTGACGCCGCGGTAGAAGCGCGCGGCGCCGC
>DBTW01000143.1:1672-8971 GCA_002307245.1 Spirochaetaceae bacterium UBA1306 | reverse complement strand
AAAGTATAAATCTTCGTAACACTTCCCGCGTCTTGACCAAGGCGACGGCCCTTGCGACACTGGTCGCCATGGCCCTCAAGTCCACGATCTACAAGGCCGAGCTCGACATAGCCGACATGGACCGAAACTATTATGCGTCCCATTCGCTCACCCTCGCCCGGCATCCCTCGGAGAGCGAGAGCCGCATGATGATCGGCCTCGCCGCCTTCGCCCTCAACGCCCATGAGCGCCTCGAGTTCAGCCGGGGCCTCGGCGAGACCGAGGAGCCCGACCTCTGGCAGCGCGACCTGACCGGGGAGCTCGAGCTCTGGATCGAGCTCGGCCATCCCGACGACCGCCGCGTCGCCAAGGCCTGCGGACGCTCGAGGCGGGTCCTCGTCTACGCCTATTCCGCCTCACCGGAGCTTTGGTGGAACCCCATCGCCGACAGGCTGGCCAAGTTCCGTAATCTCTCCGTGCACCGCTTCGATCCCGCTCAGGCTAAGGGCCTCGAGGCCCTGGTCGAGCGGAGCATGTCCCTCACCGCGACCGTCCAGGACGGGGAGCTCTGGCTGCGGGACGATAAGGGGCGCGAGGCCCAGCTCGCGGTCGAGATCATCAGATGATCCGCCGGCGCCGCGATGTATGCGAATTTTGAATATTCCCAAAAAAGGAAGGAGCAAACCATGTTCGGAGTAGATTCGCCCGAAGCCTATCAGGAAGCGGCGCCCGGCATCCAGATCAAGGCTATCGCCCGGGGAGACAGCGTCCTCATGACTAAATTCCGCATGAGCGCCGGCGCGAAGCTCCCCGCCCATGCGCATCCCAATGAGCAGATCGGCTACCTGCTCTCGGGCCGCATCTTCCTCCACATCGGCGGGACCTCGCGCGAACTTGGACCCGGAGATTCCTGGTGCGTTCCATCTGATGTCGCACATCGCGCCGATATCCTCGAGGATTCTTTTGCCTTGGAGATCTTCAGCCCCGTCCGTCAGGATTATCTCAAGTACCTCAATCCGAAGGACCTCATAGAATAAGCTTCCCCGAGCCGCCGCTCCGCTGATAGAGGTCACGCGCGAGCGGCTCGAGCCGCCTGGCGTCGAGGACCCGTATCCTCCCCCTCGTGGACTCCATGATGCCTTCCGCCCGGAAACGGCGCACGACCCTGGCCAGCTGGCGATAGCTCGCGCCGATGAAGTCCGCCAGCTCCCCCAAGTCGTCCGTGCCCAGGACCCGGCCCTCGTCGTCCATCGACGCGAGGAGAAAGCTTGCGAGGCGGTTTTCCACGGGATAACGCAAGTTGATCGACTCGGCGACGATCCGGTCGGCGAGCTTCGAGCCGAGGCGGCCACAGAGGTAGGCGAGGAAGCGGCCGTTGCGCAGGGCGGCCTTCTTGACCAGGGCGGTCGGCAGAGCCAGGCAGGCCGAGGCCTCGATAGCCTCGACGCTCAGCGTATAGCGCTCGGCGCCGAAGAGCTCCACCTCGCCGAGCACGTCGAAGGGCCTGAAAAAAGAAGCGAGGACGCTCATGCCGTTTTCCAGGCGGCTATATGCCTTGGCCCGCCCCTCGACGAGGAAGAGGAGGCTCGTGGATGGGTCGCCCGCCCTGGCGATGAGCTCGCCTGGGCCGAAGGTCCTGGGCCTGAGAGCCTCGACGAGATCTGCGGAGAGTAGGCTGTCCAGGTCATAGCGCCGCACGTAGCTCTCAACGGACTCCATCGGCTGCTCCAAAATCGCGCGGATAGGACATCCGTCCTATCGCCTATGCAAGTCTATAGGGATACTCAGGACCATGGGAAGAGTCCTACCGTTCTTGTACGCGGCTGCGCCCCTCGTCGGCGCCCTCATAACCCTGATGAACGGCGTGAACAGTCGCCTCTCGAATCGGGTCGGCTACCTCGTCGCGGCCCTAGTCATCCATCTCGTCGGCCTCGCCGCAGTCTCCCTCGTCCTGCTCGTGCGGCCCGAGGAAAAGCGGCCCGGCCGCCTGCCGGCGTATTACTACCTGGGCGGCTTCGTCGGAGTCGGGACGGTCTTCGCAAGCAGCTATGCGTTCTCGGCTCTCGGCGCCTCCCTCGCCGTCGCCATCGCTCTCCTAGGCCAGACCATCTTCTCGATAACGGTGGACGCGACGGGCTTCCTGGGCCGGAAGAAGTTCCCCCTCGGCCTCCGCGGCCTTCCCGGCGTGGCCCTGGCCATCGCCGGCGTTGCCATCATGGCCGAGAACTGGCGGACCGACGTACCGGCCATGCTGGCCGCGCTCGCGGGCGGCGTCCTCCCGGGCCTCTCCTTCATCCTCAACTCCGAGCTCGGCCGGGCAAAAGGGATATTCAGGAGCACGCGCGTCAATTTCATCGCGGGCTTGGCGACCACCCTTGTCCTCGTCGCGGCGCTGAGGCCGCCCCTGGCCGTCGCCCTGCCCGCGATAGCCGAGGCCGGCCCTGTCCTCGCGACGGGCGGCGCCCTCATGGGCGTGGCGATGACGGCGAGCATGAACTTCATCTTCCCGAGAATCCCCGCCTTCTCCGCGACCCTGCTCCTCTTTTCGGGGCAGGCTTTGACCGGAGTCCTCGTCGATTACGCCTCGGCGGGGGCCTTGGACGCGAGGAAGCTCGTCGGTACCTTGGTACTCCTCGCCGGCCTCGCGATCAACGCCCTCATATCGAATCGGAAAAAGACGGCCCCGCCTCGCGAGCCCTAGGGTCGGCCTCGCACGCAGGCCGCCGCCATGCTAGGATCTTCGGCGCGGACGGCGCCTGGCGGCGCGGAGGCGGCATGATGGCGAAAAAGAAATTGATTCCCATGGCGATCTGCTACGACTTCGACGGCACCCTCGCCCCGGGATACATGCAGGAGTACGACTTCATCCCCGCCATAGGCGTCGCCCCTAAGGATTTCTGGGCCGAGTCGCAGTCCCTGGCCGAGCGAACCGACGCGGACCCGATACTCGCCTACATGCGGCTCATGATAAAGAAGGCGGGCGAGGCCGAGCTGCGGGTTACAAAGGAAGCCTTCCGGGCCTTCGGCTCCACCGTCGCCTTCTTCCCGGGCGTCGAAGCCTGGTTCGAGCGCATAGGCGCCTACGCCCGATCCAAGGGCGTGAAAGTC
Source organism: Spirochaetaceae bacterium UBA1306 (assembly GCA_002307245.1). Lineage (GTDB taxonomy): Bacteria > Spirochaetota > Spirochaetia > Treponematales > Rectinemataceae > UBA1306. Next base: position 5,884 of record DBTW01000143.1, on the reverse strand, counting down.
GAGCACTACATCATCTCGTCCGGCCTGCGCGAGATGATCGAGGGGACGAGCATCGCGGGCGAGTTCGAGAGGATCTACGCCTCGGGCTTCATGTACGACGAGAACGGAGTCGCCGTCTGGCCGGCCCTCGCCATCAATTACACGACGAAGACCCAGTTCCTTTTCAGGATAAACAAGGGCAGCCCCGAAGTCTACGACAACACCCGGATCAACAAATACGTCCCCAAGCGCGAGCGGCCCCTTCCCTTCGAGAGCATGGTCTACATCGGCGACGGCGAGACGGACATACCCTGCTTCCGGCTCGTCAAGGAAGAAGGCGGGTATTCGATAGCCGTGTACAAGCCCCGGAACGCATCATCGAGAGCCGTCACGGAGAAGCTCCTCGAGGAGGGGCGCGCCAGCCTCATAGCCCCGGCCGACTACCGGGAAGGCTCGGCCATCGACTCGAGCGTCAAGGCTATCATCGACCGGATCGAGGCGAGCGCCCGGATCACGGGCCGGAGATAGACGCGATCCTGGCTCGCACGATGTCCCGCACAAGGTCGTAGGGCATCTCCGCGTCCAGGGGGAATTGGACGCTGCCCTTGCCGGTCTTGTAGGGCGATAGCCTTTCCTTGAATTCCTCGATGCCCGAAGGGAGGGGATACAGCCCGATATGCCGCTCGAGGATGGATTGGACTTCCGGCGGGAAGCGAGAGATATATTCGTCCACGGACTCATGGTCGGATTTCTGCCTATCCATGGCGCCCTAGATTCCCTCGACCTTGAAGTAGACCGGCCTCGTACCGTCCGAGCAGCAGGCGATGATAACCTTGCCCTCGTACCACATGCCGAACTTCCCGCCCGCGTAATAGGCGACGATGACCTTGTACAGGTCGTCCCAGGCCCAGGCGCAGAAGCCCGCCGGCGGCCCGGCGACCGCGTCGACGATGAACTCCTGCCCTTCCTTGAACACCTCGCAGGGACCGAGGGTCTTCCGACGCTCAGCCTCGACGTAGAGATCGACATAGTCTTTATTGAACGAAGTCTTCAATACCGTGATCCTGCACTGGCTCATAGACCTAGCATATCCTATGGCAAGGAGCCATATAAGCCCAACAGTCCTTATTTTCCCTGCGCCGCAGCCTCTAGCTCGGACACCACGAGCTTCTTCATGCCGAGCATAGCCTGGGTCGCTCGCCTCGCCCGTTCGGGGTCGGGATCGCCGAGAAGCCGACCGAGGGCCGCAGGAACGACCTGCCACGAGAGGCCGAATTTATCGATAAGCCAGCCGCACTGACCCTCGGAGCCGCCGGAGGAAAGCAGAGTCCAATAACGATCGACTTCATCCTGGGTCTCGCAATCCACGACGAAGGAAATAGCGGGCGTAAAAGCAAATACGGGGCCGCCATTCAGTGCGACAAAGCTTTGACCCCTGAGCATAAAATCGACCGTCATCGCAGAGCCCACAGGGCCGGGTCCCGCCTCCCCGTAACGCGAAATGCCTTCGATCCGGGAATCCGGGAAAACGGATACATAGAACTCGGCAGCCTCCTCGGCGCGCGAATCGAACCATAGGAAAGGTCTGATAGTTTGAGCCATCACTTTTTCCTTTCGCGCCAATCGGCGGTGATTAGAATATAGTGATTTCTCTATGTTTTTTCCACGCGCGAAGAGGAAGCGGCAACTGCCGCGATTTGTTAAGCTAATCTCAGGCCGAGAGCTTGTCGAATGCCTTATGCCAGTCGGCCTCGAAGCGCTGAATCGCGACATCGACCGAGGGCGAGACGAGCATCTGGCGCGCGACGTCCGGAGGAATCGTGACCGCCTTGGCTCCTGCCAGCAGGCTATCGAGAACCTGGGTCGGCGTGCGGAAGCTCGCGGCGAGGATGGAGCATGCCGGGCAATGCAGGTCGAGCAGGCTTTGGAGGGTCTCCACGAGCTTGATGCCATTCCCGCCAGTAGCGTCGACTCGATTGACATAAGGCGCGATATAGCGCGCTCCGGCCTGGGCTGCGAACAAGCCTTGCATCGGCGCATAGACCGCTGTTCCGAGCGTCATGACGCCCTGGGCGCTCAGCCTCTCGATTGCGGCGAAACCGGCTGACACCGCGGGAATCTTGACGATGAGATTGGGATCCAGTTCGCGGAGCGAGAGCGCCTCGTCGATCATGGCGGTGCTTTCCCGGGAAAGCACCTGGGCAAACACACGGGCTTCGGGCCCGATGATGCTCCTGATCTGCGGAAGGATTTCCCTAAGCGGGCGTTTGCCCGCGGCGACAATGCTCGGATTAGTCGTTACTCCCGCGAGCGGAAGTATGGCCCAGAGCTCTTCGATGGTTTTCGGGTCGGCTGTATCGATAAATATTTCCATATATCATCTCCGACGAGCATCATATACCTAGAAATATCCGCTTAGCAATGAGCCGTCCGCAAGAGACGACAGCATTATACAAAAACCCCGCAATTCTGCGTATGTTGTTATTTTGTACTGTTTTGTAGCTATTCAAGCGATGGGCCGTGGATTATTAGCCTCTGGACTCATGCCTGGGGCAAGACCTTGGCGAGATTGCTTCTTCGCGGCTTTCTCCTCATACATAAGACTATCGAGGCGCTCGACGAATTTATCCGCGTTAACATCGAGCTCGGGATCGAAGAACGCGGCCCCGAGACTGAACGAGAGTCTATACGGCCGCCCTTCCCGACTGAAGCCCTCCACCTGAGCACGCACTCGTTCCACAACTGCCTTGAGCTCTTCCTCGTCCGCGACATAGAACACAGCCACGAACTCGTCTCCCGCGTACCGGGCCAGGAAGTCGTCGGAACGCAGACTCATACGCAATATCCGTACCGCGTCCACGAGCGCAGCATCCCCTTGGGCATGGCCGAGCCTATCGTTGATCGATTTGAAGTCGTCGACGTCCATCAAGAATCCGGCGAGCCGCTCGCCCGACCGATCGCTTCGCCTCCGCCGCCTGGCTTTCTGCAGAGACCGAAAGCCCGGACCACGGCTCCCCGCGGCGCCGCGATCCCGCGTACATACTTCGAGGTACTCGTCCAGCCGCCGCCGATTAAAGACTCCCGTGAGGTAGTCCACGGAGAGTTTCCGCTGCTGCAGATTCACGTAGATAAAGAGGAGCGAGAGCGTCATAGCTGGCCAAATGAGCACGAGGCCGAAGAAACGCATCTGCAGGATCCCGGCGATGGAGGGCAGGATCGGGAAGAAGAACAGGCTTGCCAATGTCCTAGCTTCGATCGCCTTTCTGCGCCAGGGCTCAATCAAGAAACAGCAGGCGGCGATAAAGTAGCCGTATGAGAATGCGGCGAAGAGCTGAAATAGCGGGCCATGCCTGTAGTTGCCCGCGGCGTCCACGAAAAAATACCAACCGGTCCACAGGGAGGCCGCGCTAAGCAGGACCGAAGCCGCAAAGGGGGGGGCCAAGTACCGAGCCAGCTTCCCGACCCTCCGTGCGTCCGTGGATATGCGCTGTATCGTAAACAGCGTATAGCACATCGGCGCGAAGGGATGGAGGGCATAATAAAGGAAAGTCGAGGAGACCAGAGCAAGGCGCCCCGGGCCCGCGGCGCAACCATCGAAGAGCCACATAAGCGTGTCGAGCACAAGCTCGATCGCCGCTCCCCAGGTCATCAACCGGAAGAGCATGTAGTCCATGAACTTACGCTCGTTTCGGCTCTGCGAGCTGAACATGAGGACGATCGTGACGAGAAAGGCGAAGATGTTGAGGTCTATCCGCAGGATCTGGCTCACCTTGCATTTAGTATCGACGGAAGCAAGCCGCAAGGGATAGCATATCCGAGAAAAATCAAGAAAGAAATGCGCCCGCGCGACAAAGGGCCGCCCCGGATATGCCGGAGCGGCCCCTAGTCACGCCGTTCGATGCCTGTGCGGCAAAAACGGAAGCTTTACTTCTTCACGCTGTAGAAAGCCTTCTTGCCGGCGTACTCGGCGATATCCTCCATCTCATCCTCGATGCGCATCAGCTGGTTGTATTTGCAGATGCGGTCGGTGCGGGACATGGAGCCGGTCTTGATCTGGCCGGTCTCGCGGCCCACGACGAGGTCGGCGATGAAGCTGTCCTCGGTCTCGCCGGAGCGGTGGGAGACGACGGCCGTGTAGTTAGCCCTCTTAGCCATATCTATGGCCTCGATGGTCTCAGTGACCGTGCCGATCTGGTTGACCTTGATCAGGATCGAGTTGCAGGCGCCCATCGC
>DBTW01000143.1:657-1408 GCA_002307245.1 Spirochaetaceae bacterium UBA1306 | reverse complement strand
ATGCCCTTCTCCAGGCGCTTGGTGTTGGTGACGAATAGATCGTCGCCGACGATCTGGACCTTGTGTCCGAGGGCCTTAGTGATCTTGACATAGCCTTCCCAATCGTCTTGGTCGAGCGGATCCTCAAGGGAGACGATGGGATACTTGTTTACCCATTTGGTGTAGATCTCGATCATCTCGTCGGAGCTGAAGAGCTTGTCCGGGTTGGACTTCCAGAATTTATAGCCCTTCTTGCCGCCTTCCTCGTAAAGCTCGCTGGCCGCGGAATCGAGGGCAATGGCGATATCCTCGCCGGGGCGATAGCCGGCTTTCTCTATAGCCTTCATGATGTAGTCTAGGGCGGCGTCGTTGGCGATATTGGGGGCGAAACCGCCCTCGTCGCCCACCGAGGTATTGTGGCCGTCAGCCTTTAGGATGGACTTGAGGTTGTGGAAGACCTCGGCAGTCATGCGAACCGCCTCGCGGATGGACTCGGCGCCTATAGGCATGACCATGAACTCTTGGAAGTCGACCTTGTTGTCCGCATGCTTGCCGCCGTTGATGATATTGGCCATCGGCACGGGGAGCAGCGTGGTGTGGGGTCCGCCCAAATACTTGTAGAGCGGGATACCGAGGAAGTCGGCGGCGGCTCGGGCTACGGCCATGGAGACGCCGAGCATGGCATTGGCGCCGAGCTTGCCTTTGTTCTCGGTGCCGTCCAGGTCGATCATTGTACGGTCGATGTCCACCTGCTCGAGGGCGTCGAGGCCGC
>DBTW01000143.1:0-337 GCA_002307245.1 Spirochaetaceae bacterium UBA1306 | reverse complement strand
GCCTTGAGCACGCCCTTGCCGAGGTAGCGCTTCTTGTCGCCGTCGCGGAGCTCGACGGCCTCGTAGTCGCCGGTCGAGGCCCCGGAGGGAACTGCGGCGCGCCCAAGGGTTCCGTCCTCGAGGACGACATCGACTTCGACGGTGGGATTACCCCGGGAGTCCAGGATCTCGCGCGCCTCTACGTATTCGATAATGCTCATATGTCTCTCCTCGATTATAGGGATGGGGTCACAATAAAAGACTATCCCCAGGGATGGTGCGAGTCAAGAAGAGATTAGTGTTACAAAGATTAGAGATAGTAACTCATAAAAACATTTAACCAAAAGCAAATGCTGGT
>DBTW01000017.1:13926-14089 GCA_002307245.1 Spirochaetaceae bacterium UBA1306 | reverse complement strand
CCGTCGCCAAGAGCCTCGGCGAGGGACTGCAGGCCTTCTGCATCCCCGGCTCCGTCGCCGACGACCGCAAGGTCGGCCTCGGCCACGGCAACCTCGCGGCGATGCTCCTCTCCGACGAGACGAAGTGCTTCTGCTTCCTCGCCGGCCACGAGTCCTTCGCCGC
>DBTW01000017.1:13431-13554 GCA_002307245.1 Spirochaetaceae bacterium UBA1306 | reverse complement strand
CCGCATCAACGGCTTCACCTACGTCCAGACCCAGTTCGACTACTACACGAGCGACCTGAAGGTCGTGAAGGAATACAAGTACTCCGAGGGCGAGAAGGCCGCGGTGCGCTGCTACGGCGCCGA
>DBTW01000017.1:10464-13156 GCA_002307245.1 Spirochaetaceae bacterium UBA1306 | reverse complement strand
GACGTCCGCGAGGGCGTGGCCATCATGTGGAAGGAGGGCGTCGACGTCTCCATCACCGGGAACTCGACCAACCCCACGCGCTTCCAGCACCCCGTCGCCGGAACGTACAAGAAGGAATGCGTCGACAAGGGGCGCAAGTACTTCTCGGTCGCCTCCGGTGGCGGCACGGGCCGCACCCTGCACCCGGACAACATGGCCGCCGGCCCCGCCTCCTACGGCATGACCGACACCATGGGCCGCATGCACTCCGACGCGCAGTTCGCGGGCTCCTCCTCGGTGCCCGCCCACGTCGAGATGATGGGCCTCATCGGCATGGGCAATAACCCCATGGTCGGGGCTTCCGTCGCGGTCGCGGTCGCGATCAGCGAGGCGATGAAGAAGTAGCGCCGCCCCGCCCGACCGGGCCGCCATCCCAGCCTCAAGGGCGGGGGTGGCGGCTTTTTTTTGCCCGAAGGGCTCGAGGAGGCTCGCGATTGTGCTTTTACGCACTTACAATCGGAGGGAAAGCGCATAGACTTTTACTATAGGCTTTTCGAGGAGTCGAGCATGGGCGAGAAGATCGTAATAGTGGGGGGAGTCGCGGGCGGGGCCACGGCGGCCGCCCGGGCGAGACGCATATCAGAGAAGGCCGAGATAATCCTGCTCGAGCGCGGCCCCTACGTATCCTTCGCCAACTGCGGCCTCCCGTACTATATCTCGGGCGCTATCGCGAAGCGGTCGAAGCTACTTCTGCAAACGCCGGAGGGCTTCGACGCGCGCTACGGCGTAAAAGTCCTGGTCGGCACCGAGGCCGTCGAGATCGACCGCGCCGGGAAGCGCGTCAAGGCCGAAGGCCCCAAGGGCGAGGCCTGGATCGATTACGACAAGCTCATCCTCGCCCAAGGCGGCAATCCCATCGCGCCCGCGCTGCCGGGGGTCGATTCGCCCAACGTGTTCAAGCTCTGGACGGTCCCCGACGTGGACCGAATCAAGGCTCGCCTCGACTCGGAGCCCCCCAGGTCGGCGCTCATCGCCGGCGGTGGCTTCATCGGCCTCGAGATGGCGGAGGCCTTTCACGAGTGGGGCCTCGCGCACGAGCGCGGCATCGCGACCACCGTCGTCGAGCTCATGCCGCGGATCATGTCGACGATGGACGGCGAGTTCGGCTCGATGATCGCGGCCAAGCTCGAGGAGAAGGGCGTACGGGTGCTCACCGGGCTCGGGCTCAAGGCCGTGCTCGGGCCCGAGGGCAAGGCGGAGCTCTCCGACGGCTCGCTCGTGGACGCAGGAATAGTCCTCCTCTCCATCGGCGTCCGGCCCGAGCTCGCCCTCGCGAAGGCGGCGGGGCTCGAGATAGGCCCCTCGGGCGGCCTCGTCGTGGATGAGGAGCTGCGGACTTCGGACCCCGACATCTACGCGGCCGGAGACATGGTGGAGATAGTCCACAAGGTGTCGGGCCGCAAGGTCCGCATGCCCCTCGCGGGGCCGGCGAACCGGCAGGGCCGCATCGCCGCGTCGAACGCCCTGGGCATGCGCATGAAGTACCATGGGGCCTTGGGCACCAGCGTCTTCAAGGCCTTCGACGCGGTGGCGGCCTCGACCGGACTGACCGAGAAGGCGGCGCGCGAAGCCGGCTTCGAGGTCGGCGCCGCGATGGTCTTCAAGGACAACCACGCCTCCTACTACCCCGGCGGCCAGGAGCTGGCCCTCAAGCTCGTCTACGACCGGAAGGACGCGAGGCTCCTCGGGGCCCAGGCCTTCGGCGGGGAGGGAACCGAGAAGCGCATCGACGTGCTCGCGACCGCCCTCCACGGGAAGATGACCGTCGACGACCTGGCGGAGCTCGACCTCTCCTACGCTCCGCCCTTCTCCTCGGCCAACGACCCGGTGAACCTCGCCGCCTTCGTGGCGCAGAACGACCTCTCCGGCTACTCGCCCCTCGAGACGGCGACGGAGCTCAAGGCCGCCCTGGCGGCCGCGAAGGGCGGGGGCAAGGCCGCCCTCGTCCTCGACGTGCGGAACCCGGGAGAGTACGAGCGGGGCCACGTCGCGGGATCGCTCAACCTGCCCCTCGACGAGCTGCGCTTCCGCCTGGGCGAGCTGCCTCGGGGCCTTCGCATCCACCTGCATTGCCTCTCGGGCTACAGATCGCACCTGGCCCTGCGGATATTGAAGGGAAACGGCTTCGAGGACCTGGTCAACGTCACGGGAGGCTACAAGGCCATCCTGGCCGACGGCGGCTTCGAGATCGAGCGATAAGACAAGGAGCGGAGCATGGCTGCAAGCAACGTGAAGGACATGATCATGGCGGGCGCGAAGGTGATCGACGTGCGCAGCGAGGGCGAATTCGCCGACGAGGCCTATCCGGGGGCGGTCAACATCCCCCTCGACGTCCTGCCCTCCAAATTGGACTCGGTCGGCCCGAAGGACGGAGCCATCGTCCTCTATTGCGCCTCGGGGGCGCGGAGCGCCGCGGCCGCGCGCTTCCTCAAGCAGGCAGGCTATACGAACGTGGCGAACGCGGGCGGGCTGGACGACATGCCGAGCTGAAGACCTGATCTTTCGCTCCGAGAGGCAATATGACTAGGAAAATGAACGGTATTCAGATCGCCAGGCGGATCACCCTCAGTGTCTCGCTCATCGGCGTGACAGTCCTGGCTTTCCTGCACCAGAAGCTGCAGGGCATTCCATCGATCGACGCCATCGATCCCTT
>DBTW01000017.1:2190-10179 GCA_002307245.1 Spirochaetaceae bacterium UBA1306 | reverse complement strand
CTCATGAAGTACGTCGCGGGGGGCGAGTTCATCAAAAAAATCGAGCCTGGCAATATCGTCCTTCTCGGCGCTATCGTCGCGCTCGGCATAGTCCTCTCGCGGTTTTTCTGCGGATGGCTGTGCGCCTTCGGGGCCTTGCAAGGCGTCTTCGGCTGGCTGGGCAGGAAGATCTTCCGAAAACGATTCGTCGTGCCGCCGAAGGCGGACAAGATCCTTCGCCTTGCGAAGTACCCGCTGCTCGCCGCCATCATCTACTTCACATGGCGGGCGGGCGAGCTCGTCATCAGGCCCTACGACCCCCTGGCCGCCTATGGGCACCTAGCGGCGGGGCTCGGCGCCGTGTGGGCCGAGTTCGCCGTGGGCCTCGTCATGCTCGTCGCGACCCTGGTCCTCTCGATGCTTTACGAGCGAGCCTTCTGCAAGTACCTATGCCCCCTCGGGGCAGTCAATGCGATCTTGAGCCGCGTGCCCATCTTCAGGATCAAGCGCGAGGCTTCCACCTGCATCTCCTGCTCGAACTGCGACCACGCCTGTCCCATGAACATCGAAGTCTCTAAGGTCGAGAAGATAGGCTCGATGGAATGCATAGCCTGCATGGAATGCGTCACCGCATGCCCGACGAAGAAGAGGACGCTCTCCGCGACCCTGGGCGGCAAGGCGGTCAAGACGGGCCTCGTCGTCGTCATCGGCCTCGCGATCTACCTGGTCGCGGCCTTAGTCGGGCAGAGCCTGGGCATGCTCCGCTTCTCGGCGAAATCGCTCCAGGAGCAGGCCACGACCGGCTTACTTAAGGTCGAGGACATCAAGGGATCCTCGACCTATGCCGCGGTCGCCGAGTCCTTCGGCATCGAACTCGAGCGGCTCTACCGTGGGGTGGGCGTCGATCAGAGGATAGTCCCGCCCGAGACCATGCTCAAGGACACGGGCAAGCTCGCCGGGATCGCGGGTTTCGAGGCCGACGCGGTCCGGGTGGCGGTAGCCAAGATCATCGGAGTGCCGTATGCCGGCGAAAATGGCGATCTGGCCAGGCCGGCAGCCCCGACGGCGGCTCCGCCCAAGTCCGCGGAATCGAAGGCCTCCCTCCTCGTTCCCGCGGACTTCGCGCTCGAGGGCACCATGAGCATCGACGACATCGCCAAGTCACTGAAGACCGAGAGCGCGGCCGTGATAGAGAAGCTCGGCCTGCCCGCGGATATTCCCCGGGACAAGCCGTTGCGCGACATGAAGGATCAATACGGCTATTCGATGCCGGAGCTCAAGGCGAAGATCAAGAAATAATCCCGGATCGACGCCGCGATATGACTTCATTCCGTTCCTATGCGATCAGGCGAGTTCTTCATGGCTTCGCCATGTACCTCGTCATGGCCTTGGCCTATTCGCTCGTGTTCAACGGGATCGCCGAGAGGAACCTCAGGGCACAGATGGACGAGGAGCTTGCCCAAGCCATGCGCGGGGCGGGGAGTCTGGGCGCGGCCGATTACCAGAGACTCCTGGACGAGACGCGAAGCGCCAAGCTCCGCCGCTACCACCTGGGAGAGGCCTGGGGCGGGAGGGTCCTGTGGAGGGCCCTCGATATCATGAGCTTTCGTTTCGGCGACTCCACGGGCTTGAAATCGGCCTCGGGCGATCGCGATGTCGTGGCTATCGTCCTCGAGGCCCTGCCCAACACCCTGTCCCTGTTCGGGGCCGAGGCGATCCTGGTATTTTCCATCGGCGCCTTCCTGGGCATCCGAGCCGCGCGGAAGCCCGGCTCCTGGCTCGACAGGCTGGCCTCGGTCCTGCCGATGGCCCTGAACGGATTCCCCGCCTGGTGGCTGGGCATGCTGGCCCTGATGCTCTTCTCCTACGCGATTCCCCTCTTCCCCTCGGGCGGAGTCCACGCGAACCCCGCCCCTGCGGGCTTCGCGGGCGCCCTGGACTATCTCTGGCACATGCTCCTTCCCCTGCTGACGATCGTCGGCTTGAACGTCTGGAACACTGCCTGGCTCATCCGAAATTTAGTCGTCGACAGCTACTCGAAGGATTTCGTCTCCTTCGCCAGGGCGAGGGGGCTTTCGGAGGCGAAGGTGGGGACGCATGTCCTCGCGGTCATCAGGCCCGCCATCGCGACCATGGTAGTCATGGGCCTCCTCCAATCGATATCGGGGAACATTCTCGTCGAGGGCATCTTCAACTGGCCGGGCCTGGGCAGCCTGTATTTCTCGGCCGTGCAGCAGAGCGACGTCCCCGTGCTCATGGCCATACTCGCCCTCCAGACCGCCCTGAACCTGGCCGGCCTCGTGATCCTGGACCTGAGCTACGGACTGATGGACCCGCGCATCAGGATCGGGGAGAGAAAATGAGGGGCTTTCTCCACAGCAGGTCGGGAGCGGCCGGCCTCGCCCTGCTCGCCGCCTTTTTGGCGATGGCCGTCCTCGGCCCCTTCATCGTGCCCTTCCCCGCCGCCGACCGCCACTGGCGCGACATCGCCTGGTGGCAGGACAATCCTGCGGCCGCGCCGCCGCGATGGGCGAACGGTCCCTGGAACTCCTACTCGCTGCCCTCATCCCGGCACTTGAGCGCGGGCGCGCCGAGCCTGACGCAGGGCGAGGGCGACACCCAGCTCATCTCCTGGGAATTCCGTCTACCTATGGAAAATCCGAGCCTCGCCCGAGACCTCGTCCTGCGTTTCGAAGGCGAGGGCGAAGTATTCCTTGCGGTCGCACTGATCCAGGCCGACGGCTCGAAAAAGGAATTGGCGAGAGAGAGACGGGACTTGAGCCGGGACAGGCCGGGACGCCTGGCCCTAAGCCAGGCGCGAGGCGCGAGCCTGCTGGTCACGGAGTACTTGGGGCCGGGCCGGACCTTGCCGAAGCCGCCCTCGCTCTTGGTGCAAGGCAAGAGCTCGGGCCTGCTGGGCACCGACGCGGCCAAGCGGGACATCTTCACCGGCCTCGTCCTGGGCACCCGATGGGCCCTGCTCCTCGGCGTGGCGGTCGGTTTCTTGACCGTCCTCATGGGCTTGGTCCTCGGGATAGTGGCCGCTTGCTTCGGCGGGATTTGGGACAGCGCGATCAACCGGATCTACGAGTTCTTCTCCTTCATGCCCCTCTTGCCCTTCCTGGTCGTGTTGTCGGCGGCCTACAAGCCCTCGCTATGGGCGCTCATGGGACTCGCCCTCCTGTTCTTCTGGACCAGGGCCTTCAAGACCGTCTACGCCCGGGCCCTGCAGATCAAGCATGAGGGCTACATAGAGGCGGCCAAGATGATGGGCGCGGGGAGGTGGAGGCGAGTCTCCCGGCACGTGCTACCCATCCTACTGCCCTACGCCTTCGCGGTCATGGCCCTCTCGGTGCCGGGCATCGTGATGTACGAGGCGAACGTCAGCCTCCTGGGCCTCGGCGACAGCTCCGTCATCACCTGGGGGCAGATGCTCCATGACGCCTTGGTCCAGGGGGCCGTCGTCAATCGCCTCTGGTGGTGGATCCTGCCGCCGGGCCTGATGATAGCCCTGATGGGCCTGACCTTCGGCCTGCTGGGCCGAGGCTTCGACGAGGTATGGGACCCGCGCTCGTCCTCCGCCTCTGGCCCATCCCCGGGCCCGAGAGGCTAGAACTTCAAGAAGACGATGGAGCCGACCCCCGGCGAGTCGCCCTTCCCGAGACTGGACTCGGCCACGACGGTATAGCTTCCAGCCTTCAGCGCATCGAGGCTCAGAGCGGGCAGGGCCGCTTCCCATACGCCCTTGCCCGCGCTCTTCGCGGCGACCTTCACTTCCTTGTCGCCGGCCATGAGACTGACGGCGACCTCAGCCTTAGCGGGTGCAGAGGTTTGGTTCTGGGGGTAGCTGTGTTCCATGACCGCGATTCTGACCTTGAGATCCTGCCCCTTGCGGTACTCCGATAGCTCGAGGGAATCGACGCTGGAATAGCTCGTCTCGAGGGCCCGGGCCCAGTAACCCGGGGCGAAGGGATAGACGGGGTCGCGGAACGCGACTAGGACGCCCGTATTGCCCGCGGGATCGTAGCGGTCCAGGAGGAAGCCGCCGTTGGAGATGTAGGCGTGCCCGTGCTTCTCGAGCCAGGCGAGGGCCAGGCGGTAGTCGCGGACGGCCTGCTCTGGGCTCATGAAGCCGGCAAGGCTGGCGGGTACGCGGCGCGCGGCGATGAACACGCCCAGCTTCGCCTCGAGCTCGCTCACGAGCCTGGGGTTCAGGAGGTCGACCTCCGTGAAGCGGCCGTCAGAACCGAAGGAATAGGCGGTGCCGGAAGCGCTTGACTCGGAGACGATGGACTTCAGGGCCTCGAGGATTTCCCAGGGCAGGACCGCGCCAGAATTGATCGCCGCGACCTGGAGGCTGGGGACCATCATGGAAGCCAACTGGGCCTGGTCCATGGGGTAGGATGCGTCGCTCCAAACCGAGATGCTGCCGTCCGCATTGAATACATAGCCCTTGGCCCTGGCTAGCCTGGGATTGACGCCCGAGGCGTAGGCTGAGTCGTAGGCGCGGCTCCCCCCTCCCCCGTCGAAGGCGATTTCGTAGGGGAAGGCCAGGGCATAGCGGTAGTCGTTCTGGTCGACGCTCCGGCCATGATGCCAGGCGCCGAATCGGAAGGCGAAGGTGGCTTGGCTCCTCGCCTCGATTCGGTCGGCGCGGCGGTACGAGTACCGGCCCTCCGTGCCCCTCTCATACGCGTATCCCGACTCCCATTTGCGGCTCTCGGCGTTCCAGATCGAGGCCACGGCCGGGACGACGGAGCCCGGCCCGCTCTTGAGGCCCGACCAGGTGGCGCGCACGCCCATCGGGATGCCAGTGGCGGGATTGGGCTCGAGCTCGAGGTCGGAGAGCTGCTTTATTATCGCGCCCGAGTAGGTGTCGCCGAAGCCGTCGGGGCCCACGGGATCCCAGGCGTTCATGAAGAGGGAACCACGCGAAGAGAAGCCGGTGAGACGCAGCACTTTCTTGCCAAGGTCGGCGCCCGAAGCCTCGCTCTTCACGTCCGCCGTATAAGTCGACCATTTGTCGATGCCGTCGCCGAGACCCCAGGCCATGCGGGAGGCGAAACGGTCCTTCGCCGCCACGAGGTAGCTCGTCTTGGCCGCGACCAGCACACGCACCGATTGCCTCAAGCCGAGGTCCGTCGCGGCGAGGAGCTTGTCCCAATAGTCCTGGGCGTCCGCGACCTTCCCGTCGACGATCGCCTGCGTAAGGGCGTCGAGCTCGGGGCTCTCGTAGTTCCAGAATCCCGCCTTGCGGCCCCCCGGCATGATGGAGGCCCAGGGGGCGTAGTCGTAGGCGATCGTCATCTCCCAATAGGCCCTGGTCTCGTTCGAGCCGAGGCCCTCGGTGTAGAGGCTCCATTGGTTGGAGGCGGGATCGGTCCGATTGACCAGGCCCGAGGCCCTGGCGCGGTCCGTCTCGAGGCGCTCGACCTTGATGCCGGCCTTCTCGATCCGATCGGCGACGTAGCGGCCGAGGGGCAGCCTCGCGTTGGGATCGTCGGCGCGGATCACGAAGCGTAGGGTCACGGGCGAGCCGTCGAAGGTCCACCAGCGCTCGCCCTTGGCGAGCCGACCGGCAAGCGCGGGCAGGGCCGCGGCCTTCCTCATGGCGAGCTCGATGTCCGCGAGCGCCCTCGCCTCGTCGCCGCCCTCCGTCATGCCCTGCTTGGCCGCCACGAGGCCGAAGCGCGAGGCCTTGGGCAGCCCCGGGACCACGGGCGTGAACATCGCGAGGCCCGCCCCGCCGAAGATCTCGTCGACCACTTGGCGCCGGTCGACGAGCCAGTTGAGGGCATAGCGGATCTCCCTGATCGCGAGGGGATTGAACTGGACCTTGCCCGAAGCGTCGAGCTTCGCGTCGGAGAGGTAGGGCGCCGCATCGGGATAGGGATTGATGAGGAGCCCGAGGGCGCTCGCGCCCGAGACCGAGTAGACCTCGAGCTTGGACCTGATGTCCTGGGGGAGCCGATTGAAGACGTTGCCCGCCGTGCCGTAGTTCCAGATGTCGCTCTTGCCCTTGGCCACGTCCATCAAACCCAGGTCCTCCTGGGACTTGGCGTTGAAGAGGATCTTGTCCACGGCGGGCCCTTTGACCCCGGTCTGGGTTTGGGCCTGGATCGCGCCGAGCGTGATCGCGGACAGAAGCAGGACAAGTGCCGTTCGCCCGTTCATTCCAGTTCCTTCGTGAGCTCGATGGCCGCGATCGTGCCGTCCGCGACGGCCGTGGTTATCTGCCGATAGTGCTTGACGTTCACATCCCCGGCGGAGAAGACGCCGGGGACATTGGTCCGCATCCGAGCATCGGCCTCGATGTAGCCCCATTGGTCCGTCTTCAAGCGGTCGCCGAAGAGCCCGAGATTGGGAGTGAAGCCGATGAAGATGAACACTCCATGGGTCGGCAGCTCCCGGGCTTCGCCGCTCTTCTTGTCCTTGACGACGACGCCCATCTCGTAGGGTGCGTACTTCTTGATCTCGATGACTTCGTGGTCGAGGAGGAAAACGATGTTCTTCTGCGCCTGAGCCCGAGATTGGGCTTCCTTGTTCGCGCGTAGCTGGGGCGATCGGTGGACGATCGTGACCGTCCTCGCGAACCTGGCGATCAGCAGCGATTCCTCCACGGCCGAGTTGCCGCCGCCGAGCACAATCACGTCCTTGCCGTCGTAGTACTTGGCGTCGCAGGTGGCGCAGTAGCTGATGCCGCTTCCCCGGTACTCCTCCTCGCCCGGCACGCCCATGGCCTTCGGCTTGGAGCCCGTGGCAACGATGATCCTCTTGGCCTCGATGGTCTCGAAGCCGTCCAGGCGGACGGTCTTGTTGTCGAGATCGACCTCGTCGATCTCCACCGCCGATCGGAATTTCACTCCGTTGGCCTTCGCCTGCTCCGTCATCTGATGGCTCAGCTGGTAGCCGGGCATGGCCTGGATGAACCCGGGATAATTCGATACCTGATCGGTCGTCGCCACGTAGCCTCCCGGCAGAGCGACATCGACGATCAGCGTGTCGATATGGGCTTGGGCCAGGTAGATGCCGGCGGTAAGGCCGGCCGGGCCCCCGCCGAGGATGAGGACATCGGCCCGGCTCCGCTTGGGCCGGACGCCCGAGCGTATGCTCTCGGCCTCCTCGGGGGAGAGCATGGCGTCCAGGTTGCGCATGATCGAGCTGCGCGTAATAGCCCCGGTGAGCTTATCTCCTATTCGCCTGCCGCCCTTGAAGAAAAGAAGCGAGGGGCTGCCGGTCACGTCGAGGCTAGTGGCCAGATCGCGGTTCGCCTGGCGGAAAACCTTGAAGAATTTCACCTTGTGGCCATAGAGCTCGCTCAGGGGCTCGAACTTAGTGGCGAGATTCTCGCAGGGCGGGCACTCCGTGGAATAGAAGTCCACGACTGCGCGCTCGGCCCCGAGGACCTCCTGATCGAACTGATCCGCATTGATTTCGACTATAGAAGGCGATTCAGCCATGGCTTTCTCCTGATTCAGGCCCATCGACGGGATCGCGGCATCGCGTCCCGTCCCGGTTCTTGGGCTGAATGTAAGGAGAAAAGGGAGCCTCGTCAGTGATGTCCGTCACGGAAGGCCGCGGAGGCCGGCGACAGACCCTCGATGCTCGAGATCAGGCCGCGCAGGCTGTCGTTCATGGTCTTATTTCTATGGTAGACGATATCGAAGTCCCGCTCCAGGTCGAGCCCGGGACAGTCGATGACCCGCAGACTGTCGTCGACGGCGAGGGCGGAGATCACCGAGAAATTCTCCTTATCGGCGCGGGCGAAGTTCTTGAGCGCCTCGGTATTATTGAGCTCTCCCACGATCTTGTATGGCCAGCCCTTTTCCTTCATGGCGGAAACGAAGAGCTCGCGCGAGCCCGAGCCCAGCTCGCGTATGTAGAAGCCCCGGCCCTTAAGGTCGCGAAGCGCCGGTTTTCTCGCGCAGACGGGGTTCTCGGGCGAGCAGACGACGACCAGGCGATCCCGATAGAAGGGCCGCCGTTCGAGGGCGGGCGAGCTCGTCTCGC
>DBTW01000017.1:0-1807 GCA_002307245.1 Spirochaetaceae bacterium UBA1306 | reverse complement strand
AGGAGATAGGTGCCGATCGTGACCGTCGCCCCGACGCGGATGGGACTGGAGAGCCGCTTCTCCCGGATCGACTCCGCGAGCTCGTCCCGCGACTGCAGGATGCGCCTCGCGTAGCCGAGGCAGAGTTCCCCGGCCTCGGTGACGATCAGGCGCTTTCCGAGCCGCTCGAAGAAGGCAATCCCGTAGCCCTCCTCGAGCTCCCGTACGGCCTGGCTCACCGAGGGCTGACTGATCGAGAGCCTCTGCGCGGCCTTGGTCATGCTCCCCGTCTCGCAGACGGCGATAAAAATCCCGAAGTGTCTGAAGGTCATGGTTTATCCATAGGCAATATACTATGATTTCGATAAATATATAGTATTTTACTTTTAATTCCGTTTTCGCTAGCATCGCCGCCAGAGGTCAAACGCATGAAGAACTTCGCCAAACTAGTGCCCGGCATCGCCCTGGCGCTCGCCCTTGCCATTCCCTGTTGGCTCCTCGGCAGGGCCGTCCCGATAATCGGCGCGCCGATCTTCGCGATCCTGGCGGGCATGCTCGCGTCCTTCCTCAAGCGCCCGCCCATTCTCGAAGGCGGCATCGGCTACACGGGGAAGAAGGGCCTTCAGTACTCGATCGTGTTCCTCGGCTTCGGCCTCGACCTCGGTCTCGTGCTGAGGGTCGGCCTCGATTCCCTGGCCGTCATGGCCTTCACGCTCGCGGCCGCCTTCGCCACGGCCTACCTGGTCGGCAAGGCCCTCAAGATGGATCCGAAGGTGAAGATCCTCGTGGGCGTGGGGACGGCCATCTGCGGCGGCTCGGCCATAGCCGCGACCGCCCCCGTCATCGACGCCGACGAGGAAGAGGTCGCCTACTCGATCTCGACCATCTTCCTCTTCAACATCGTCGCGGTCTTCCTCTTCCCCGTCCTCGGTCACCTGATGGGCATGACGCAGGACGCCTTCGGGCTCTGGGCGGGCACGGCCATCAACGACACATCGTCGGTAGTCGCGGCGGCCTTCTCCTACGGCGACGAAGCGGGCCGCTACGCCACGATCGTCAAGCTCACGCGGACTCTCATGATCATCCCCGTAACCCTCGTCCTGGCCTTCGCCCGATGGCGGAACGATGAGGCCGGGCGCGGCCGCCTCAAGCTCGCCAAGATAGTCCCCTGGTTCGTCCTAGGCTTCCTCGCCGCCTCCCTCGTCCGGTCGACCGGCGTCCTCCCGAGCGCCCTCGGCACTTTTCTCCCGGAGCTCGGCAAATTCGGCATCTGCGCGGCGATGGCAGCCATCGGCCTTAAGTCAAATCCCCTGAAGCTCGTCCGCAACGGCTGGAGGCCGATACTCCTCGGGCTCGCCTGCTGGACTTCAGTGGCGCTCGTCTCGCTCGTCGTCCAATGGGCTCGCTAGGATCCGCGCCGCGATCTCGGCGGCCGCCTCGACGAAATGCGCGCAGGGCCGTTTCGCGTAGTACTCGGCGTTCCTGACCGAGGGCTCGGGCTTCGGCAGGCATCCGGCCTTGAGGAGCAGCTCCTTGCAGCACGTGGTCCCGAATTCGCCCCGGAATTCCCCGATGCCCCTGCGGACCTTTTCGTAGAGCCGCGTCTTGGCGGAGATGTCGAGCGGGTCGTAGGGCTCGTTCAGGAGTCCTAGGGCGAATACCATGCCGCTCACGACCCCGCCCCCGAAGCCGGACATCATGTTGAGCAGGGCTTGAGCTTCGAGCCCGGCCTCCTCGGCGAAGGCATAGGCGGTCGATTGCGCGCAGTTATAGCCCTTGGCGAAGCAGGCGACCGCCTTTTCACCGTGACTCGTCATGGCGGGTCCAT
>DBTW01000036.1:14811-19096 GCA_002307245.1 Spirochaetaceae bacterium UBA1306 | reverse complement strand
GGCTTGCCGCCCTCCTCGCCTCGAAGGCGGCGAGGGGCGGGAGGGGAACGAGGGCGATGGCTGCGCCGGACGCGGAGGCGAGGAAGACAGGAAGCCCGGCGATGGCCTTTCCCGGTATCACGGAGGAGCCCGCCAGCGCGAAGCCGAGGGCCAGGGCCAGCTGGGCTCCGCCGAGATCTTTGGTCCCGCCGATCAGGTTTTCGTCCATGGTCTTCCTCCTTGACCGGCCTCGCCGAGGGCTTTACTGTAGAAGGATAAGTGGACCGCTTCCAGAGCCATATATAGCGAAGATAAATGGTCCACTAGGAGGCGGGCGATGTTGGGCATCGTCCTCGATCGGTCTCTCCCCCGAAACCTCGCGAGCCAGCTCTGCGACGCCCTACGCTCGGCCATCCTGTCGGGCTCCCTCGCCGAGGGGACGAGACTGCCCTCGAGCCGGGAACTCTCCCGCGAGCTCGGCCTTTCTCGCACCCTCGTCCTCGAGGCCTTCGAGCAGCTCGAGGCCGAGGGCTACGTCGAGGGCCGGAGGGGCTCGGGCAGCTACGTGCTGGCCGGGTCGGCGCCGGCCCGAGCCAAGTCGTCGCGGCGCGCGTCCAAGGCCGATCACCCGCCCGGGAACGGATGCGACGCCCCGGTGACAGTGCCCTCCGGGGCTGCTGCCCAGGCTGTGGACTTCCGGACCGGCACGCCGGCCCTTGACGCCTTCCCACGCGAGGCCTGGGCACGAGCCCTCGCCCAGGCCGCTCGGGAACTCCCTCGCGAGGCCCTCGGCTATGGCGACGGGGCGGGGCTCATGAGCCTGCGCGAGGCGACGACCGCCTACCTTTTCCGCTCGCGGGGCCTCGAGCTATCGCCCGAGGAGCTGTTCGTGAGCTCTGGTATCTCGCAGACCCTGGGCATGGTCTCGCGCATGCTGTTGAAAGCCGGCTCGAGGGCAGTCCTCGAGAACCCCTGCCAGCCCGCGCTGAGCGGCTTGCTTAGGCGCGAGGGCGTGGAGCTCGTAGCGGGCCGCGTGGACGGCGAGGGCCTCGACGCGGCTCGCCTGCCTCGCGACCGGGCGGCCGTCGCCTTCGTGACGCCCTCGCATCAGTTTCCCCTCGGCGCCGTGCTCTCGGCGCGCAGGAGGGCCGCCCTGGTCGAGTGGGCCCGGGCGACGGACTCCGTCATCGTGGAGGACGACTTCGACGGGGAGTTCCGCTACGGCGGGGCGCCCCTGCCGCCCCTGCGCGAGCTCGCGCCCGAGCGGGTGGTCTACGCCGGCTCCTTCAGCAAGGCCTTCAGCCCGGCCCTGCGCCTGGGCTACGCCGTCCTGCCTCCCCGCCTGCGCGGCCCCTGGCGCGCCTGCCGGGAGCTCGCCGACATACACAGCTGCTCCTACGCGCAGGCGGCCATGGCCGGCTTCCTCGAGTCGGGGGCCTTCGATAGGCACGTTAGGCGAATGAAGAAACTGTACGCGTCCAGGCGCGCCGCCCTGCTGGGCGGGGTCGCGGCCCTGTTCGGCCCTGGCCGCGTCGAGGCCCTGGGCGAGGCCGCCGGAATCCACGTCGCCCTCCGCTTCGAGGGCGAGGGCTTCGAGGGTCTCTCCTTCGACGAAGGAACCCTGGCCCGCATCGCCTCCGCGGGAGCTATCGTCTACCCGGCCTCCCGCTACGCTTTCTCCCCGTTCCCGGGCATAGGACGGATAGCGCTCCTGGGCTACGGGAACCTCTCCGAGGAGCGGATAGGGCAGGGCCTCGCCGCCCTCGCCTCGGGACTATTCCCGGGGCGCTGCATTGCCGCCCCCTTGCGGTACTTTCGGGGGCCGCGCTAGGGTTTGGGCGGAATACCCATGGCCATCATAGAAGTGAAGGGACTAACGCGCGATTTCTCCTATTACGAGAAGGCCGAGGGGCTTTCCGGTTCCTTCCGCAACCTCGTGGCGCGCAAGAAGCTCACGCGCCAGGCGGTGCGCGGCGTCTCCTTCGGCGTCCGCGAAGGAGAGATGGTCGGCTTCCTTGGGCCCAACGGGGCCGGCAAGACCACGACCCTCAAGATGCTCTCGGGCATCATGCACCCCTCCTCGGGAGAGGCCCTCGTCATGGGCTGCGTGCCGTGGCAGCGGAGGAAGGACTTCCGGATGCGCGTCTCCATCGTGATGGGGCAGCGCAGCCAGCTCTGGCCCGACCTTCCCGCGATCGAGACCTTTAACCTGAACCGCCAGATCTACGAGATAGGCCGGAAGGAATATGAGAGCAGCCTCGGCGAGCTCGTGGAGCTCTTCGGCGTCAAGGAGCTCCTCGGGGTGCAGGTCCGCCGCCTGTCCCTGGGCGAGCGGATGAAGATGGAGATCACGGCGGCCCTGCTGCACAGGCCCAAGGTCCTCTTCCTCGACGAGCCGACCATCGGCCTCGACCTCCTGTCGCAGCGCGCGATACGCGATCTCGTGAAGGCCCTCAACGAGCGCTCGGGCACGACGGTCATGCTCACCAGCCACTACCTTTCCGACATCGAGGAACTCTGCGAGCGGGTCATCCTGATCAACAGCGGCTCGATCGTCTACGACGGCCCGCTCTCCGGCGTGAACGCGACATTGGCCGAGCGCAAGGTCGTGAAGCTCCTCTTCTCGGAGCCCGTCGAACGCGCGGTCCTCGAGGCCTACGGCGGCCTGCGCGGGCTCGAGGGCCAGACGGCCACCTACGACGTGGCGCGCTCCTCGGTCCGCGACTTCTCGCGACGGGCCCTGGGCGAGCTCCCCGTCGCCGACCTCACGATAGAGGAGGTGCCGCTCGAAGAGGGCATCGCGCGCCTGTACCGGGGCGACGCTTCCCCCGCGGGCGGGGAAAGCCCCCGTGGCTGAAACGTCGCGACCTTCGGTCGTCCCGCGACCTTCGGTCGCGGGGAAGTACTCGGGCTCATTCTCGCTCGGCCTGCGCGGAGCCCTCGAGTATCGGGCCAACTTCGTCTTCAATTTGCTCGGCGCCGTCGCCCCGGTCCTGATCCAGACGGCCCTCTGGACCTGCCTCTACGCGCCAGGAGCCTCGGGCGAGGGCTCCGAGCTTTTCGGCTTTACCTATGTCCAGATGCTCGGCTATACCGTGATAGCCAACATCGTGAACCGCCTCGTGCGCACGGGCTTCGAGTACGAGCTCAACGACGACATCCGCTCGGGCGGCCTCGATCGCTACCTGGTGAAGCCCATCGACTATTTCGGCTTCCGCGCCTCCCTCTTCGCCGGGGCCAAGTCGGCGGAGTCGGGCTTCATGGGCCTGGTCCTGGCGGCGGCGATAGCCGTCCTCGGGGCGGCCGCGGGCTTCGCCGTCTCGCCCGCCGCGGTCCTGAGCTTCCTGGCGGCCCTCGTCATGGCTCTCGTCCTCAACTTCCTCGTCTTCTGGTGCGTGGGCCTCCTCGGATTCTGGCTCACCGAGATCGGCTTCCTCTTCGAGGCGGCCCGCATCGTCATCATCACGGCGAGCGGCGGCATCTTCCCCCTGTCGGTCTTCGGTCCCCATGTGGAGCGGGTCCTCGAGGCCCTGCCCTTCCGCTTCACCATCCAGTTCCCCACCGACGTCCTCTGCGGGCGCGTCTCCGGCGGCGAGCTGGCCTGGGGCCTCGGGGCGGCGGCCGCCTGGTCCGTCGCCCTCTACGTCCTGGCCCGCGCCCTCTGGTCCGCCGGGCTGCGGCGCTTCGTGGCCGTGGGGAGCTAGGGCATGCGGGACGCGCTTCGGGAGATAGCCAAGCACTTCAGGGTCTACCTGACCCTCGTGCGCATGAACGTCATGAGCCAGATGGAGTACCGGGCCAACTTCGTCACGGGGATCATGATGGAGCTCGGCTACCTGGCCGTGAAGATCCTCTACGTGGTCGTGGCCTTCAGCGCGGGGCGGGACATCGCGGGCTTCTCGCCCGACCAGATGCTGGTCTTCGTGGGTACCTTCGTCACGGCGACGGGCTTCTACGCCGGACTGTACATGCTGAACATGTTCCAGCTCTCGGGCCTCGTGAAGGACGGTTCCTTCGACACCCTGATGACGAAGCCGGTCTCGCTCCAGTTCATGGCCACGCTGCGCCGATGCGACATCGGCATCTTCATCGTCGACTTCGTCGCTGGGCTGGCCATGACGGTCGTGGGCCTGAATCGGATTTCGGGCCTCTTGGACCTCTGGCGGCTCCTGGGCTACGCCTTCTTCCTCGCCTGCGGTTCGGCCGTCGGCTACGCCCTCTACCTCATCCCGCAGTCCCTCGTCTTCCGCATCGTCAACGCGAAGGCGATCGCCGGGGTCACCGACTCGTTCTGGGATTTCAACAA
>DBTW01000036.1:0-14539 GCA_002307245.1 Spirochaetaceae bacterium UBA1306 | reverse complement strand
GTGCCGATGATCGTCTACGACAGGGTAAGCCAGGCCATAGGCAGCTATCTCGTGCCCATGTTCGTGATCACGAGCTTCCCCTCGCTCTTCGCCCTCGGGCGGATGACGGGCGCGCAAGCCGTCTGGGGCGCGATAGCCCCGATCGCCTTCATCGCCCTGTCGCGCCTCGCCTGGACGCGGGGGATCAAGAACTACTCGAGCGCGAGCGGCTAGGGAATCTCTACAGCTTGTTAGGCGAAGAGGTCTATGCGGGTACCTGAGCCCTCGGGCAGGGGGGCCAAGGACTTGAGGAGATCGGCCGCCTGTTCCTGCTCGCCCTTGAGACCTTTGGCCAGCACGGAAGTGCTCACCCTGGCGAGGAGATCCGATTGCGAAGAACTCATGCTAAGGCTTTGAATATCCATGGCCCTAGCATAAGCTTTCATTAACCTACTTGCAAGTGCCCCGCGCCATTCCGCTCCGATCGCGTGCAAACGCCGGCCCTCGCGCTTATGCTAGTAGCCGGAGGATCAATGCGCGGGCCGTATTCGCTTCGCCGTCTCGCCCTGATTCCTATCGTCGCCGCCTCGTACTACCTCGCCGACCTGCTCGGCGTGAAGCTTTTGCCTCCCCTCGGCGATTGTTATTCGTTGTGGCTCCCGGCGGGGCTCGGGACTGCCGCGGTCCTGATCTGGGGCTGGCCGGCCACCCTGGGCGTATTCGCCGGTGCGCTCGTCTTCCGTATGAGCGGCGCCGGCCACTCGATGTCCTTCCCCCTCGCCGCCGCCATTGCCGCCCTGCGGGGCCTGGAAGCCTGGGCCTGCGCCGGCCTGATCCGGCGAGCCGCCCCCTCGATGCCCCCGCGCGAGGTACGGGAAATCCTCGGGGGCATCGGAGGCGCCGCGCTCGGCTCCGCCCTGGCCGCTTACGCCGGCATGGCCATCGTTTGCGCCTCCGGGATCGAGCCCTGGGGCGACTTCCTCGCGACGGCTTGGCGTTGGTGGCTCAGCGACCTTTGCGGCATCTTGATTCTCGCGCCCTCCCTCCTCGTTCTCGGCGATCGCGTCAGGCGGCGGCCGATCGGGGAGCCCCTGCTGTGGGTCCTCGGTTCATTCATCCTCGGGACGAGCATCCTCGTCTTCGTCGAGGTATCGTTCATCTCGAATGACCGGGCGAAGGACGAATTCCGGCGGGCGACCCGCGAGATGGAGCGCGTCGTGGAGGGCGAGGTAAAGGGCGGTTTTCACTCCGTCGATTCCCTTCGGTCCTTCTATGAGACCTCGGAGGACATCCGGGCCGATGGGTTCCACGCCTTCGCCTCCCGGTATCTGGCCGACGACCCATGCTTGCTGGCCCTGTCCTGGGCCCCTCGGATCCAAGGCTCCGAGTCCTTCCCCGTCACCTATTCCGTGGCTCGCGGCGAGGCCGCCGCGGACCGGGGATTCGATCTCGCCTCGAGCCCTCCTCGCCTCGAGGCCATAGTCGCGGCGCGCGACGGGGGCCAGGCCGCCATCACGCGGCCCTTGCCCATCGATCGCGGCGATCCCGCGCGGCGGGGCGTCCTCCTCGTGGAGCCCGTCTATCGCCACGGCGCGCCCATCGACACGGTCGCCGAACGCCGCGCCGCCCTGACCGGCGTGATCGCCGGCGCCTTCCTTCCCGGACTCTGGGTCGAGCGGGCGATCTCCGAGCTCGATCCCCACGATATCGAATTTTTCCTATTTGACGTCACGGACCCGGGGGACCCGCTCTTCCTCGCCTTCCATCCTTCGCTTTCGGGGCCCCAGTCTACGGACGCGGGCGCGTCGCCCTCGCTCGCCTCGCTTGATCGCGGAAGCGGCGAGGCCCTGACCTGGACCTTCGGCGCGAGGGACTGGAGAATTCTCTTCAGGCCCGGGCCGGGCTTCGACGGGGGCCGTCTATGGAACGCCTGGGTCGTCCTGATCATCGGCTTTCTGGTCGCAGCGGGCTTCCTGTCCCTCGTCTCCCGCCGCCGGAAAATCGACGAGACCATCGCGCGCTCCGAGGCGGAATTCCGGGGCTTCGCGGACGATGCCGTCACGGGCATCGTCCGTATGGACTTGGAGGGAAAGCTGCTTTACGCCAACGGGGCGGCGGCCGGGATCTTCGGCTACGCCTCGCCCGGGGAATTCAGGGCGGCGGGCGTCTCGCCGCACCTCGGCGGGCCCGAGATCTTCGAGTCCCTGATCTCGGGGCTCCGCGCCCGGGGCCGAGTCAGCAACTACGAGATCGAGATCCAGGCCCGAGGCGGCGGCCGGCGCCAGCTGCTCCTCTCCGCCGCCCTCGTCGGGAATGCCCTGAGCTCGACCTTCTCGGACATCACCGAGCTCGACCGTTCCATGCGCAAGCTCGAGGCCACCCTCGACGCCATTCCCCACCTGATCTTCGAGATAGACGACGAGCGCCGCTTCGTGGACTTCCGCGCGCCCAGCGCCGAGCGGCTCTTCCTCTCGCCGGATGGCTTCCTCGGCAGGCGCTACGACGAGGTGTTGCCGCCCGAGGTCGCGGGCGTGCTGTCCGCCGCCTTGGCGGAGGCGGAAAGGGAGGGCAGGAGCTACGGCGCGTCCTATTCACTGTCCATGCCCGGGGGGGAGCGCTGTTACGAGCTCTCCGTGTCGACGAAGCGCGAGCCCGGGAAGGAGCGGCCGCATTACATCGCGATGGCCCAGGACATCACGGAGAGGAAACAGGCCGAGGCCCTCCAGGAGCTAGTCTACGGGATCGCCCAGGTATCGCGCGCGGCCTCCTCCCTGGAAGGGCTGTACGGGGATATTTACCGGCAGATCTCGAGCTTCGTCCCCGCCGAGAACGCCTTCATCGCGCTGGTCGACGAGGCTTCCGGCCAGCTCAGGTTCGCCTACGTGGCGGACGAGGGCTCCGGCCTCTCGGCGGGCGATCCCGTACCGCGCGGCGACCGGCTTACCCGGCGCGTGCTAGAGACCGGGAAGTCGATCCTGTGCGAGCCAGGCGGCGCGGCTTCGAGGATATGGCTCGGCGTGCCCCTGATCGTCCAAGGCCGGACGATAGGCGTCATGGTCCTGCAGGACTACGAGGACGCGCGCGCCTATACCGAGCGCGACAAGCGGATGCTGGAATTCGTGTCCTCGCAGGTGGCCTCGGCCATCGACCTCAAGCGCACGGAAGCGGCCGTCCGCCTGGTCGAGGCCCGCAACAGCGCGATCCTCGAGAACGCCCCCGACGGCGTCATGCTGATGGACGCCGATGGGCTCGTCGCCTTCGTGAGCCCGGCGGCCATCGGCATGTTCGATTGCCGGGACGAGGAGCTCCTGGGGAGGCCCGCCCTCGATCGGGTCCATCCCGACGAGGCGGGCAAGATGCGCGCCCAACTCGCCGAGCTCCTCCTCGATCCCGCGAAGGACTTCATCGACGAATTCAGGATCAGGCGAGGGGATGGCTCCTACGGCTGGATCAGAGGCAGCTTCTCGAATCTCCTGGACCATCCCGCCGTACGCGCCATCGTCTGCAATTTCCACGACATCACCGAGCGCCGGGAGGCCACCGAGGCCATGAGAAAGGCCCAGGCCGGCCTCGAGATGGCCCAGGCGGTATCGCGGCTAGGCAGTTGGGAGCTGGACCCCTCCTCGGGCGAGGGCTCCTGGTCGCGCGAGATGTTCGAGCTGTTCCGCCGCGATCCCTCTCTCGGGACGCCCCCCCTGGACGAATTCATGTCGCTCGTGCATCCCGAGGACCGGGCGGCCCTCCTCGAGGCCCAGGCCGAGTCCGCGCGGCGCGGGGAGCGCCTCGACGTCGAGTATCGATCCAATCCCGACGACGGGGAGCCGCGGTACTTCCTGGCCTGCTACGTGCCGGACCGCGACGGGGAGGGCCGGCTCCGCATGTCCGGGACCGTGCTCGACATCACCGAGGCGAAGTCGGCCCAGCTTGAGCTGGAGGCCTTAAACCGAACCCTGGAACAGAGGGTGGTCGCGCGCACCGAGGAGCTCAGCCGCAACGAGGCCACGTACCGCGCCCTTTTCGACCAGGCCCAGGAGGGCATCCTCATCCTGAGCACCCGGGGCGAGGCGATCCGCGCCAACCAGCGGATCGTGGGCCTCCTCGGGTACACCATGGACGACTATCGCGCCCTCGGCTCCTACGCCTTCCGCGCCTTCGTCCCGGGCAAGTCCGACGAGAGCTCGGCCCCGCGCTTCGCCGCCGCCGCGCGCGGGGAGGACCTACCCCCCTTCGAGGACCGCTTCGTCGCCAAGGACGGTCGGGAGGTGGAGGCCGAGGTCTCATTGTCCGCCGTCCGCGAGGCCGACGGCTCGGTCTCCATAGTCCAGCTCATGATCCGCGACATCGGCGGCCGCAAGAAGGCCGAGGTGGCGCTCCGCGAGAGCCGCGACCGGATGGCCGAGGCCAACGCCGCCCTCGAGCGCGCCTCGCATATGAAGGACGAATTCCTCGCCAACATGAGCCATGAGATCCGCACGCCGATGAACGCCATCATCGGGCTGTCGGCCCTCGCCCTCAAGACCGAGATGCCTGACAAGCTGCGGGACTACCTGTCCAAGGTCCATAATTCGGGGCTCTCTCTCCTGGGGATCATCAACGACATCCTGGACTTCTCCAAGATCGAGGCTGGCAAGATGTCCATGGAGTCGGCGGCCTTCGACCTCGAGGAGGTGCTCGGCAACCTGGGCACGATGGTCGCCCAGAAGGTCCAGGACAAGCGCCTCGAGTTCCTCGTGCAGGTCCCGCCGAGCGTCCCGCGCTCCCTGGTCGGCGATCCGCTGAGGCTCGGGCAAGTCCTCCTCAACCTGGTATCCAACGCCGTCAAGTTCACGGACAAGGGCGAGATCGGCCTGTCCGTCTCCCTCGCGGAGAGCGTCGGGGAGAAGCACAAGCTCCTCTTCTCGGTCCGGGACACGGGCATCGGCATGGGGAGCGAGGAGATGGGGCGGCTCTTCCAGGCCTTTACCCAGGCCGACAGCTCCACGACCCGGAAGTACGGGGGGACGGGCCTGGGCCTGAGCATCAGCAAGAAGCTGGTCGAGCTGATGGGCGGGCAGATATGGGCGGAGAGCGAGCCGGGCAAGGGCAGCACCTTCCGCTTCACCGCCTGGCTCGAGGCGGGCGCCGCGGTCCCGCCGCGCCATGAACTGGTCCCGATGAGCCTCGAGGGCATGAGGGCGCTGGTGGTCGACGACAACGCCGCCGCCCGCGAGGTGCATAAAGACATCCTCGCCGAGCTGCTCTTCAGGGTTGAGACGGCGGCCTCCGGCGAGGAAGCCCTGGCCGCGATCGCCCGCGAGGACGGGGCCGAGCCCTTCGACCTCGCCCTGATCGACCTCTACATGCCGGGGATGGGCGGGATCGAGGCCTCCAGGAAAATCAAGCGGGAACTCGCCCTGCGCAAGGTCCCGATGGTCCTCATCGCCACGGGCAGCGCGGGCGAGGAAGAGCGCCCCAGGGTCGCGGAGGCGGGCGCCGACGGCTACCTGATCAAGCCCCTGACGACGAGCGCCGTGGCGGCGGCGATCCGCAGGCATTTCGGGCTCGATGGCGCGGCTGAGACTCCCGCGGCTCGTGAGGCGGCCCGGGAGAAGCGGCCGCGCGAGCTCGCGGGCGTCCGAGTCCTCCTCGTGGAGGACAACGAGATCAATCGGCAGATAGCCGTGGAGCTCCTGGGCTCCTCCGGGGTCGAGCTCCGGACGGCCGCGGATGGGGCCGAGGCCGTGGAGGCGGTGACGCGGTCCGGGGAGAGCTTCGACGCCGTGCTGATGGACGTCCAGATGCCCGGGATGGACGGCTACGAGGCCACGCGCCTGATCCGCGCCGACGGCCGCTTCGGGGACCTGCCCATCATCGCCATGACCGCATACGCGATGGATTCCGACAGGCGGCGCGTGCTCGAGGCGGGGATGGACGCCCACATCTCCAAGCCCATCGACCCCGAGCTCCTCTTCGATACCCTCGAGCGGTATTGCCGCGGCAGGCCCGGTCAGGGGAGCCCCGCGGCCGAGGCCGGCCCCGCGGCGCCCGGCATCCCGACCCTCGCCGAGCTCGACGTCCCCGAAGGACTCGCGCGCGTGGCCGGCAACGCCCGCCTGTACGTCGAGCTCTTGCGTAAATTCGCCGCCGGCTACGGCGACTCGCCGGACCGGATCGCCGAGGCCCTGGAGGCGGGAGACGCGGCCGCCGCGGAGCGCCTCGCCCATACGCTGAAGGGCGTGTCCGGCAATATCGGCGCCGGCGCCGTGCAGGGCGCCGCGGCCTCGATCGAGGACGCGATCCGGAAGGGCGGCGGCCGGCCCAAGGGCGCCGCGCGGATCCGCGCCGCCCTCGACGCGCTGCGGCCCCTGCTCGGCCGGGCCGTGGCCGAGATCTCCTCGCGCTTCCCCGCGGAGGCGCCGGCCGATGAGGCCGAGGCTCCCGCCGATCCCGCCCGCGTCGCCCCGGCCCTCGCGGAGCTGGCGCGCCTCGTCGAGAGCTTCGACACCGAGGCCGTCGAATTCCTGCGGGCCTCGCGGGGGGACCTCCTGTGCGCCTTCGAGCCGGAGAGCCTGGACCGCCTGGCCGAGGCGCTCGAGGCCTACGATTTCACCACCGCCGCTCGCTGGCTGCGGATCGAGGGATGGCCGAAGAGGGGAGAGTCATGACAGGCTCGAATTCGCGCAAGAAACCTACCATACTCGTCGTGGACGACACTCCGGACAACATCGTCCTCCTGAGCTCCTTCCTCAGGGAGGAGTATCGGGTCCAGGCCGCCATCGACGGCCCGAAAGCGCTCGAGATCGCCTTCTCCGGGGAGGCGCCGGACATCGTCCTCCTCGACATCGTGATGGCGGGCATGGACGGCTACGAGGTATGCAGGCGGCTCAAGGCCGACGCGCGGACGGCCGAAGTCCCCGTGATCTTCCTCACCGCCAAGTCCGACGTCGAGGATGAGCGCAGGGGCTTCGAGCTCGGCGCGGTGGACTTCATCATCAGGCCCATCAGCCCCCATATCGTGAAGGCCCGGGTCGCCACCCACCTGCAGCTGAAAGCCGCCCGCGATTTCCTCAGGGACAAGAGCTCCTACCTCGAGCAGGAGGTCGCCCGGCGCGTGCGCGAGAACCTCTCCATCCAGGACGTGGCCATGGTGGCCCTCGGCTCTCTCGCCGAGACGCGGGACAACGAGACGGGCAACCATATCAAGCGGACTCAGGCCTACATGGAGATCCTCTCGGGCGCGCTCAAGGACCGACCGGCCTTCGCTCGCGGCTTCGCCGACGGCGCCCTGGCCCTCATCCTCAAGTCGGCGCCGCTCCATGACATAGGCAAGGTCGGCATCCCCGACAACATCCTCATGAAGGCCGGCAAGCTCAGCGCCGAGGAGTTCGAGGTCATGAAGACCCACACCACCCTCGGGCACGACGCCATCGAGCGGGCCGAGAAGCTCGTGGACAGCGACCAGTCCTTCCTCCGCTTCGCGCGCGAGATCGCCTACGCCCATCACGAGAAATGGGACGGCTCGGGCTATCCCCAGGGCCTCGCGGGCGAGTCGATCCCGGTATCGGGGCGCCTGATGGCGGTGGCCGACGTCTACGACGCCCTCATCAGCAAGCGGGTCTACAAGGCCGCCCTCGAGCACGAGGAGGCGGTTTCGATCATCGAGGAGGGCTCGGGCTCGCATTTCGACCCGGAGATCGTGGATGCCTTCCTCGGGATCAGCGATCGCTTCCGGGAGATCGCCATCGCGTCGCGCGCCTGAGGCCTCGGGTGCGGCTCTTCATCTCCTCGGCTTGAACAAAAGAAGCTTCTCGAAGAGCTCGGCCTCGCCATTGAGGTAGAGCCTCAGTTTTTTCCTCGCGCCGAGGACCGTTAGTAGGAAGGCGAGGACGAAGAAGCCGAAGATGACGGGGTCGAAGGCGAGGCCGAGGGCCGACCCGAAGGCGCGCACCGTGAAAAGATAGGCAAGGGGCAGGGCCAATGACGCTACGGCGGCAGAAACCGCCACGTAACCGCTCAAGATCAAGGCGATGGCGAAGGCTGCCAGGCAGAAGGGCGCGAGGATGGGGTAGGCCGCGGTAATGGCCCCCGCCGCCGTGCCGAATCCCTTGCCTCCCCTGAAGCCCGCGAATGCGGGCTTGATGTGGCCCAGCACGGCCGCGAGGGAGGCCGCGATGAACCGGGCCGACTCGGGCAAGCCTGGCGATTGCGGGATCGATATGCGCGAGACGAGGGCCACGGCCGCGTAGCCCTTGGCGATGTCGACGATAGCCACGATGGCCCCGAGCTTCCAGCCAAGGACGCGGAAGGAATTGGTCGCGCCGGTGTTGCCGCTGCCGCGCTCCCTGATCTCGATGCCGCGGGTTAGGCGCGCGGCCACGACCCCCGTCGGGAAGGAGCCCAGGAGGTAGCTCGCGACGACGATGAGCAGCAAATTCAGCATCATTGCCCCCTTCAATCGCGCGACCGGGTCATGAGTATCTCCCAACCTTCGGCCGCGGCTCGGCGGCGCAGCCTTGGCCCTGGGTTGACCGCCACCGCCTTGCCGACCTCGAGGAGCAGGGGCAAGTCCCGGTAGCTGTCGGTGTAGAACGAGCAATCCCTCGGGTCTGTCCCGATGGTTCTCAGGTAGGCCAGGACCTTTGCCCGCTTGCCCTCGCCGAAGGCCGGCGGGCCCTCGAGCCTGCCGGTCGTCGCCCCATCGCGGAACTCCAGCTCGCTCGCCACTACCTCGTCTATTCCAAGCTGCTCTGCCAGGGGCGCGAGCATGAAGCCGAAGGAGGATGAGGCGATGATCACGCGCCCGCCCTCGCCCCTGAGCGACTCGATCCTCTCCAGCACGCCCCTGTCCAGCAGCGGCAGGAGCTCGCTCCCGAAGACCCTGCGCGCGAGTTCGTCGAGCGCGGCCTTCGGGACATCGCGCAGGAAGGGGAAGGAGGGCTCGGCGTGGCTCGCCATAGACCCGGGCATGCCGTAGCGGAGGAACAGGTAGGGCATGTAGAAGCCCAGGGACGGTGCTATCAAGCCCTCCCTCAGGCCCGCATGGGTGAAGGCCCTCACTGTCGAGCATCCTACGATCGTGTGGTCCACGTCGAATATGTGGAGGCTCGCCACGCCTAGCCCTTCTTGGGCGGGAGGAGGAGGAATACGCTCGTCCTGCGCTTATATGCCTGGTATTCGCCCTTGCCTCCGTGCTTGGCGTCGGCGCTTCTCTCCAGCAGGGGTACGCCCGAGACGAAAAGGATGAGGAGGGTTATGGATATGGGGCCGAGGACCGAGAGCAGTAGGAATCCCCGAAGGCTCGGCAGGACGAAGAGGAAGACTCCCCACCAGAGCAGGACCTCGCCGAGGTAATTGGGATGCCGCGAGTATTTCCACAGGCCTGATCCGATCCAGAGGCCCGCGTTGGCCGGGTCGTTCTTGAAGGCGTATTTCTGCGCGTCGCTCAGCGCCTCGATGCCGAGGCCGAGCGCCATGAGCGCCGCGCCGGCGATCGAGGGCGCGCCGATGCCGCCGACCGCTGGAAAGCTCAAGTAAATGGTCGCCGGGAGCATCACGAGCCAGACTGCCAGGGCTTGGAGCGTCCAGAAGCGCAGGAATTTCGCGAAGTCGCCGCGCTTGTCGTCGAAGCGCGCGTCCTTGCCGATCTTGATGATCCTGGAGAGTAGGTAGGCCCCGAGGCGGGCAGCCCAGATCACGACGAAGGTCGCTACGATGATCTGCCCCGGGGCGAAGGCCCTGTTGGAGAACACCTGGAAGAGGGCGAGAAGGGCGAAGGAAAGGCTGTACGACAGGTCGGTCACCTTGTCGGTCTTGAAGGACGCGGCGAAGGCGAAGAAGATCGCCTGGATCGCGAGGCTCGCGAGAAGCGTCGTGATGATATTGTGGGGGTCGAAGTCGAAAAGCACGGGCTCTCCTTTCGGTCTCGATCTGCGACGAATTAAATAATAACAATAATCATGAAAAAACAATATAGTATTTCTTTTATTATCGACTATGGATTAGTATTATCATCGAGGCCCGGAAGGAGGGGGAGCATGCGCCGCAATGAGCTGGACTCGGTTAGCCTATTCAACGCCTTCGTGTCGGGCGGCTACGAGGTAATCGAGAGGCGAGAGCAGATCAACAAGCTCAATGTCTTTCCCGTGGCCGACGGCGATACCGGCAGCAATCTCGCCATGACCATGAGCGCCTTCATCGACCACAGCCGGCCTCTCCCCACCATCGGCGTCACTATGCGCTCACTGGCCGACGCCGCCCTGAGCGGGGCGCGCGGCAACTCGGGGATCATCTTCGCACAATTCCTGTTCGGCCTCGGCGAGACCTTCGGCGAGACGCTGACCATCTCATGTGAAGCCTTCGCGGACGCCACTCGATATGCCGAGATGCGGGCGCGCGAGGCTATCCTGGCCCCGGTCGAGGGCACGATCCTCACGCTGATCAAGGACTGGGTCGGTCTCCTCGACGAGCACAAGCACCTGCGCGACTTCGGGCTCATCTTCCAGCGCACGCTCAAGGGCGCGAAGCGTTCCCTCGACAATACGCCAAAGCTCCTCCCGGCCTTGAGGAGGGCGAAGGTCGTCGACGCCGGGGCCGAGGGCTTCTTCCGCTTCCTGAGCGGGATGACCAAGTACCTCGTGTCGGACCGCGTCGAGGCTGTCCGCCATCCCGCGCCGCCCCCGCTCGGGCTCCACCATCCATCGCGCGGCGGCGGGTACCCGCCGTTCAGGTACTGCACCGAAGTGCTGATTCGTGGCGCCGGCATCGACATCGGCAAGGTCCGGTCCGAGCTGGCCGCCTTCGGCGATTGCGGGATGGCGGCGGGCGGCCCAGGCATGGTCCGCGCCCATGTGCACACCGACGACCCGGCCTCGGTCGTGCGAATCCTGGCGGTCTACGGCAGCGTCGGGGAGCAGAAGGTCGACGACATGCTCCGGGAGTACGAGGTCGTCCACGCCCGCAAATACCCGATCGCCATCGTCACCGATTCCGTCTGCGACTTGCCGGAAGCCCTCATCGACCGTCATCAGATAAACGTCATCCCTATGAACATCGCTCTCGGCGATGCTCAGTACCTGGATGGCCTCACCATCTCAGGGTCTCAGGTCCTGGAGGGCATGGAAACTGACGGCAGCTACCCCAGTAGCTCACAGCCGAGCCCGGCGGCCTTCTCCCTGCTCTACTCCTTCCTCTCGACCTATTATGAATCGATCATCGCCATCCACGTCTCGGGCAAGCTCTCCGGTACCTATTCCCTGAGCGCCAGGGAAGCGGCCAAGATCGGCGGCAAGCGCATATCGGTCATCGATTCGCGCCAAAATTCCGGGGCCCAGGCCCTGGTCGTGCTCAGGGCCGCCGAGCTCGTCGCTGAGGGGAGGAGCCACGACGAAGTCGTCGCGGCGGTGGAGGCCTCCATCCCGAAGGCCCGCATCCTCGTCAGCGTCCCGAGCCTCAAGTACATGGTGAAGGGCGGCCGCGTGAGCCCGCTGAAAGGCGCCCTCGCGAACCTGCTCAACCTGAAGCCCATCGTCTCCCTCGACGAGGAAGGCCGGGCCCTTCTGAGCGGCAAGGCCTTTTCGAGGCGCAGGAACCTGGACAGGATCGTCGCCATGGCCGCCGCCTTCATCGGGGAAGGCAAGTTGCGGGGCTACGCCGTCGTCCATGCTGGCGACCGCGAGGCTGCCGAGGCCTTCGCCGCGCGCCTCGAGGCGGCGACGGGCTCGAAGCCGCTTTTCATCCAAGCTATATCGCCGATCATAGCGCTCAACGCGGGGCCGGATACGATGGCTGTCGCGCTGATGAAAGAGTGATAGAGTCGGGAGATCCCGATCGCCAAGCTTGGTTCATGACCCTCCGCTTGCCCTCGGGGCCGCTCTTGCCGAATGTGTATTCGACCCGGATCTTCCCCCTCCCGGAGAGGGAATATGTCTCCACTCCGTTGGCCGCATCCTTCTCGAAGGCGCGGCAATCGACACGAGCAGCGCGAGGCGATTCATGCTGTCTCCTTATTCCAAAGGCTTGGCCGCGAGGCTCAAGTCCACGTGGCAGTAGCCGCCGGGATTTTTCCGCAGGTAATCCTGATGATACGCCTCGGCCGAGTAGAAGGGCATCGCCTTCACCAGCTCGGTCGCGATGGGTTTCTTGTACTCGCCGCTCTTCGACATGGCGGCGATCAGCGACAGGGCGGCCTGGCGCTGCGCCTCGTCCTGGTAGAAGACGACCGAGCGGTATTGGGTGCCCACGTCGTTGCCCTGCCTGTCCTTCTGGGTAGGATCGTGCATCCGGAAGAAATGCCGCAGGAGCTCGACGTAGCCGATCTTCGCCGGGTCGAATTCGATCTTGAGCGACTCGGCGTGGCCCGTCGTGCCGGTGCAGACTTCCTCGTAGCTCGGGTTGGCGACGGTGCCGCCGGAATAGCCCACTTCGGTCGACTCGACTCCCGGCAAGCGCCGGAAGTATTCCTCTGTTCCCCAGAAGCAGCCCGCCGCGAAGATGGCCGTCTGCAGCCTTGTCTTCGATCCGACCTCGAGCTTGGAAAAAGCGGGAAAGAGGCCGAGGAAGGCGCCGTAGCCTTCCCTTCGCATGTCCGAGGCCGGCACGAACCTGAGGGCGGCCGAGTTGATGCAGTAGCGCTGGCCCTCGGGCCCCGGGCCGTCGGGGAATACGTGCCCCAGGTGCGAATCGGCGGCCTCGCTGCGGACTTCCGTCCTGCTCATGCCCAAGGCGAGGTCCCGCTTCTCCACGACGGCCTTCGCGTCTATGGGCTTCGTGAAGCTGGGCCAGCCGGTGCCGGAGTCGTATTTGTCCGTGGAGCTGAAGAGGGGGATGCCGGACACGACATCGACGTAAATCCCCTCGGCATGATTGTCCCAATAGGCGTTCTTGAACGGCGGCTCCGTGCCGCAAAGCTGGGTGACCTCGTATTCCTGCTCGGTCAAGCGGGCTCGAAGCTCCGCATCGAAGGCCTTTTGCGTGGGGTCGCTCACTACCTTATCTCCTTTCGCCTGGGCGCAGGCCGCGAGGCCGATTATCAGCAAGGCGGCTAGCATGGGGGATTTTATATTCATAAAATCGAATATAATAAGAATTCCCCGCGCGGTACATTGCATTCATCCGGCATCCTCGATGCCTCCCGCTTGAGCTTCGCCCCGCTATGATGCAAAAATGCCTTCGTATCCGATCAGTGGCTTCGCCTGGGAGGGTTTGAGGATGGCTTTCATAGAATGGAATTCCGCGCTCGACGTAGGGGTCGGCGAATTCAACGATCAGCACAAGGAGCTGTGCGCGCTCCTGAACAAGCTCTTCGACGCGATGCACCAAGGAAAAGGCCGGGAGGTTATCGGCTCGGTGCTCTCCGGCCTCGGCGATTATACCGTTTACCATTTCTCCGCCGAGGAGAAGCGCTTCGCCGAGTTCGCCTATCCCAACGCGGCCGCCCACAAGGCCGAGCACGACGACTTCGTGCGGCGCGTCGAGGAGCTCAGGAGCAAGTATGACGCGGGCTCCTTCACCGTGACCGTCGAGGCCCTCGATTTCATCAAGAAATGGATCTCCGACCATATCATGAAGGCCGACAAGGCCTATGCGGCCTTCTTCAGATCCAAGGGCCTGTCCTGACCCCGAGCCCGGGCTTCTCCAGCCCGGGCGCCTCGCGAGAGTCTAGTACTCCTCGAAGCTCGCCTCGTCGTCGATGACGGGCGCTATGGCCTTGCTCGCCCGGGACTTGGGCTTGGCGTCCGCGGCCCGCGCCGCTCCCTCGGGGAGCTTGAAGAAGCCCGTGGCCTCCGAGAGTTGGCTGGATTGGCCGGAGAGCTCCTCCGACATTGCCGCCAGCTCCTCGCTGCCCGAGGCGTTCGCCTGGATCACGGTATCGAGCTGGACCATCGCCTTCTCGATCTGGACCGCGCCCGCGCTCTGCTCGCGCGAGGCCGAGGCGATCTCCTGGACGAGCTCGGCGGTCCTCCTGACGTCCGGGACGATCGAGCCGATGATCCTCCCGGCTTCCTGCGATAGGGCGACGGTGTCCTTCGACAGGCTCGTGATTTCCGTCGCGGCCTTCTGTGAGCGCTCGGCGAGCTTGCGGACCTCCGAGGCGACGACGGCGAAGCCCTTGCCCGAGTCGCCCGCGCGAGCGGCCTCGATGGCCGCGTTGAGGGCGAGGAGGTTCGTCTGCCTGGCGATCTCCTCGATGATGCCGATCTTCTCGGAGATCTGGATCACCGCCGCGACGGTGGCGCTCATCGTCTTGCTGCCTTCCTCGGCCTTGGCCTCGGCCTGGTTGGCGATGCCCTCGGTGGCGAGGGCGTTGTCGGCGTTCTGGCGTATCGTCGCCGTCATCTGCTCGACGGAGGAGGAGACCTCCTCGGCGTTGGCGGCCTGCTCGGTGGAGCCCTGGCTCATGGTCTCGGCGGTCGAGCTCATCTCCTCGCTGCTCATGGCGACGATCGCGGCGCTGGCCTGCACCCCGCCCACCACGCCGCCGAGGCCCTCGACCATGTCCTTGAAGGCGCGGGCGGCGTCCCCAATCACGTCGGAGCGGCCCAGGAACTCGCGGCTCTAGGGTACCCACAAAACCCCCGCGGTG
>DBTW01000158.1:46163-67074 GCA_002307245.1 Spirochaetaceae bacterium UBA1306 | reverse complement strand
CCGTGACTCGTCATGGCGGGTCCATCGATCTTCCCGTCCGCGCGGATCGAGGCGATGCGCCCTGTCCCCGGCGCCTGATCAGACAGGCGGGCTATTGGGCTACCAACGCCTTCCCCGTGATCTCTTCCTGGTTCTCAAGCGCCTCGAACCACGGCCTCCAGGATTCGGGCTCCATAGCGAGTTCCTTGTCATTGAGCAGGCAGGAATCGAGTCTGCGCCTGAGCGCATCCTCGTCCCAGTCCTTCCCGATGAAGACGAGTTCCTGCCGCCTGTCTCCCCAGGGCTCGACGAACTGGTCGAGTATCGCCGCGCGGAATTGCTTGTTTCTGGGAAGGCTTTTCTTGTCTACGGCCGCCCACCAATAGCCGAGAGGCGAAGCGTAAAGCGATGCTCCCGCCAATGTGAGGAACCAGGCTCTCATCGAATCGCCGGCTAGCCACATATAGCCTTTGGCCCGTACGAGGCCTGGCAATCCCTCGGCGAGGCAGGCCTCGAGCTTAAGGGGATGAAATGGCTTGCGCACGCGATAGCTCATGCTCGATAGACCGAACTCCACCGTCTCCGGTGCGTGCGGCTTGGCCAGCTCCTCTTCCCAGGCTGAACTGGCCTCCGCGGCGTCGTAGTCGAAGCGCCCTGTGCCCAGGACCTCCTCAAGCGGAACGATGCCTTTTTGGGATCGCAGGAGCTTGGCTCGAGAATTCACCATGCGCAGCATGCCTTCGATTTGGGCGAGTTCGGCCTCGCTTGCAAGGTCTACTTTATTGAGCACTACCACATCGGCGAACTCTATCTGGTTGGCGAGCAGGAGGCCGAGGTCCTCGACTCCGCTCTCCTCGTCCTTCTCGTGATATTGGCGCCAGAAGGTCGAGGCGTCCACGACGGTGACCATGGTGTCCAGCCTCGCCCAATCGCGCAGGTTGGTGCCGTCGCCCGAGTCGAAGGTGAAGGTCTGTGCGACGGGCAAGGGTTCGGAGATCCCCGAGCACTCGACCAGGAGATAGTCGAAGGATCCCGTCTTGGCGAGCCTCGATACCTCCTTGAGAAGATCGCCTCGCAGGGTGCAGCAGATGCATCCATTCGACATCTGCACCATCTCCGCGTCGGTCCTCACCAGGTCTCCTTGATTTTGGACCGTGAGGGCGTCGATGTTGACTTCCGACATATCATTCACAATGACTGCGACCCGCATTCCATCCTGGTTGGTGAGGATATGGTTGAGCAAGGTCGTCTTCCCGGCTCCGAGGAAGCCCGAAAGAATCGTAACGGGTAGCTTCTTCCTTTTCATAAACGCTCCTTACGCGAGACAAATGAGCGAGTGCGATTTTCAATCGACAGACTTCGCGAAAACATCGATCCATGGCGGATCGGCGATCGGAGAGCTTGGCCGCAAAAGTCCTGCAATATGCAAAATGCCCAAAGCCCGATCCGCCCCCGGCATAGCGATGCTAAGGGAGACGACGCGCAATAGTCTTGCCCATGATCACCGCAAGTAGGGCCGCGACGGAGAATAGAGCGGTGAAGCCCCCGGGCGCCACGTTGATGTAATACGAGAGGAAGAGCCCCGCCATGATATCGATCACGCTGAAGAGCACTGACCACAGCAAGGTGAGGCGGAAGCCCCGGCCGAGCTGGATGGCCGTGGCCACGGGGAGGGCGATCATCGACCCGATTACCATGACGCCAACAATCCTGATGGAGACCGCGATCGCGGCCGCGACGAGGACGGAGAACGCGTAGTTGATGGCCTCGACCCTCACGCCCGCGATCCTAGCGGCGTCCTCGTCGTACGCGATGTAGACCAGGCGGTCGTAGAGGACGATGAGCGCGGCCACCGCGGCGAGGCTCAGGCCGAGCACCGTCCAGACATCCTCGCGCGTCACGGTGAGCACGGAGCCGAAGAGGAAGGAGTTCGCGTTGGCGTGCAGCTTTCCGGAGCTGATGATCGTGATGGCGACTCCTACGCCGAGGGCGAGGACTATGCTCAGGATGAGCTCGGTATATTTCCTGAAATAGCCGCGGAGGAATTCGATGAGGGCGCCGCAGAACGCGGTGAAGGCGAAAGCCCCAAGGATGGGGCTTATGTCCAGAAGGAGCCCCGCCGCGACTCCGGCGAGCGACGCATGGGATAGTGTATCGCCGATCATGGCGTACCTCCTGAGCACGAGGAAGACGCCAATGCAGGGGCAGAGTACTGAGATCAAGAGCGATATGGCGAGGGCATTCTGGAAAAATGCGTATCCGAATATCATGGACGATCTCCTTTATCGAGCTTGAGGTATTCCTTTTCGTAGGCCTCGGGCGTGCAGACGTGGCCGCGGCCGTTTTCGATATGGTAGATAGCGGTCGAATTGCGGAGCGCGGCCTCGAGATTGTGCTCGACCGAGAGAATGGTCATGCCCTTTTCGGCGTTGAGGCGTCTCAAGTAGGCGTAGATATCGCGACGGCTTCCCGCGTCGACGCCCGCCGACGGCTCATCCAGTACGAGAAGGCCAGGGTCGCCCATGATGGCGCGGGCGATGAAAACCTTCTGTCTCTGGCCGCCGGATAACGAGCCGACGAGCTTGTCCTCGGATGAAAGCATCCCCACCGCCTCGAGGGCCGCTTCCGTACGGCTCCGATCCCTTACTTTGATAAGCCTGCGATACGCGTTCATCATCTCTCGAACGGTGATCGGGAAGCGAGAATCGGCGAATTCGTTCATCTGCGGGACATAGGCGCGTCGACCGATATCGCTCTCGATCGCGCCGCGCGATGGGAAAAGCAGCCCGAGGACGAGCTTCGCGAAGGTGCTCTTGCCCGAGCCATTCTCCCCGAGGATCGAGACGTACTGCCCGGCATCGGCGTAGAACTCGAGTCCCTCAAGTATGTAGGGCTGTCCGCCTGTGTATGAAAAATAGATACCCTTGGCGCGGATCATCTCGGCTCCTGCTCTCTCTTGACTTTGCGAACCATTCGCAGTACTTATAACTCGATTTGCGAATTGTTCGCAATAGCACAGAAAGGAGAATCGCGATGCGAAGATTTTTAATTATTACTGTATCAGTACTTAGCTCGTTTATATCCCTTGTCACGCTCTATGCGGCCCCGGCGACAGCTGGAAATAACAAGCTCCGAGTTGTCGCAAGTTTCGACGCTATGGCCGAGTTCGTCAGAGCCGTAGGCGGAGACAGGGTCGAGATTACGACCCTCACGCCGGCGAGCGTGGAGCCGCACGAGTTCGAACCCAAGGCCCAGGACATGGTGACGCTCAGCAAGGCCGCGGTATTCGTCTATAACGGGCTGGGTATGGAAGCCTGGGCCGAGAAGGCAATCGCGGCGGCTGCGAACAAAAAGCTCGTTGCGGTGAAGGCTTCGGAGGGCGCGGATCCGATCGCGAATACCGACCCTGGCGAGGTGAAGGAGCACGGGCAATACGACCCGCATCTCTGGCTCAGCCTCGAAGGCGCGGCCCTGGAAGCGAAGAACGTCGCCGTGGCTCTATCGAAAGTCGATCCCAAGAACTCGGCGTATTATAAGAAAAATCTCGATGCCTTCACGAAAGCCATGAGCGACCTGAGAACAGAGTATTCTTCGAAATACCAATCCCAGAGAGGGCGCAGCTTCGTCACCGGGCATGCCGCCTTCGCCTACTTCTGCCGGGACTTCGGGCTCGAGCAGAATAGCGTCGAGGACGTCTTCGCAGAAGGCGAACCGAGCGCGAAAGACTTGGCGGAGCTCGTGGAGTACTGCCGAAAGAACAATATCAAGACCATATTCGTCGAGGACATGGTCAGCCCCGCGGTCTCCAAGACCCTCGCTTCGGAGGTCGGCGCGAAAGTCGAGACCATAGCCACCATAGAGGGGCCGGAGGATGGCAAGACCTACCTGGACAGGCAGCGGGAGAACCTCGAGAAGGTCTACGCAGCTCTCGCCCAATGATCGCGAATGATGCTAGAGTCTGCGCATGCGAGAGACGAGGCCGTCAGGCCGTGACTAGGGCGCGGGCCGCAGTGCTATCCGCTATTGACGCCGCCGCGACGCCGCTCGCCGCGGCGGACGTGGTGGCGACCCTTGCGGGTATCTGCGATCAGGCGACGGTCTACCGCGCCCTCCATCATTTAGAGAACGGCGGGAACTTGGAGTCCTTCGTGCTCTATTGCGCGGAGCATGGGGTCGAGCGGTATTACGTCACCAGGAAGGCCGCCCATCGGCATTGGTTCCATTGCGAATCCTGCCACTGCTTCCTCGATATCGGGACTTGCAAGGTCGGAGGACTTGTCTCAACGGTAGAGCGCGAACTCGGCGTGCGCGTTTCTCAGCACACCTTCTACATGACAGGCCTCTGCCCCAGTTGCCTCAATGTGATGACTGGCGGCGGCGGGACCGTGGCGCAGACCAAGCGCGTCGAGTAGCTTCCTTATCGAAGTCGAAGGTACTCGATACCGGGCCAATCGATTTTCCCGTCCGTTCCGACAAGCCCCTCGTCCGCGTGGACATACTCGATTCTGCCAACGAACATCTCGTGAGAGCCCGTCCGAATCGAATCCACCACCGAGCATTCGATAGATACGGGGCAATCGAGCAGGACCGGCGCCTTCACCTTAACGCCCTCCCCGAGCCTGAGGCCGAGCCAGGCGAGCTTGTCCTCGTCGCGGCCTGAGTGGGTGCCCAGGTAATCGAAGGCCTCGCGCATCGATTCCGGCACGAGGTTGACCACGAATATCCCCGTCTCCTTGATGAGGCCGTAGGAATACCGGGACGGCACGATGCCGACCATGACCATGGGCGGATCATAGCTGCAGTTACAGGCGTAGACGACCACAAGAGCGTTGTTCCGTCCATCCTTGCCCCGGCAGGACACTATGAGGGGAGGCTTGGGGTTCACGACCGATCCGAAGGCTGCAGGTTTCTTATCAGGCATAGTGGTGCTCCTATGGCCCTATCTTGCCCTGATTCCAGCTATCGCGTCATCCAGGCTAATGCCGGTGCCGAGGCTTTCGATGCCGATGCCCGCCTGTTCGAGGGTTTCGGCCGCCTTCGGCCCCACCTCGGGAACCACTACGGACCCGACTCCCATTGTCGCGAGGAATGCGGCGGCGCCCGTTCCGGCCCCATGCTCCGAATCGGCGCCTTCGTTCTCGAGGATCGCATAGCTAGAATCTTCTGTATCGTAGATCGCGAAGTTTTTTGCCCTTCCGAAAACCTTGCTGACGGTCTTCCCATCATCCGTAGGTAGCGCGTATTTCATGGTTTCTCCTCTTCGATCGCGGCCACCCGCGAGCCATCGCCGATACTGTCTATCAAACCTTGTATGGCTCGAAGCGCCGAAGCGACCGAGTGGCGGGCGACTGAGTCCACCGTCATCCAAGTCTCGCCCGATTCCTCAGCGGAGCGGAGCGATGGATGGAATGGCATTTCGCCCGCCAGGGGGATTCCCATGGCTTTGAGCATGTCTCGGGCTCGGGCATCCATGTCCGGGTTTAAGCCCGCCTTGTTGATGATCGCGATTGTCCTTCTCCCCATGGAGACGATGAGCTTCGCGAGCCGCTCGGCGTCGCGGATTCCGGAAGCGCTTGCTTCGACGACGACGATGATCAGGTCGCAGCCGGAGATCGATGCGATGACCGGGCAGCCGATCCCCGGGGGAGCGTCGACGATGATCGTCGCATGCTCTCCGGCTATAGCTTGCGCGCGCTCCCTGACCTTTCGCACGAGCTTTCCGCTCGTA
The DNA here is from genome assembly GCA_002307245.1 of Spirochaetaceae bacterium UBA1306. Lineage (GTDB taxonomy): Bacteria > Spirochaetota > Spirochaetia > Treponematales > Rectinemataceae > UBA1306. Next base: position 61,367 of record DBTW01000158.1, on the reverse strand, counting down.
TCCTCTCCGGGCACCAGTTCTGCGTGCACGATGGCTATGCCGAGCCGAGTCGTGGAGACGAAAAGCTCGCCGGCCGTCTTTTCATAAGTAACGACGGCCTTGATCGGACATCGCTCATAGCATGCGCCGCAGCGTTCGCAGAGCTCGCTCACGATCATGAAACGCGGAGGATCGCCCTCGCTGCGTATCGCCGCGAAGCGGCACGAGGCTTCGCAGAGGCCGCAACCCGTACAGATTTCGGAGTTGATCATGAAGCCTGGGCCGGCGAAGTACGGCTCTCGCGCGGTGGTCGCGGCGCCCAAGGCAATGGCTCCGTTCGCGGCGTCGACGTCGCAATCCGCGAATACGCAAGTAGGCCTCGCCATGGCGGCTAAGGCCGCGGCGATCGAAGTCTTGCCCGCGCCGCCCTTTCCGCTCGCCACGCAGATCGTGATCATGCTTCCATCCTCTTCCGAACCTCGTTCAGCGCTCGCTCGAGTATCATCTCCATCTCGCCCATGATCTCCGCGTCATCCTCCCAGAGCCTCGCGTCGGCGCCCGACTCAGCCCGCGATCGCAAGAAGGCAATGCGGCCCACGATAGGCAATCCATGCCTGGCGCAAAATCCGGCCACATTGGCCTTTCCAAAGCCGTCCTTGTTCACGACTACGCCGACAGGGATGCTCTGTCCCTGGACGAGGACGACCGCCGCCCCGAGGTCGTGAAGGGAGAAATCCGTCGGCTCGGCCACGAGAATGACGTAATCGGAGCCTTCGATGGCATGCGTTGCCGGACAGGCGACGCCGGGAGGACAATCGCGGATGAGCACTTCACAATCAAGCTCCCTGGCTCGTCGTTTGGCGGCCTCGACCACGGCTGTAGCGCGGATATCCCCGATGGCCGTCCTTCCTTCAAGTAACCGAAGATCCCCATTTTCAAAGACTGAGACGACACCCACGAAAATCTCAGCCTCGGCGAGGGCCGCGGCGGGACAAGCGGCGACGCAGCTACCGCAGCCCTTGCAGATCCGCTCGTCGATCGTGACCACGCCGCCGATCGAGAGTATGGCGCCGAAGCGGCAGGACTTAGCGCAGAGGCCGCAGCCCGTACAGCGATCTTTTAGGAGTTGGGGAACGGCGATCATGACCTCTTTCGGCGGGCCAACGCGCGCGGCAGATGGGAAATATCCGAGGGCGTCAGGCGCCTCAACGTCGAGGTCTACGAGGAGAGTCTTCGCGGACCGGGAGCTCGCGAGGGCGAGGTGGGCGGCCACCGTCGTTTTGCCGGTGCCGCCCTTTCCGCTCGCTACGGCGATGGTCGCCGGGCGAGAGGAGCTCACGTCGACTGCGTCCCCTCGGATTCGGATCCTTCGGGCAAATCCTTCAAGAACGATTCGATTCGGGCGAGCTCGGCGCGTAGATAGGCGGCGCGCTGCTCGAGGGAAGCCCGGAGACTCTGAGCCCGCAACTCTATAGCTTCGGACTCAGAGCCGTAACCGACGCCGAACCATCCGAACTGTGGACCGAAAACCCGACCCATTCCACGACCAAAACCGCGACCAGTACCTCTCTTAGGCCCATTAACCTGAGCGCCGCCGCAAGGCCCGAAGCCTCGGCCCGCCATCGGTCCGTCCCTGTAGGGACCTATTCCAGTATGATTAGGCATAGTATGCCTCCGTTATTCATAAAGATGGAGGATGTCAACGACATCAGGCGTATTATTAGCAAATGCCCATATAAACCTACGGGTAATATAGGCATATGCCAATATCTAGTCAAGCGGTACATTCACTCCATTCGAGGAATCGACACAGCTCTGCGGCTGGACAGGAAGAAGTGAATGACTTACCGTGAGCCTCAACGCGAGCATTCTTTCTTGATGCTAGGAGGAATCGTCGATGCCGCATAACGCCCCCCTCGGAAGCCCCACTACCAATACCCATATGCGGAGCCCCAGCCATCTCGCTCAGGCTTCCGGCATGTGCGCTGCTTGTACCGCAGATTGCACTGGTCCCTGCGAGATCGGCCTATCGGCGATTCGCGGCGCCGAAGCCCTCCTGCCCTTCGGCGCCGACGTCAATCAGTTCGCGTCCGAGAAGGCCTATCCCCTTGACTTCTCGCACTTCGCGATCAACGGCCGAGTATTCGGCTCACAGGGCCTCGCCGCCGACCCGATGCTAGCGACCTACCCCCGCGCGGACATCGGGGCGAATTTCGGCCTCGCCCATCCTGTACCCTGCTCGGCTCCGATCATCCTCCCCGCCATGGCCAAGCTCGCCTGGCGGGAGTACTTTGCCGGCGCGGCTCTTGTCGGCGTGCCCGTAGTCATCGGCGAAGATGTCTTGTCCAAGGACCCAGGCCTCGTCATGGACGGCCAGCACGTTGTCGAGGCCCCCCTCGTCGCCGAGATGGTCGCGGCGTTCAATCGATACCGACACGGCCTCGGGGACATAGTCCTTCAGGCTAACTGCGATGATGAGCACCACGGGCTCCTGGAATACGCGATCGCCAAGCTCGGGGTTGTTTCGGTCGAGCTAAAATTCGGGCAAGCCGCGAAGGGCATCCAAGGCATGAGTAAAGTGCCCAAGATCGAGGATGCGCTCCGTTTCAAGCGCCTCGGCTGGCTCGTCCTTCCCGATCCCGAGGACCCCTCGGTAGCCGTCGCCCACGCTCGAGGCGAAGGGCCTCAGTTCGAGAAGATCGGCCGCCTGCCCATGTGGGACGAGGCAAGCCTCGTTTCCCGCGTTAGGCGACTCCGCGAGCTCGGGGCGAAGCGCGTCTGCTTCAAGACCGGCCCCTTCACGCCCCGCGATATCGCCGAGATACTGCGCATCGCGGCAGAGGCGGGAGTCGACCTCGTGACCCTCGACGGCGCCGGGGGCGGCACGGGACACAGCCCGGTCAGGATGATGGACGAGTGGGGCGTCCCCGCAGTCAACCTCGAATGCGCGGCGCGCAGAATGCTCGCCTGCCTCGAGGTGAAGGGCAAAAGGCCGCCTCAGGTCGCGATCGCCGGCGGCTTCGCGACCGAAGACCAAATATATAAGGGGCTTGCCCTCGGCGCTCCACAGATTGGCTTCGTCGCCGTCGGGAGGGCGGCCATGGCCGCGGCCATGGTAGGTAAGCGAGTCGGCGAGGCCCTCGCCCGCGGAGAGACCCCAAGGGAATACGAGCGCTTCGGCTCTACGGTCGAGGGGGTCTTCGCCGATTATCGCCTCTTGAAGGCGGATTACGGCCCCGAAGCGGCGAAGATTCCCTGTGGGGCTATCGGCGTGTTCTCGTACTTGAATCGCCTATGCTCCGGGATACGCATGCTCATGGCTCTCAATCGGAAGTTCGCCCTACGCTATATCAGCCGGGAGGATATCCTACCCCTCACGGGGGAAGCCGTCCGAGTCAGCGGCTTACCGACCTACGAGGAACTCACGGGAAGCGCCCTCGAAGAATTGCCGGATTGACACTCAGTATCAAGATCCGCATTATGCGCCTATGACAATAATATCTCTCGTTAGCCCAGATTGGCCTTAGCGCTATATCTATGCTGAACCTGACTCGTCAGGCAACGGAGAGATAGCCGGGGGAAAGCATGCCGACGAGGTCTGTTTCGATCGAGGACTACAACTTTCACCTCGAGGATTTTATCGCCGAGGAAAGATTCAATAGAATCAAAGCCTTCGCCGCGGATAAGGCCTTGCCCTGCCTCGTCATTGATCTGGACGTAATCCGAGGGAAATACCAGGAACTCAAAAAAAGCCTACCCTTCGCCACGATCTACTATGCGGTCAAGGCGAATCCGCACGACGAGGTCTTGGCGCTGCTCAGGGACCTCGGTTCCTGCTTCGACGTCGCCTCGCGCTATGAGCTCGATCAGCTCCTTCGACTTGGTATCTCGCCGGAACGCATTAGCTACGGCAACACGATCAAGAAAGCGAAGGATGTCGCATATTTCTACGAAAAGGGAGTCCGGCTCTACGCGACGGACTCGATGACCGACTTGAACATGATCTCGGACGCCGCCCCAGGCTCGCGCGTCTTCTTCAGGCTCCTCACCGAGGGGCTCGGCGCGGATTGGCCGCTCTCCAAGAAATTCGGCTGCCATCCCGACCTCGTCCGGCAGCTCGTCAAGGCGGCGGTGCGCTTCGGCCTCGTGCCCTACGGCATCTCATTCCATCCCGGATCGCAGCAGCGCGACGTCGGCCAGTGGTCCTCGGCGCTGACATCGGCTGGCCAGCTTTTCCATTCTATTCGCGAAGAGATCCACGTCGAGCTCAAGATGGTCAATATGGGCGGAGGCTTCCCCGCCAACTACCTCGAGCCGACCGACTCCGTCGCGGAATACGCGGAGGGAATCAAGCGGTTCCTCGACAATAGCTTCAAGGATCTCTGGCCCGAGCAGATCATCGTCGAGCCCGGGCGTTCTATGGCGGGGGACTCCGGAATCATAGTCTCGGAGATCGTGAACATCGCGAAGAAGTCGGTGCACGAGCGCTACACATGGGTTTTCCTGGATGTAGGCAAATTCAGCGGGCTCATAGAGACCCTGGGAGAGGCGATCAAGTACCCGATTTACTTCGAGGGCTCGGGCCAGGCGGTCGAGACGATAATCGCGGGGCCGACCTGCGATTCCATGGATATCCTGTACGAAAAATGTACTTACAAAATGCCGAGGAGCGCAAAGATCGGCGATCGCGTGTATATCTTTACTACCGGAGCGTATACCCAGAGCTACTCGTCGGTCTGCTTCAACGGTTTCCCACCCATAGCAGCGTACATCCTGAAATAGCCAGGCCGGCACGGCTCACCCAAAACCCCGGCTTTCCCTTGTTCAGTGTTATAAAGCTTGTAGATAAAATGCTGTTAGTTGTTTTTCGAAAAGCAATTAATCGATTGGTTCCAAAAAGTGCGTGTGCGAAAGCGCTTTTCTATAGTGCCCCAGCATTAGGCTCATCCGGACCTCAAGGCTTCATAACACTGACTATCACTTGACACTAAGCTACGAACATCATCATTATAATCATATGACCATAACGTCCCTGATGGACGACTATTGCCCGAAGCGTGGACTCACTGGCGAGCATGGCCTTTCCTTTTATATTGAAATCGGCGTGACTAAGCTGCTCTTCGACGCGGGACAAAGCGCCGCCTTTCTCGACAATGCTCGCCGCCTCGGGATAGACCTGGCTTCCTTGGACGCCGTCGTCTTGAGCCACGGACACTATGATCACGAAGGCGGCCTGACTGCCGTCGCCGGGCTCGGTCGGAGGCCAGTACCGCTCTACGCGGGAAAAGGCTTCAACGACGCGCGATATTCGAAGGTCGGCGACACGCTTGTATCGATAGGCTTGGAAGCGGTTGCCGCGGCTATAGCTGAGGCCTTTCCCGTATGCATTATCGAATCGCCACGCGAGATCACCGCGGGTTTATTCATCCTGCCGAAGGCCGCTCGGGTCGACGGCTCCTCGGCCTCGCCCCGTTTCCGACGGATATGCGAAGGGAAGGAAGTCGTGGACTGCTTCGACGACGAACTTTCGCTCGTCCTTCGGGACGAAGAGGGTATCTCCGTAATCACCGGCTGCGCCCATCGAGGGATCGTCAATATCGCACGTCAAGCCATGGCCGCCTTTCCTGGCCGACCGCTCAAGGCGCTTATCGGGGGCTTCCACCTCGTCGATGGATCTCCCGATACTGTAATGGAGACGGCTTCCGCGATTGCGGCACTCGAGCCGAAAATTGTTTATTGTTCACATTGCACTGGCTTGTCAGGCTACGCGGCGCTCTGCGCGTCCATGCCTGGTAAGGTCAGTTGGCTCTCCTGCGGTACGCGCATCGATCTCTGATAGGAGTCCTATATGGATATGGTTCCCGAGAAGAAGCACAAGCCCGGCATCAAGCGGGTGATCGGCGTCGTGAGCGGCAAGGGCGGCGTCGGCAAGTCGACCGTCGCCGTGCTCCTGGCCCAAGCCTTGGCGGCGAAGGGCAAATCCGTCGGCATCCTCGACGCGGACATCACCGGGCCGAGCATTCCCCGCCTCCTCGGCCTCGAGAGCTTCCGGGCCGAATCCGACGGCGAGAGGCTCTTCCCCGTCTCCAGCGAGGAGGGGATCAAGCTCCTCTCCATCAACCTCTTCCACGAGGACGAGGACGCGCCGGTGATCTGGCGAGGCCCGCTCCTCGGCGGCGCAATCCAGCAATTCTGGACGGACGCGGACTGGGGCGAACTCGACTTCCTCGTCGTCGACTTCCCTCCCGGCACCTCCGATATCGCGCTCACCGCGTTCCAGACCATACCCTTCGCGGGCGTCATCATCGTCGCCACGCCTCAAGACTACGTGTCCATGATCGTGCGCAAGTCGGTGCGCATGGCCGAGATGCTGAATACCCCGGTCCTCGGCGTGGTCGAGAACATGCGTTCCCTCGTCTGCCCCAAGTGCGGAGAGGAGATCCAGCTCTTCGACGACGGCAATGGCCAGAGCGCGGAACGGCTCGGCCTGCCCCTCATTGCCTCGATGCCCTGGAGGAAGGAAGTCGCCCAGGCGAGATCCTTGCGCTGGTCCGAGCTGCCCGAGGCGGTGAGGAAGGACGCGGCGAAGCTGGCCTTCGTAGCCGAGCACGCGAAGGCTCCTGAGGAGGCCCCCTGCTCGCCCAAGGATGAAGGCTGCGAATGCGGCAAGCAGTCCTGCTGCGACTCCTGCGGCTCCGGCCCGGAAGAGCGATAGGCGATACATGCCGCGTCCCATCAGCGAGCGCAGGCTCGGCGCGCCGATAGCTCCGCGGGTCATGAAGCCCGCGGGGATCCCGGCTCGCGAGCTGCAGGAAGTGAGGCTCGGCTTCGACGAGGCCGAGGCCCTGAGGCTCGCGGACCTGGAGGGCCTCTACCAGGAGGCGGCGGCCAGGTCCATGGGCGTATCGAGGCAGACCTTCGGGCGGATCGTCGAGGCGGCCCGGCGCAAGGTCGCCGACGCGGTATTGAATGGCAAGGCCCTCCGCATCGATGGGGGACAGATCACTATAGACGACCGAGGAGAGAACATCATGAAGATAGCGGTACCTGCCCGCGACGGCTTAGTCGACGAGCATTTCGGCCACTGCAAGGAATTCCTGGTCTTCGGGGTCGAGGGCAAGGCCCTCCAGGCCGAGGCGGCGATCGCCTCGGGCGAGAGCTGCGGCTGCAAGTCGGGCGTGGCCGGAGCGCTCGCCGCCGCCGGGGTCACCCACGTGGTCGCGGGAAACATGGGCGAGGGCGCCGTGCGGGTCCTCGCCTCCCACGGCATAACGGTGATCCGCGGCGCGTCGGGCGACGCGAAGGCCGCGGCCCAAGCCTTCGCGAGCGGCGAGTTCGTCGACTCAGGCGTCGGCTGCGCGGAGCACGGAGCGAGCGGCCACGAATGCTCCCACTGATGCAGGGCGCGCCGAGGGAGCGATTCCTCGGCGCCTTCGGCTCCCTCTTCCCCCAGGAGGAATGGCCGACCGCCAAGCTCGAAGGCCTGCTCGGCTTCGCGCATTTCCGTGACCTGGAGGCCGGCGCGACTCTGCTCCGCGAGGGGCAGGTCTGCGCGGCGGTCCCCTTCGTGATCGAGGGTTCGATCCGGGTCTTCAAGACGGCAGAGTCGGGCAGGGAGATCACCCTCTACCGCATCGAGAGGGGACAGAGTTGCATTCTGAGCGTGGGCTGCGGATCGAGTATCAAGGCCTTCCCCGCCTCCGTCGTCGTCGAGGCTCCTACGTTGGCGGCTTTCTTGCCGACCGAGACTATCCGCAAGCTGCTCGCGGAGAGCGCCGCCTTCAGGGATTACGTGCTCGACCAATACTCCCGGAGGATGGCCGATGTCATGGAGCTCGTCGAGGAGGTGGCCTTCAGGCGAGTCGATCAGCGCCTGGCCCAATGGCTTCTCGAGCGTAGCTCAGGCACGGTCATGGCTACGCACCAGGAGCTCGCCGACCACGTCGGCACGTCGCGCGAGGTCGTGAGCAGGATACTCAAGGACTGGGAAGAGCGCGGCTTCCTCGAGCTCTCGCGCGGCTCGATCAGACTCCTCCCCGGCTTTGACAAGCTTCGGTCGGCCTAGCGTTTCCAAGCAAAAGGCAGTGTTACGAAGCTTGTTGGTCCAGATCGGGGGGAGCGCGAGACAGCCTTAATTTAGAGGACTTTTTCACAAAAATCGCTTTTCAGCACTTTTATTTTATTTAATTGTATTTTATACAAATAATTACACGTTTTTTTCTATAAGCTTTGTGACACTGCAAAAAAGTTTCGTGACCAAAGTCACTGTTCGCCGCCCTCTGGCCGCATATAGTTAAAAATTGATCTAGAGGGGGCGCATATGGCGAAGTATATCATCATCGGTGGAGTGGCGGGCGGGGCGAGCGCCGCGGCGAGGCTCAGGCGCCTGGACGAGAAGGCCGAGATAATCCTCCTCGAGCGGGGCGATTACATCAGCTACGCCAATTGCGGCCTGCCATACTACGCGGGCGGGGTGATCAAGGAGAGGTCCAAGCTCTTCGTGATGACGCCTGAGAAATACCGCGCCACCCTCGCCGTCGACGTCCGCACGGGCCACGAGGCGATGTCCATCGACCCCAAGGCGAGGACCGTCGCCATCCTCGATAAGGCTACCGGCAGGAATTACAGCGAGGGCTACGACGCCCTGATCCTCTCCCCGGGGGCCGAGCCCATAAAGCCGCCCATCCCGGGCATCGAGGACGAGCGCGTCTTCACGCTGCGCTCGGTCCCGGACATCGACGCTATCAAGGAGTGCATCGACGCGAAGCGGCCCGAGCGGGCGATCGTCATAGGCGCGGGCTTCATCGGCCTCGAGATGGCGGAGAACCTGCGCGAGCGCGGGGTATTCGTCACGATCGTCGAGGCCCTCGACCAGGTCATGGGCGTCGTCGACCCCGAGATGGCGGCGATCGTACATCAGCACATCAAGGCCAAGGGAGTGGAGCTCTACCTCGCCGACTCCGTGGTCGCCTTCGAGCGCAAGGAAGGCAAGATAATCGCCAGGCTGAAGTCGGGCAAGGGGCTCCCGGCCGACATGGTCATCCTATCCATCGGCGTGAGGCCGGAGACCAAGCTCGCGAGGGATGCGGGGCTCGAGCTCGATCCGCGCGGGGCCATCCTCGTCGATTCGGGCATGAGGACGAGCGATCCCCATATCTACGCCGTGGGCGACGCCGTGGCAGCGGCGAGCCCGCTGACGGGCAAGACGGCCACGGTGCCCCTCGCCGGCCCGGCCAACAAGCAGGCCCGCATAGCGGCCGACAACATAGCCGGCGCGGGGGCGGGCCTGGGCGCCCGGGCCTACGGCGGGGCTATCGGCAGCTCGATCGCGAAGGTCTTCGACCTGACGGTCGCCTGCACGGGGCTCTCCGAGAAGGCCTGCGAACGCGATAGCATCGCTCACGACGCGGTGATCGTCCATCCCTCGAGCCACGCCGGCTACTATCCCGAGGCGAAGCCCCTCTCGCTCAAGGTGGTCTTCGAGCCCGGCTCAGGCAAGCTCCTGGGCGCTCAGGCCGTCGGATACGAAGGCGTCGACAAGCGCATCGACGTCATCGCGGCCTTCCTGTCCGTCGGCGCGGGCGTCGAGGCCCTGGCCCGCTTCGAGCACGCCTACGCCCCGCCCTACGCCAGCGCGAAGGACAGCGTGAACTACGCTGGCTTCGTCGCCGAGAACCTCCGCGCGGGGCTCTGCGCCCAGGCACGCTGGAACGAAGTGGCTCGGCTGAAGGCCGAGGGCGCCTTCGTCCTCGATGCGAGGACTCCCGAGGAGTTCGCGCTGGGGCATATCGAGGGCGCCGCCAACGTCCCGAATACCGAGCTGCGCTCGCGGCTCGCCGAGATCCCCCGCGACCGCTTCATACTCGTCTATTGCGGCGTCGGCATCCGCGGATACCTCGCCGAGCGCATTCTCCGCCAGAACGGCTGGACGGAGCTCGCCAACCTCGCAGGCGGCTGGAAGACCTACGAGGCCGCGACGGCCGAGCAGTCCAACCGGGACCTCTTCCGGCCAGGGCTCGCCGCCATCTCGCGCCCCAGGCCGGAGCCGCTGTCCTACGCCGAGGGCTCAGGTATGCCCGAGGCCATAGCCGCGCGATCGGCCCTGGTCGTCGAGGTCGACGCCTGCGGGCTCCAATGCCCGGGCCCGATCATGAGGCTCAAGTCCGAGATGGACAGGGCCGCCGTGGGCACGACCCTCAAGATCCGCGCCACGGATCCGGGCTTCGTCCGCGACGCGGAGGCCTGGTGCCGCATGACCGGGAACGAGTTCGGAGGTGTCGCGGAGGACAAGGGCGTATTCGAGGCGAGTATACGCAAGGGCCTGGGCGCGACAGGACTCCAATCGGCGGGCACCTCGTTCCCGGGCCAGGTCGGCGGCAAGGAAGCCACCATCATCGTGTTCTCCGACGACTTCGACCGCGCCCTCGCGAGTTTCGTCATCGCCAACGGCGCGGCGGCTTCGGGCAAGAAGGTCACCATGTTCTTCACCTTCTGGGGCCTCTCGGTCGTCAAGCGCCGAGAGCCGCCGAGGGTCGCCAAGGACTTCATGGGGCGCATGTTCGGCATGATGCTGCCGAAGGACTCGGGGCGGCTCGCCCTGTCGAAGCTCAACATGGGCGGCATGGGCAGCGCGATGATGAAGGCCAGGATGAAATCGAAGAGAATCGATCAGCTCGAGACCATGATCGAGAGCGCGCTCAAATCGGGCGTGCGGATGACAGCCTGCCAGATGTCCATGGACATCATGGGGGTCGCGCGCGAGGAGCTCATGGACGGTGTGGAGATCGGCGGCGTCGCGAGTTACCTCGAGGCGGCCACCGGGGCGAACTTGAATCTCTTCATCTAGCCCCGGCGGGGCGCGCCGCCCTAGCCCTTAATGGCGCGCTCGATCTCGGCGGGCCTATAGCCCACCAGGATCCGCCCGTTCACGTCCACGACGGGCACGCCCATCTGGCCCGACTTGCGGACCATCTCCTCGGCCCGGCGCTGGTCGCGGGAGACGTCGTACTCCGCGAAGGGAACGTTCTTTTCCTTCAGGAAATTCTTGACCATCGTGCAATAGGGGCAGGATGGGGTGGAATAGACGGCGACGCTCATGGTTCTCCTCCTGGCTTACTTTAGGTCGACGGGCCGAGTCGCCTTGCGGGTCGAGAGGCCGAAGGGCAGGTACAGAGGGCAGAGCCCGAGGCCCGCGGTCAGGAGCGGCACGAGGCCTATGAGGCCGAGCCAGCTGCCGTAGGCGAGACCGAGGGCGCCGATGGCGACCCCGGCGACGAGGCGAATGATCCGATCGATAGTCCCGACATTCTGGTACATGTGGTCCCCTTATGGCCTTCGGCAGAGCCCAAGGTCATACTTTGAAGATACGAAAGGTCGCGGCCGGAATCAGTGACCATCGTCACCAAGGTTGAATAAGGGCCTTATTTTTCGTTACAATGCGAGCACATGAACGATTTGGACCAACAGCTGCGCAGAAGGCTCACCTTCGCCATCATATCGCACCCGGACTCCGGCAAGACAACGATCACCGAGAAGCTCCTCCTCTTCGGAGGGGCCATCCACATAGCGGGGGCCGTCAAGAGCGGCAAGAACATGAAGGACGCGGTCTCCGACTTCATGGAGATGGAGAAGGAGCGCGGCATCTCGATCAGCACCTCGGTGATGGGCTTCGAGTACAAGGGCCGCAAGGTGAACCTGCTGGACACCCCTGGCCACGCCGACTTCTCAGAGGACACCTACCGCGGGCTATCGGCGGTGGACAGCGCCCTCCTGATCATCGACTCCGTGAAGGGCGTCGAGGACCGCACGCGCAAGCTCTGCGAGGTCTGCAGGATGCGGCATACGCCCATCGCGACCTTCATCAACAAGCTGGACCGCGAGGGCAAGGACCCCGTCGAGCTCCTCGACGAGACCGAGCGCGAGCTGGCCATCGGCGTGCGGCCGGTGACCTGGCCCATCGGGCAGGGGCGGGCCTTCAAGGGCGTCTACAGCCTGGTCGAGCGCAAGCTCATACTCTTCGTCCCCGGCCAGGTCCAGATGCCCACGGACGTGATCACGATCGCCGACCTAGCCGACCCCCTGCTCGAGGAGAAGGTCGGCCATAGCCTGGCCAGCAAGCTGCGCGAGGACGTGGCCCTCCTCTCGGGCGTCTACCCGCCCTTCGACATCGACGAGTACCTCGCGGGGAAGGCGACTCCGGTCTTCTTCGGCTCGGCCCTCAACAACTTCGGCATCCGCGAGCTCCTCGACACGCTGACGACGATGGCGCCCTACCCCACGCCCAAGGCGGCCGAGGAGAGGATAGTCAGGCCCGAGGAGGAGAAGTTCTCGGGCTTCGTCTTCAAGATCCTCGCCAACATGAACCCGATGCACCGGGACCGCGTGGCCTTCCTCCGCGTCTGCTCAGGGACCTTCGAGAGGAACAAGACCTATTACCACGTCCGGAGCGGCAAGCCCTTCAGGACCGCCAACCCCACGGCCTTCATGGCCCAGGACAGCGAGATAATCGACCAGGCCTGGCCGGGGGACATAGTCGGCATCCACGACACGGGCACCTTCAAGATCGGCGACACGGTCACCGAGGGCGAGTCGATCAACTTCAAGGGCATACCGAACTTCGCACCCCACATCTTCCGCTACATCGTGAACGCCGACCCCGAGAAGGGGAAGCAGTTCCACAAGGGCCTCGACCAGCTGGCCGAGGAGGGGGTCGTGCAGATCTTCTCCAAGCCGAGGCAGTCGAACGTGCGCGTCCTCGGCGTCGTGGGTCAGCTCCAGCTGGAGGTCCTCCAGTACCGCATGGAGCACGAGTACAAGTCCAGGTGCGCCTACCGGCCCATCGACTCGAGCATCGCCCACTGGGTCAGCTCGAACGACCCCAAGGCCCTGAAGGCCTTCGTCGAGGAAAACGAGCGGAAGATCCTGGTGGACATCCGCGGCACCCACATCATCATGTCGGACTCGCCCTGGGGCTTCGAGCGGATCAAGGCCGCCTACCCGGCGATGCGCTTCTACTCGACATCGGACATGGTCGAGGAGCGGGCCTAGGGCGGAGCCCCCACCCAGGGAGGGGCATCAAGCCGTGGCGGCGTCTTCCCGATCGTCGACCACGGCGGTCTCCTTCGAGCGGCCGTCCCGGGACCTTCGCGAGGACGAACCCGCGCGCGAGGACGACCCCTCGCGCGCGGGTTCGTCCTTGCACGCGGCGGCCTGACGCCCGCCTACGACCTTGAAGAACTTCAGCGTCTCCGTCAGCTGATCGGCCTGGGCATTCAGTTCCTCGGCCATCGAGGCGAGCTCCTCCGACGAGGCGGCGTTCTGCTGGATCACCGTGTCGAGCTGGGTGATCGCCTTGGTCATCTGGTCGACGCCCGAGCTCTGCTCCCGGCTTGCCGAGCTGATCTCCAGCACGACGTCGGCCGTCCTCTGGATGTCCGGCACGACTGCCATGATTGTGGCGACAGCCTGGTCGGCGACCACGAGGCTCTTCTCGGAAAGCTCCGAGATCTCCTTCGCCGCGACCTGCGAGCGCTCGGCGAGCTTGCGCACCTCGAGCGCGACTACGGCGAAGCCCTTCCCGGCCTCGCCCGCGCGCGCGGCCTCGATGGCGGCGTTGAGCGCGAGCAGGTTGGTCTGCCTGGCGATTTCCTCGATGATAGAGATCCTCCCGGCGATCTCCTTCATAGCCTCCACGGTCTTGACGACGGAATCGCCGCCCGAGGAGGCGTCCACAGCGCTCCTCCGCGCGACGCCCTCGGCGGCGACCGCGTTGTCGGAGTTCTGCTTCACGGTGGCGCCCAGCTCCTCGACCGAGGCGCTCACTTCCTCGGCCGCGGCCGCCTGCTCGGTCGCGCCCTGGGAGAGCTGCTGCGCGGTCGTGCTGATCTCGCCGCTGCCTCCGCCGACGCTCGCGGCCGAGGCGTTGATCGAGGCGACTATCTGGCGGAGGCTGTCCAGCATGCCCGTCAGCGCGCAGGCGAGGACGCCCACCTCGTCCCTTCGCTTGCGATGGCAGGCGTCGACGTCGATGGTCAGGTCGCCCTTGGACAGGTAATCGGCGAGGAGCACGGCCTGACCGAGGGGCCTCGAGATGGACCGCGAAAGCAGGAATCCGAAGGCCAGGCCGAAGACGGTCGCGAGCAGGAGCACGGCCGACGTGATCAGCGTCGCGTCCGCCGCGACAACCCCGTTGGCCTCGGAAGTCTCCTTGGCCAGCTTTACTTTAAGGGCTATTAGCTCGTCCAGGGCCGCGCGCTCGTCCTTGGCCGCGAGGTTGGCCTCGCCCCTGATGAGCGCGGTGGCCTCGGCCCGCTTGCCCTCGCGGGACAGGGCGATGACGCGCTCGACATAGCCGTCGTAGGCGGCCGTGGCCGCCCTAAACCGATCGAAGGCCTTGCGACCCGCGTCGGACAGGAGCGTGGAGGCGAAGAGCGCCGAGTCGCCGGCGACTTGGGCCTGGAGATCGCGGACCGCCTTCTCCGAGCTCGAGCGCGCGTCGGGCGTCTCCGCGTCGACCGCGTCCCGGAGGTTGATGCGCACGCGCTGGCTGTTCTCGGCGACGAGGGCGAGCTGGCCGAGCGGGACGGTCATCCTCGCGTAGAGGACCTCGTCCGATCGGTAGATCTTGTCCATCCGGGAGATGGCGAAGGCTCCGACGCCGCCCGCGACGGCGGAGAGGATCAAGAAGCCCCCAATCAGCTTAATGCCAATTTTCATACAGCGCTCCTAGTTTTGATTGATGGGACAAAGTGTAATTCATTCTTCCCACGAATACAAAAAAATGAGCTATATGCCGATATCCTTACGCTTATTAAACAACGTTCGCCTGCTGATCCCGAGCTCCTCTGCGGCCTTGGTCATGTTGCCGCCGTGCTTGGCTATCGCCCGCTCGACCAGGACGCGCTCGGCCTCCTTGATACTGCCCCGCCGGGGGGCCCGGGCCGCCTTGGAGAAGGGCTCGCCAAGCTCGCGGACGCCTATCACGGCGCCGGGGCAGAGGATGTAGGCGCGCTCGATCCGGTTCTCCAGCTCGCGCACGTTCCCGGGGAAGGCGTAGGCCTGGAGCCTCGCCATCGCCTCGCTTTCGATGCCCTCGATCCGGCGCCCCATCTCGCGGTTGAGCCTCTCGACGAAGAGGCCGACGAGCCTGGGTATGTCCTCGCGCCGATCGCGCAGGGGCGGGAGCTCGATGCGGATCACGTTGAGCCGGTAGTAAAGGTCCTCGCG
>DBTW01000158.1:30742-45805 GCA_002307245.1 Spirochaetaceae bacterium UBA1306 | reverse complement strand
GTGCCGCCGAGGCGCTGCAGCCGCTTGTCCTGGAGGACGCGGAGAAGCTTGACCTGGAGGTGAAGGGGCATGTCCCCGATCTCGTCGAGGAAGAGGGTGCCCGAGGACGCGAGCTCCAGCATGCCCAGCTTGCGGGAGTCGGCGCCAGTGAAGGCGCCCTTGTCGTGGCCGAAGAGCTCGCTCTCGATCAGGGACTCGGGGAGGCCGCCCAAGTTGATGGGCACGAAGGGGCCCTCGGGATTGGAGGAGATCGAGTGGATGTAGCGGGCGACCACCTCCTTGCCCGTGCCGCTCTCGCCCGTGATGAGGATGGTCGACTGGGTCGGGGCGACGCGGCGGGCGAGTTCGCGGACCTCGCGCATCCTCTCGCCGTCGCCCAGCCAGGTATCGGGGCCGGAAGCGGGGCCGAGGGAGCGGCGGCCCGCCTCGAAGCGCCCCTCCAGCGCGCGCTCCTCGAGGAGGCGCCTGATCCGCAGCAGGAGCTCCTCGGGATCGAAGGGCTTCACGAGGTAGTCGCGCGCGCCCAGCTTCATCGCCTGGACGGCGTCGCGCACGTCGCCGTAGGCCGAGATCATGATGGCGGGCACGCGGGGCCCCGACTCCGCGGCCCAGGCGAGGAGCTCGAGGCCGGAGAGCTTGGGCATGCGCAGGTCGAGGACCATGCCGTCGAAGCTCTCGTTCTCAAGGAGGGCGCGCGCGGCCTCCCCGTCGGCGGCGACGGCCGTCTCGATGCCCGCGTTGGACAGATAGGAGGCCAGGGCTAGGCGGATGTTCTTCTCGTCGTCGGCGATGAGGACCCTCATGCTTCCCCCGCCAGGGGCAGCGAGACGAGGGCCTCGGTGCCGCCGCCCTCGCGGGAGCGGAGGGACAGCTTGCCCCCCGCCGCCTCGACGAAGCGCCGCGCGAGGGGCAGGCCCACCCCCGAGCCCTGGACCTTGTCGGAATAGAAGGGATCGAAGACCTTGGCCCTCGATTCCTCGGAGATGCCCTTGCCCCGATCGAGGACGGAGACGAGGGCGCGGCCCGGCTCGCGAGCGAGCCGGAGCTCGATCCCGCCGGGCCCCGCCGAGGGAGCCTGATCGTAGCTTTCGCTCGCGTTGCGCAGGAGGTTGTCGATGACCGAGCGCAGGAGCTCGGGGTCGAAGAGCACGGCGGCGGAGAGCTCGGCGCCCGAGCAGCGGGGGGAGTAGGGCGAGCGCTCGGCGAGCTCCGATAGGAAGGGCCCGAGCTCGATGCGCGAGGGGCTGCCCGCGGGGTTCTTGAGGAAGTCGCTGACGCGGCGGGAGAGGGCGGCCAGGCGCTCGGTCTCCTCCTCGATGGCGTCGAGCTCGGGCCAGGCCTCGCCCCCGAGTCGCTGCCTGACGAGGCCGGTCTGGATGCGTATCGCGCCCAGGGGGTTGCGGATCTCGTGGGCGAGGGTTCGGGCCGACTCGCCCAGCCTCGCGAGGGTCTCGCTCTCCGCGGCGGTCTTGCGGAGGCGATCGTTGATGGCGAAGAGCCGTAGGAAGACGAGGGCGAGAGCGGCTATCGCGAAGGGCACGGCGAAGGCCGAGGCCCGAAGCAGGCCGCGCCTGCGGAAATAATCGCTCACGTCCAGGGATAGGTAGAGGAAGCCGGCGCCCCGGCCGGCCTGGGGCATCATTTGGCGCATCGCGCGCTGGAGCGGCCCGACCTTGCCGGCCCTGAGACCCATGCTCCCGATGCCCAAGGGACGGACTAGGGAGAGCTTCCTGCCGGACTCGTCATACGAAAAACGGTTCTTGGCCAGGCTACGGTCGAGCGTAGGCGGAGCGTCGCCGAAACCGGAGGCGAGGGACCTATCCTTATTATAGAGGCCAAAGCCGAGGATACGCGGATCGAAGTCAGAAAGCGTCAAACCATCCCCCGAGCTTTGGGATTCGGTGAGCGCGGAAGCCAGGCGATCGGCCTCGTATTCGATGAGGACCCGGGAATTCCTCGACTCGCCGGCTAGGGCAATGGCGGAGAGCCCCGCGAGAAGCACGAAGAGGAGGATCGTCGCGACGAGGAGGAGGCCTGAACCGCGTGATACTCTACGCATCAAGGCAGAGAATAACGCTCTGTTCAACGCAAGACAATAGTAATTGATATAAAGATTTATTAGATAATTTGACTGAGCAATTTTTGCCCAGTCAAACCCTGGTCAAGGCAAAAAATGCCCGCATGAGCGACAAACACTGTCCCCGTGGCGGTCGTTAATTCCAGAGTGGCAGGCCTAGTTCCGGTTTATTTTCGCGGAACAATTCGGCGTGAACAGGTCAGGCAGCCCACGAAAAATCCTGGATTATCTCACTATCGCGCAAGGATTTTGGAAGAGAGAGCGCGAGAGAGGAACCTTTCCAAAAGGTTGCGCTCTCGCTCGATTCCATCACCAACAAGCTTCGAGGAACAAAAATCTGGCACGGATTAAGCAATAGAAAAGGTGACTGTGATTCTACAGTCGCCGGACTTTTTGGTACGGCATCGATTCCGACAGGAGATCAAAGATGAAGAAATTAGCTATCGCCCTCGCCGCCGCCCTCATGGCGGCGAGCTTCGCTTCGGCCCAGGCGAACCTGCCCCAAACGAGCGCTCCGACCCAGGCCCAGCTGAGCAAGGTCACGGGCAAGCTCGAGCTGGTGCAGGGCGTCATCGCCATCAAGA
The DNA here is from genome assembly GCA_002307245.1 of Spirochaetaceae bacterium UBA1306. Lineage (GTDB taxonomy): Bacteria > Spirochaetota > Spirochaetia > Treponematales > Rectinemataceae > UBA1306. Next base: position 43,144 of record DBTW01000158.1, on the reverse strand, counting down.
CGAACGGGAAGACCTACCTCCTCCCGAGGCTCCAGAAGGTCGCGGGCTTCATCAAGGGCGTCGAGGAAGGCGGGACGGTGACGGTCGAGGGCTATGAGCGGGCCCTGCCCTACACCGCCGACGTGGTCATCCTCCAGGCCACCAAGCTCACGGTCGGAGGCAAGGACTACGATCTCGGGCAGCCGGGCCAGGGCGCGATGATGGGCGGCAAGATGCGCGGGATGATGATGCAGGGCAAGTCCCGCGGAGGCAACATGCAGGGAGGGCGCTGGTAAGGGCGTTGGAATACTCCGCGGTTTTGGCTATCATGTAATCCATATGAGGAATGTCGCCGAGCGGGATCTCGCGAAGACGCCGAGCCCCGGGAGCCTGTTCGGCGTCTTCTTCTGGATCTCGGCCGTCACCGTTGGGGGCGGCTACGCGATGGTGCCGGTCTTCGAATCGGCCCTCGAGAAGCGCGGTTGGATCGATGAGAAGGAGTTCTACGAGCTCTTCGCGACCGCCCAGTCCTTTCCGGGCCCCCTCGCCTTTACCACCGCCATTGTCGTGGGCAAGCGCCTCTGCGGGCGCCTGGGCGCCTGGGCGGCGGCGGTGGGAGTCGTGGTCCCGCCCTTCCTGGCCATCATCCTCGTCGGCGCCCTCATCGGGCGCTTCGGGGAGCTGCCGGCCGTCCAGGCCTTCCTGGACGGCGCGGGAGCGACGGTGCCGGGCCTCGTCGCCGCCATGATCTGGAAGATGGCCAAGGGCCGGGCCTGGGGCCTCCGTAAGGTTTTAAGCACACTCGCCTTAGCCGCCTGCCTGATCCTCGCTCCCAAGGCGAGCCTGCCCGTCTTCCTCGCGGGCATAGCCATCCTCTACGCGACGGAGCGGCGATGGGCCTCCTAAGCCTCGTCTGGGCCTTCTTCAAGATAGGCATCGTGTCCTTCGGCGGCGGCTGGACCATCGTGGGCCTCATCAAGGCCGAGACCGTGCCGCGATGGATAGGCGAGGCCGACTTTTCCTCGCTCGTGGCCATAGCCCAGGCCACGCCGGGACCGGTGGCGCTCAACGCGGCCACGATGGTCGGCTGGAGGAGCTTCGGCCTCCTGGGGGCCGCGGCCGCGACCGTCTCGGTGCTCGCCTTCCCCGCCTTGGCCATCGCCCTCGCCGGCGCGATCGGCAAGCGGGTCAAACTCGACGAGGCGGCCTTGAAGGAGAGCCTCCGGACCGGGACCCTCGCGATGATGCTCATGACCCTCTGGTTCCTGATGCCCAAGGGTGGGATCGACCCCCTCCTCGCCATCCTCGGCGGGCTGAGCTTCGCCCTCGTCGCCTTCACGAAGGTGAATCCCCTGTGGGCTATCTTCGGGGCTGCCGCGATCAACGCGCTGCGGAGCCTCCTCGGACTTTAGTGTCCCGTATTATTCGCTTCGCTCAAAGCAAGATTACACAAATGCCCGACCGCATGGCGGGTGGCGGCTCGGGCATTAGGCCTTGTGAATAATACGGGACACTAGCGGGGGGGCTCGTCGACTCGGGCTATTCATAGATATATTCGTATATACGAGGTGAACAATGATCGCAACCGCAAGCATGAGGCGCGCCGCGCTGACCGCCGCCGCCCTCCTCGCCCTGTCCTCGGTCCTCGCCTTCGGGGAGGCCAAGGAGGCGCCCTGGTACGCCGAGGGCCTGAAGAAGCTCGGCTTCACGGTCTTCAGCGAGCCCGAGGCCGTCGGGGATTTCACGGCTCCCGCCCTGGGCGGCCCAGCGGTCAGGCTCCGCGACCAGGCCGGCAAGGTGGTCCTCCTGAATTTCTGGGCGACCTGGTGCCCGCCCTGCCGCGCCGAGATGCCCGCCCTCAACGCGCTCTGGTCCAAGACGAGGGGCAAAGCCTTCACGATCATGGGCGTCAGCGTGGGGGAGAAGTCCGCGACGGTCGCGGACTTCATCAAGTCCAAGGGCTACGCCTATCCCATCTTCTTAGACGAGTCGAGCCAGCTCGGCTCCCGCTTCGGGGCGAGGTCCATCCCGACGACCTATATCCTGGACAAGTCCGGCAAGGCGATAGCGGGCAAGGTGGGCGGGGCCGACTACGACAGCGCCGAGGCGATAGCCCTCTTCTCGGAGCTCGCGACCCGATGAGCGACGCGGGCTTCTTGAGCGCCGCGGCCGCCGGGATCCTGAGCTTCGTCTCGCCCTGCGTCCTTCCCCTGATCCCCGCCTACCTCTCGATGGTGTCGGGCTACGGGGTCGCGGACATCAGGGCGGGAAAGGGAAAGATGCGCACCCTGGCGCGCACCCTGGCCTTCGCCGCCGGCTTCACCCTGGTCTTCACGGTCCTGGGCCTCGCCTTCTCGGGGGCCTCGATGCTCGCCGGCGGCGCGTCGAGGGCCATCGCCGTCGTGGCGGGCTGCCTGGTGATCGTCCTCGGCCTCAATCTGGTCTTCGATTTCATCAAATTCCTGGACCTCGAGGCGCGGCTAGGCAGGGTCCGCTCGCCCCGGGGCTACGCGGGGGCCTTCTTACTGGGGACGGCCTTCGCCGCCGGCTGGACTCCATGCGTCGGGCCGATGCTCGCCTCGATCCTGATGCTCGCCGCGGGCGGCGGCGACGCCCCGCGCGCGGCCCTGCTCCTGGGCGCCTACTCGCTCGGCCTCGCCCTGCCCTTCGTGGCCGCCTCGCTCTTCCTCGATCGCCTAACGCCCCTGATGGACTGGCTCAAGCGCCACGGTCGGGGGGTCCGCCTGGTCTCAGGGGCTTTCCTCGTGATCCTGGGCGCCCTGATGGCCTCGGGCAGGCTGGACTCCTTGAGCCAGGGGGCGACGCGGCTCCTGGCCCCCGCGGGCTAAAGCCCGGCCCAGGCGGGCTCAAGTCAGTCGCCGCGGTCGACGAGGCGTCCGCGCGCCAGGGCCTCGGCGGCGGCTCGGGCATCGCCCGAGGCGCCCCGGACGACGGCGATGCCCCGTTCGGCGAGGGCCGCGGCGGCGCCCGCGTCCATGCGCCCGACGACGAGGTGGGTCACGCCCGCGCGCCGGAGCTCGGCCGCGACGCCCGCGGAGCTGCCGTGGCCGTCGGCCGAGGCGACGGAGGGCTCCTGGGTCAGCCGCCCGCCGAAGCCGGCCGAGAACACCATATACTCGCCCGAGCGGTCGGGGAGCTCGTCCACGAGGCCGCCCATGGCGGCCACAGCTATCTTCATCCTTAATCTCCTTTTGCGGGTCCTCGCCGCCCCTTCCCGACTCAGGCCGAGAAGAGGTCGCCCGTCTCGATGTACCGGAAGGGAATGTCGGGGAAGGCCGAGCCTATCCCGGCGCAGAAGGACTCGAAGCCGCGCTCCTCGGAGGGGACGTGGCCCACGATCACCAGGGCCTTCTTGCGCCCGAGGCGGATCGCGTCGCCGACGTACTCGGCCAGCTCCCACTCATGGGTCTCGCCGGCGACGAGGACGCAGCTCTCGCGGCGATTGAGGAGCACGAAGGCGCCGGGGATCGTGACGAAGCCCCAGGAGCAGAGGACGTGCCCGTAGGCGAGGCCGGGGTCGCCGATATAGCGCAGGGCCGCTGGGCGCAGGGCCGCGCGGAGCCGGCCGGCGAGGGCGCCCAGCTCGAGGTCGGGCATGAGGAACTCGGTCCGGGAATCGTCCGCGCGGAAGTCCTCCCAACCCAGGGCCTTCGACATGCCGAGGGCGATGGCGTCGCCGCCCTTGCGATGGGCGTTGTCGTGGAGGTGGAAGACGCAGATGCCCCGCTCGGCGAGGTAGCGCGCCTTCTCGGCGTAGACCCCGTCGCCGGCGAGGGGCTCCAAGTCGTTCGTATGGCTGTAGAAGAGCGGCTCGTGACTGATGATCAGGTTGAGGCCGAGGGAGGCGGCGCGCTCGACCGCGGCCTGGGTCGCCATCATGGTGCAGGCCACGCCTCGGAGCTCCGCGCGGGGGTCGCCGAAGAGGAGGGCGTCGATGGCGCCTTCCCGCCAGCCATCGCCTAAATGGGCCTTCATCGCCCCCAGAAAGCTATCGACCGTCATAGGGAAGGCAGTATGCCCCTCCTGCCCGAGCCTCGCCAAGGCCTTCGGGCGCGACGCCGCCGAAACTCGCTTTTCCCTAATGTCGGGCCCCGGTATTCCGAAAATTGAAGCGAAGGAGTCCGTATGACGCAGATGGAAACCGTCTATGCCCTCGAAAGGGCCATGTCAGCCGAGATCGCCCGCTTCGAGGCCTACGTGGCGGCCCAGAGATCCTTCATCGCGGCCATCAAGGCCCGCGACTGGACGGCGCTGCAGACCGCCATCGGCGTCCAGGACGACATTTCCCGCTCCATCGCGGACGAAGAGGCGAAGCGGGCCGAGGCCTTCGAGCTCCTGCGGGCCCAGACGGGCTGCGACGCCGGGGGCATCTACCGGGTCGCCCTCCTCGTGAGCGAGCCCGAGCGCAGCCAGCTCACCGACCTCTACCGCAGGCTCAAGCTGGCGGCCATGCGGGCCAAGTTCGAGAACGCCTCGGCGGGCGATTACGCCGCCGGCAACCGCGACCTGCTGCGCGCCGTGCTCGAGGAGCTCTTCCCCGAGAAGAAGCACCGCATGTACGGCAAGTCGGGGCGGGCCGTCCAGCCCGACCTGGACGCCCTGCTGCTCAATACGGCCCTGTGACGAAGGAGTGACGGGATGACATCGACCTTCGCGGGAATCGAGATGGGCAAGCGCAGCCTCAACGCGCACCAGCAAGCCCTCAACACGGTCGGCCACAACCTGGCCAACGCCTCCACCGACGGCTACTCGCGGCAGCGCGTGCAGCTCACGGCCACGGACCCGCTCTACGCCCCCGACCTGACCCGCGAGGAGACTCCCGGGCAGATCGGCCAGGGAGTCACGATATCGCGCATCGAGCGCGTCAAGGACGATCTCCTCGAGGGCCGCATCGACACCGAGAGCGGCCTCGAGGGCTACTGGAACACCAGGGACAAGTACGTCCTCCAACTCGAGCAGGTGCACAACGAGCCTTCCGACTCCTCGGTGCGGACCCTCATGGACAAGTTCTGGGACTCCTGGCAGGAGCTCTCGCTCAGGCCGGCCGACAACGCCGCCCGCGAGTCGGTGCTCTCGCGGGGGGAGGCCCTCGCCGAGGGCATGCGCGACCGGCACAGACGGCTCTCGGACTTCCGCTCCATGGTCGACGGCGACGTCCGCGGGACGGTCTCGCAGGTGAACGGCCTGGCCAAGGAGATCGCCGGCGTCAACCTCGAGATCCAGAAGTCCAAGGCGATCGGCGACGATCCCAACGACCTGATGGACCGGCGCGACGTCCTGGTCGAGAAGCTCGGCCACCTCGTGCCGATCACGGCCGACCAGCGCGACTCCGACGAGTTCATGATCCACGTCGACGGCCTGATCCTCGTGCAGGGCAAGGAGGCCCGGGGCTTCGAGCTCAAGGGGGCCGACGAGGACGGCTTCGCCACGCCCTACTGGCAGGGCACGGGCCTCCCGGCCTCGATCGGCGGCGGCAGCCTCGGGGCCCTCCTCGAGCTGCGCGACGGGGACTCGAGGCAGGAGATGCAGAGCCTCGACACGATGGCCCTCAGCTTCACGGACCTGGTGAACGAGACCCACCGCGCCGGCTACGGCGTCAACGGCAAGACCGGCCTCGACTTCTTCAAGGAATGGCCCTTCATCAACAACGCCGAGGGCAACTACGACCGCAACGGCGACGGCAAGTACGACTCGACCTACGTCTACCGCATGACGGGCGCTAACGCCCTGACCGCCCAGGAGCAGATCGGGCTCGCCGGCACCATCAAGCTCTCCTCGGCCAAGGGCCAGGCCGAGGTGCCCTACAACCCGACCGACACCGTGGCCGACCTCGTCTCGCGCATCAACCACGCGGGGGCCGAGGTCACGGCGCGGCTCACCCGCGAGGGCAAGCTCGAGCTCCGCGCGACGCCGGCCGGGAACAGGGCCGACCCCGACTTCGTCGTCCGCCACGTCGAGGACTCGGGGCAATTCCTCGTCGGCTACTCGGGCCTCCTGCGCGGCTCGGACGCGGCCGGATCCTACGACTGGGCCCAGGCCGACGCGACGAAGTCCCTCCGCGCCGAGGGAGTCGACTTCTCGGTGGCGCCCATCGCCCACCCCGCCGGCTGGCTGGAGGTGGCGCCGGAGATCAAGTCGGACATCGGCTCGATCGCGGCCGGCTTCGGCGAGAGCGGCAGGCCCGCGGCGGCCGGCGACGGCACGGCGGCGCTCGCGATAGCGTCCCTGCGGACGCAGAGCGTGATGGTCGGCAGCTTGCGCAGCTTCGACGACCACTTCGCCGAGGCCGTGGCCCGCGTCGGCCTCTCGGGCGAAAGGGCCCAGAGCGCGGCGGCGACGCACGAGCGCATCGGCAAGGAGCTCCGCGACCTGCGGTCCTCCCTCTCGGGCGTGAACATGGACGAGGAGCTCGCGAACATGATCAAATTCCAGCACGGCTACGACGCGGCGGCGAAGTTCATCACGCGCGTGGACTCGATGCTCGACACGATTATCAACAGGTTGGGGGCCTAAGCTAGATGCAGCGCGTCAGCAGCGATTTCATGAACGACGACATGCAGTTCTGGGCGAGGCGCCGGGAACGGGACATGGCCTCGGCCGAGACAAAAATGGCCCGGCAGTCCAAGATCGAGAACCTCCGCGACGATCCCCTTTCCGCGGCGCGGGCCGTGCGCTACGACTCGGCCTCGGCGCGGCTCGACCGCTACGAGAAGAACGCCGCCTGGGCCGAGGACCAGTACAAGGTCTCCGAGGACTACGTCCGCCAGACCATCGACATCACGCAGCGCCTCCGCGAGATCGCGGTGCAGGGCGGCAACGGCGTCTACGGCAAGGAAGACCAGAAGTACATGGCCCAGGAGGTGGACCAGCTCCTGGCCGAGATGGTGAGCATGGCCAACTCCCGCGGCGCGGACGGGACCTTCATCTTCTCCGGCGACAAGTCGCGTACCCAGCCCTTCCGCGAGATCACGGGCTCGGCCCCCGGGGCGGCGGGCCAGGTCCTCGTCGGGGTGCAGTACCTGGGCGCCCAGGGCGGCCCCTCGGCCGAGATCTCCGAGGGCGACTACATGCCCCTGGGGCAGAGCGGCGCGGACGTGTTCTGGGCCGAGCGGCAGCAGGCCGTGTCGGGCTTCGACGCCCGGGACTGGCGCGCCTCGGCGGACTCGACCGTCCTGATCGACGGCAAGAGCGTCGGCGTGAAGGCCGGCGACAACGTGTACGCCCTGGCCGCCAAGATCAACGACTCGGGCGCCGCGGTGAAGGCGACGATCGACCCTCGCAGCTTCTCGCTGTCGCTCGAGACGACCACGGCCCACCAGATGCGCGTGGAGGACGCCCCCGCGACGGCCGGCGGCCCCGGCGGCTCGGTCCTGAAGGAGCTCGGCCTGATCGCCAAGACCGGCTCCGCCCCCGACAACTGGGCCCCGAGCGCCCGCGTATCGGGCGGCTCGCTCTTCGACGCGGCCATCAAGCTGCGCGACTCGCTCAACCGGGGCGACGCCCTGGAGACGGGCGGCGCGGGCATAGCCGGCCTCGACGCGGGCCTGGACAACCTGAACCGGCGCGTCGCCGAGATCGGCGCGCGCAGCCAGAGGCTGCAGGCGACGTCCTCGAGGCTGAACCGCGAGATCCCCGACACGGCCAAGCTCGCCTCCGAGGAGACGGACCTAGACCTCACGAAGGCGGTGACGGACTACAAGATGCTCGAGTACGCGCACAAGGCCTCGCTCTCGTTCTCGGGGCGCCTCTTCTCCCAGACGCTCCTTGACTTCCTGCGCTGATGCCCGGCATTATGGAAAGAACGATGAGAGTCAAGACAAAGGCCTACGGCGAGATCGACGCCGACGAGCGCCAGCTCGTCAGCTTCCCCGCCGGCCTCCTAGGCTTCGAGAAATTCAAGGACTACATTCTGCTCGACTCGCAGCAGAAGCCCTTCTTCTACCTCCAGTCGATCGATGTGCCCGACCTGGCCTTCATCCTGATCGACCCCTTCCTCTTCCGCCCGGACTACTCGCTGGACGTGAACGACGACAGCCTCGGGGAGATCGGCCTCTCACGGCCGGACGACGTGCTGGTCTTCGCGATCGTGACGGTGCCGGGCGAGGGCGGCGCGGTCACGGCCAACCTCATGGGCCCCCTCATCATCAACAAGCAGAACCGCCTCGGCATACAGACGGTGCTCGGCGACTCGCGATGGCGCGTGAAGCACGACATCATGGCCGAGCTGGCCGCCTCGAAGGGCTAGGGCCGGATGCTCATACTCTCGCGCAGGGTCAACGAGAAGATCGTCATCGGCGACGACATCGTGGTGTCGGTCGTCGAGGTCCGCGGCGACCAGGTCAAGCTCGGGATCGAGGCGCCGCGCAACGTGAAGGTCTTCCGCGAGGAAGTCTTCAACGCGATCCAGGAAGAGAACCGCATGGCCGCCGCCGCGAGCGGCGCGCAGCTCCCGCTCATCGACATCCCCCTCCGCTCCAAGGACTGATTTACCCAGCCTTCAGCGGCCGCGCTTGCGGCCCTGCCTGGCCTTCTCCTCCGCCTCGGCGACGGCCGAGGAGCCCGTGCTGGTGTTGAGCGCCGCGGCGGCCTCCTGCTCGCGAGCGGCCGAGGCCGCCGCCTTCTCGATGAGCCCGTACTCGTGCTCGAAGTTCGGCGTGAAGACGCCCTTGCCCAGGTTGGCCCGGATGTCGGCGAAGCTCCAAAAGCGGCCCTCGGAGACCTCGACGCCGTCGGGGGCGAAGGGCCCGCCGTAGGTCACGATGAACGAGAACACGAGCTCGGACTCGACCTCGCTCTCCCACTTGTAGCGCAGGATGGGCTCGACCTTGGACCCCGAGGACTCGACGGCGAGCCTCGTGACGCCCAGCTCCTCGCGGAGCTCGCGGGAGAGGGCCGAGTCCAGGTCCTCGCCCGCCGCCACGTGTCCGCCCACGGCGCTGTCCCACTTGCCGGGCTGCACGTCCTTGTCCAGCGCGCGCTTCTGCAGGTACATCCCGCCGCGGCCGTCGACGATCTGCAGGTGCACGACGGGATGGAGCATGCCCGGGCCCTTGTGGCACTCGGACCTCGGGGCGATCCGGAGGATGTTGCCCTCGTCGTCCACGATGGGGATCATCTCCTCGCCGCCCCGGGCCGCCGCGGCGCGCTTGGTCTTGACACGGGCCGCCAGGAAGCCGCCCAGGGCGTAGACCGCGAAGATGATGTAGAGCAGGCCGCCCGAGACGAAGCCCCAGGCCGCCGTGGACAGGGCGAGGGCGGCGTAGACGGTCAGGCCGACATGGAGGGCGATGACGGCGAGCATCCAGCCGAGGCTCCGCTTCATGGTGGGGAGGGCCTCGTCGGGGATGGTCACGCCCCGGAGCTGCCGCCCGACGTAGCCCTTGAGGATCGAATCGGGGAGGACGAGCATAGCCCCCATGGCGGCGACGAGGATGAACTCGATGATGGCCGGCTTGAGCTTGAAGAACACGTCGTCCTGGAGCAGGAGGGAGAGGCCGCCGGCGAGGGCGAGGAGTATGGTGTCGGCCGCGACGAAGGGATCGGCCTTCTTCTGCTTGACGAGGGTATAGAAGAACTCGACGACGCCCGTCGCGAGCCCGACGACGAGGCCGACGGTCTCGCCGAAGATGGAGTCAGCGGCGACGTAGATGACGAGGGGCAGGAGTCCCGGCAGGAGTGATTTCAGGAGCAGCATTGGGTTCATCGCGCCCAGGATACTAGAGACGGGGAGGAGGGGGCAAGCCTGGCGACTCCCCCGAGGGACAAAAGGGGCCGCGCCGGACTATACTGGCCGACGACATGCCAACCATCAGACACCCCGCCACGGGCTTTCCCGTCGGCGATCCCGACCTCATCCCCCTGGCGGCCGAGGGCCTACCCTCCCCGGCCGATATCGCAGGCGCCGCCTCGAGCCTCATCCTATCCTCCGCCGGCTGGCGCAAGGTCTTCGCAGCGGACGGGGACGAGGAATCGCCCGACCCCGGGCTCTCCGCGGCGGACCTGGTCCTCGCGGGGGCGGCGGCAATGGCCTTCGCCGCCAAGGTCCGCGAGCGCTCGGTATCGGACCCCGCGCGGACGGCCGGACGGCCGGCCAGGCCCGCAGTCCTCGTCGGCATAGACTCGCGGCCCACGGGGCCGGCCATCGCCGACGCGATAATCCGCGTGCTCCTCGGCCTGGGCTTCGAAGTCCGCTACCTCTTCATAGTCGCTGCCCCGGAGATCATGGCCTACGCCCGCCCGCTCTCCGGCGACGGAGCCGCGGGCTTCTGCTACGTCTCGGCCAGCCACAATCCCCGCGGGCATAACGGCCTCAAATTCGGGATCGGCGGCGGCGGGGTGCTGGGCGGGGCCGAGTCGGCCGCCCTTATCGCCTCCTACCGCGCCCTCCTCGCGCGGGAGGACCTCGCCGCCCGCGTGCTCGGCCACATGGAGGCCGCCGACCGCGACGAGCTTGCGCGCGCCTACTCGGGCTGCTCGGCCTGGAAGCGCCGCTCGGTCTCGGCCTATACCCTCTTCGCCCGCGAAGTGGTCTGCGGGAGCGCGGACCCGGCCGAGCAGGACGCCCTGCTGGACGAGATGGCCGCCTCCGCCGCCGCGAGGCCCGTCGGCGTCGTCGCCGAGCAGAACGGCTCGGCGCGCTGCCTCTCGATCGACCGCGACTTCCTCGAGGGCCTGGGCGTCCGCGTCCGCTCCGTGAACGACCGGCCCCGCGATTTCGCGCATCGCATCGTGCCGGAGGGCGAGTCCCTGGGCGACGCCATCCGCGAGCTCGAGGCGGCCCGAGCCGAGGACGGCGCCTTCACGGCCGGCTACGTGCCCGACTGCGACGGCGACCGCGGCAACCTCGTGATCGCGGGCCGGGGCGCCGTCCGCGCGCTCGAGGCGCAGGAGGTGTTCGCCCTGTCCTGCGTGGCCGAGCTCGCCCTCCTCGTCCGCGCCGGGCGCCTGCGCTACGACGCCTCGGGCCGGCCCCTCGACAAGGTCGCCGTCGCGGTCAACGACGCGACGAGCATGCGACTGGAGGCGATAGCCGCGGCCTTCGGCGCCGAGCCCTTCCGCGCCGAGACGGGCGAGGCCAACGTAGTCGGCCTGGCCGAGTCCCTGCGCGCGCGCGGCTACGAAGTCCGCATCCTGGGCGAGGGCTCGAACGGCGGCAACATCACCTTTCCATCGCAGGTGCGAGATCCCCTGGCCACCCTCGGCGCCCTCCTCAAGCTCCTGTTGTTGCGAGGCGAGGACGGGCTCTTCGCGATCTGGCTCCGGCGCCTGGGCCGGGCCGAGGAGGCCGCCGCCGCGGCCGCTCCCGGCGCCGCCTACGGGGTCGACGAGCTCCTGGCCAGCCTGCCCCGCTTCGCCACGACGAGCGTCTTCGAGCCCAGGGCTGCCCTCCGCGTGAAGAGCGCGGACCAGGCCGCCCTCAAGGGCCGCTACGCGGGGATCTTCGCCCTCGAGTGGGAAGAGAAGAGGCCCGAGCTCGAGCGGCGCTTCGGCATCCGTTCCTGGAAGGCCTTCGCGACCAATGGCCAGGCGGAGGCCGAGCTCGGGGCCGACTTCGCGGCCTCGGGGCGCGGCGGCCTGCGGATCGTCCTCTACGACGCGGGAATGAAGGCCAAGGCCTTCCTCTGGATGCGCGGCTCGGGCACCGAGAGCGTGTTCCGCGTCATGGCCGACATCGAAGGCGGCTCGGCCGAGGACGAGGAATTCCTCCTCGGCTGGCACGCTTCGATGGTGCGCCGGGCCGAGCTCGAGTAATCCGGGCGGCGCTGGCTAGCGAAGAAGGCGCCCTTCGATTATCATTCGGGCCGGTAAAGCGAGGAGACCATATGGGCATTCGGAGCGAGCTATTCTCGAACAGGATCGGTTGCGAAGGCAGGACCTACTTCTTCAACGTGAAGGAAAACCGCATGGGCGACATGTACCTCACGGTCGTGGAGAGCAAGCCGACGGAGACCGAGGGCTTCGAGCGACGCTCGGTCGTGATCTTCCGCGAGGACCTGCCCGAATTCCTCAAGGCCTTCCAGGGGGCGCTCGACTTCATGGCCAAGGGCGAAGGCGCCAAGAAGGCCCTGGACTTCGCCCCCGCCTCAAAGGCCCAGCCCAAGAAGGCCAGGGCCCCGAGCGGCTTCGCCGGCGAGGGCGATCCCGGCTTGCCTCGGTCCCAGGGGTCCGCGGCCGAGGGAACGGCCCCCAAGAAGCGCCTGGTCGTCAGGCGCAAGCCCTCTTCCCCGGCCAAGTGATCAGCCCTCGAGGCACTTCACGACGACGCTCCGTTCCCGGGGGCCGTCGAATTCGCAGAAGTAGATGGCCTGCCAAGTTCCCAGGACCGGCCTGCCCGCGCTGACGACGATCGTGAGGCTCGGCCCGAGGAGGCTCGTCTTGATATGGGCGTCGGAATTGCCCTCG
>DBTW01000158.1:0-30408 GCA_002307245.1 Spirochaetaceae bacterium UBA1306 | reverse complement strand
GGATCGGCCGACTCGTTGACCGTGAGGGCGGCCGTCGTGTGCAGGGACTGCAGCACGCAGACGCCCTCGGCGATCCCCGAGTCGGATATCGCCCTCGCGGCGCCCTCGGTGATATCGATGATCTCCACGCGCTTGGCGCTGCGTACCTTGATGATCGCGGGTTTGGTGGCCATGGCCCGAGTATGCAACGCCCGCCGGATTTTTTGTAGCGCCCGCCCCCGCGCCCTCGCGCCTTCGCTCGGCCTCGCAGCCCTCCTCGCCCTGGCGCCCTTCGCTCAGCCGGCCTCCGCCCAGGCCCTCTCCCTCGCCTCCTGTGCCTCGGCCCTGCGCCTTCCCGCGACCGAGGCTCGGATCGAGCTCTCGTCCCTCTCCGCGCTCGGCTACGAGGACGAAGACGGGCATCATGCCCAAGGCTACGCGCTCGAGGCGCGCGCGATCCTCCCCTTAGGCGGCGTCGATCTCAGCGCCTGGGGCAGGGCGAGGCGCTCCTCGTCGAAGTTCGAGCTCAGGGCCTTCGGCGCCGACTTCGATCTGGCCTACGACAGCGACATGGCGGCGGCCGGCCTCGGCCTCTCCCTGGGGCGGACGATTGGAGTCTCGGCCTGGAGCCAAGGAGGCCGCGCCTATGGCGACGCGTGGGTCGGGCTCGAGCTCCCCTGGTCCCTCCGCGTCGAGGCCGGCGCTTCGTACGAGCCGCTCCTGAGCGGCAGATTCTCGCCCACGGAATACCTCAGCCCGATCGAGCTGGATCTCGAGATAGCCGCCTTCCGCCTCGCCCTGGGCTCGAGCGGCCCGGCCGAGAGATGGATCGAGTGCGGCTACGCCTTCTCGACGAGCGGCGACTCGGACGAGGATTCCTGGGACGACTACTACCTCGAGCTGCCTCGCGAGCTCTCCCTGCGAGGGCGCTGGCGAGGCGCGCTCGGAACCTGGGAGTTCGGGGCCGACGCCCAGGGCGCCGAGCTCCGCCTGCGCGTCGTGACCGGCGGCCATCCCATCGCGGCGGAGGATATCGGGGCCATGCTCGGGGCGATCGAGCTCTCGGCGACCGCGCCCTCGAGGACTCGGCTTGGACTGGGCGCCTACGGTCTCGAATCATCGGCTTGGGATGGCCAGTACCAGGGCGACTGGTTCATGCTCCTCGGCAGCGAAATCATCGGCCAATACGGCATCGACGCCGACAAGACCTCGATTGGCGGCCTGTCGGCCTCCATCGACCAAGCCCTGGGATCCGAGGCTTTCCGCGTCGACTTCGGGCTCAGGGGACTCTTCGCCTTCTGGTCGGGAGAGGGAGAGGTATTCAAGGAAGAGAGCTCCAGCTATTGGGACTTGATCCCGCCCTTCCACCACACCTCGGTCTCGTGGTCGCGCGCAGCCTCATACTCGCTGAAGTCCCTGCCCGACGCCTTCGCGGAGGCCCGGCTGGGCCTCTCGCTCAAGCTGTGGGAGCTTTGGCTCCTCGAAATCGAGGCGAGCCAATGGATCCCCCTATGGTTCCCGAGCGGCGGCGGGTCGGGACAGGGAGCAGGCGCGGCGTCCTCGGGAGGAGGATCGGCCTACGGGGGGCTCTGCGTCCGCGCGACCATGTCCCTGAAGCTGGGCCCGAGGCCGGTCAGGGACGATCGTAGCTGAAGCTCATCCGCTGGATCGGCGAGGGGCCGAGGGCCCGGCAGGCCGCGCGATGGGCGGCCGTCGGGTAGCCCTTGTGCCTCGCGTAGCCGTACTCGGGATAGAGCCAGTCGTAGCGCTCCATCGCGCGGTCGCGCGCGACCTTGGCGAGGATGGAGGCGGCCATGATGGCCGGCACTATCGAGTCGCCCTTGACCACGGCCGAGCAGGGCCTGCCCAGGTCGGGGAAGCGGTTGCCGTCGACGTAGACCCAGGCGGGCGGCTCGAGGCCGCCCGCGCGCAGAAGGGCGCAGAGCCCGCGGTAGGCGCGGCCCATCGCCATCATGGTCGCGCCGAGGATGTTGAGCTCGTCGATCTCGCAGGGATAGGCCCAGGCGACCGACCAGGCCACGGCGCCCTCGACGATGAGGGCGTAGGACTCCTCGCGACGCCTCGCCGAGAGGGCTTTGGAATCGGCTAGCGCCTCGAGGGGAAAGCTCTCCGGCAGGACGGCGGCGCCGGCGGAGACCGGCCCCGCCAAAGGCCCGCGCCCGGCCTCGTCTATGCCGCAGACGCCCGGCCCCAGGGGCGGCCCGCCCTCGAAGTCGGCGTAGCGGAGGACGCGGGGGGGATGATCGGGAAAGAGCTCGTCGGTCACGGCCCATAGTATACGGCGAGAGCCGGCTTCCTGACATCCCGCTCCCGTTGTGCCGCCCCGGTCGCCGGTCTACAATGCCCCCATGGACCTATCCTTCTACAAGCTCCGGCTCTGCGACTCGGACATCATCCTCGTGGACGACCTCGCGGGCGACGGGAGGGACAGGGACTGGGAGTCGGCCGCGAGGGCCCTCCTGCACCGCAGGCGGGGCGCGGGGGCCGACAGGCTGGCCGTGGTGTCGAAGCCCGAGGGCGATCTCTGGCTCAGGGTCTTTCTCTCCGACGGCGAGGGCGGGCCCTGCGCCGACGCCGCCCTCTGCGCCGCCCGATACCTCCTCGATTCGGGCCGCTCGGGGGCCGATACCGTGCCCATGCGGATACCCGGCGGCGAGCTGCGCGTGGACGTATTGGACTCGGCCAGCCTGGGCCTCGCCCTCGGCCCGCCGCGGGGCCTCCCCGACGGGGAGGCCCTCGACTCCCCGGCCGCGGCCGCGCGCGCGACGAGCGTCGAGGCGGGGGGCGAGCGCTACCAGCTCCTGCCCCTGCGCGCGGGCATCCCGCCGGCCGCCGCGGCCGCGGTCTTCGCGGAAGGCGGCGTCGCGCGCGCCCGGGCGCGCATCTCGGCGTCGCGAAGCTCGCGCGCGCGGGGGGCCCGCCCGCAGGCCGAGGATGCCCCGGCCGTCGTGGCCGTCCGCGTGGCCTCGAGGGGCGAGCTCATCGTATCGGCGCCCACGAGCGGCCGGGTCGACTGCTGCGCAGCCTCGGCCGCGGCCCTCGCCGCGGCCTCGGCCCTCGGCTACTCCGACCGCGAGGCGATGGTCAGGCTGGGCTCGGGCGCCCTCTGGGTCGAGTGGCTGGCCGCAGGGCCGCTGTACGCCGCGGCAAGGCCCGAGTACGTGTACCAGGGCGAGTTCCACGTCAATGAGCCTGAATAGGGCGCCGCTTCAGGCCTCGAAGTAGTCGGCCCGGAAATCGCCGATGTCCTCGAAGCCGAGGCCCCGATAGAGGGCGCGCGCGGGCGCGTTGGCGGGCTTCACGAAAAGTGACATCGACCTGCCCTCGGCCTCCACGCAGGCGGCGAGGGCGGACATGAGGGCGCGGGCCAGGCCGCGGCCCCTTCGCTCGGGAAGGGTATACACGCCGCCGACCTGGTCGACGCGGAAGCCCCGCGCGTTCGTGCCCGCCTTGCCCACGACCACGCCGCCCTCCTCGGCCAGGAACACGAGCTGCCGATCCAGGGTACTCGCCAGGGAGGCCCTGCAGGCGGCCGGGTTGAAGCTATGGACGCTCGTCAGCACTTCCTCGCGCTCGTAGGCCTCCTGCAGGGGCAGGAGGGCCTCGAGGTCGGCAAGCTCGGCCCGGCGCAGGACGAGGCCGGGATAGGCAGGCGCCGCGGGCGGGGGCGCGGGGCGGCGCGACATGAGGCGGTAGTCGACCGATGCGATGGCCGAGAGGCCGAGGGCGGCCTCGTAGCGCTCGACGTCGGCCCGCAGGCCGAGGGCCGAGGCGGGGGCGAAGGGCTTGGAGAGGAGTGCGAGCCAGGCGTCGCCATCGTCCTCGGGAGGGAAGACGGGGAAGACCAGCCGCGAGGGGTGGAAGAGCAGGGCTCCACGGAGCCCCTCGGCCTCGCCAACGGGCGGCGACTCGGCGATCCAGACGGCGCCGCGGAGCGGGGAGGGAAGCCGGAGCTTGCCGTCGCGCAGGAGCCGGCCGGAGAAGCCGACGCGCGCCCCCTCGGAGGAGGAGAGGAAATCGCATAACGCGGGAATGTCGCAGCGCAGGGCGCGCCGCCAGGCCTGGGGGCTCACTTGGGCAGCCTGAAGGGCAGCCGCCCCTGGGCGACCGCGGCGCCCGAGAGGACGGCGACGCCGGCGCGCAGGGACTCGCGCGAGCAGCTGTAGACGGCGACCGAGGCCTCGGCCCAGGAGGCCTTCGCGAGGGCGACGGGGCTCATGGCGGAGAGGATCGCGACGCGCTTGCCGGCCGCTCGGGCGCGGTTCGCGAAGTCCATGCCGGCGGAGTTGGCCACGCAGACGAGGACGGAATCGGCCCCCGAGAGCGCCTTCGAGAAGGACTCGAGCTCGGCGGGCAGGGCGGCGCCCTCGGGCCCGTAGGAGAAGCGGAAGCTCGCGGCGCCGGGGTAGGCCTCGAGACCCGCGCCGACGAAGTCCGCGAAGGGCCCCGCCACGAGGAGGCGACCGTAGCCCTTGCCCTTGTCGGCCGCCGACCCGAGAAAGGGAATGCCGCCCGCGCGGAGGGCGGTCGCGCTGCGGTAGGCCTGCTCGCGGTTGAAGGCCCCGCCCTCGGGGTCGGGGACCTTCGCGCCCAGGCGGCTTAAGTCGGGGAGGAGGGCCGCCTTGCCCCTCGGCTCGAGGTAACGGAGCTTTGCCTCGACCACCCGGCCCGCGGCCTCCCGGGCCCTGGCGCGGAAGGAGGGCCGCTCGCGGCAGGCCTCCAGGAGGCGCTCGCAGGCCGGGTCGTCGAGGGCGAAGAGCCTGCTCACCATGAGCAGGTCGTTGCCCGCCTCGAGGGCCTTGACGCAGGCCTCCGAGATCGAGCCCGCGGGCTCGTCGGCGCCGTTCATCGCCAGGTCGTCGGTGACGGCGAGGCCCTTGAAGCCCAGCTTGCCCCGGAGCAAGGTCGTCATGAAATAGGGCGAGAGCGAGGCCGGGAGGCCGTCGCCCGACACGAGGGGGAAGGAGAGGTGGCCGCTCATGATCGCCGGCAGGCCGTCGGCTATGAGGACGCGGTAAGGCAGGAGCTCGCGCTCCCAGAGGGTTTTCTCGTCGATGCGGATGACGGGCATGACGCCGTGCGAGTCGGCCTCCGTGTCCCCGTGGCCTGGGAAGTGCTTGGCCGTGGCGATCACGCCCGAGTCGGCGAGGCCCCGGGCGAAGGCCGAGCCCAGGCTCGCGGCGACTCTTGGGTCGTCGGAGAAGGAGCGAGTCCCGATGATGTAGCTCCTGGGCCTCGTGGCGAGGTCGACCGAGGGCGCGAAGTTCATGTTCACGCCGAGGGCGGCCAGCTCCTCGCCTATGATGCAGCCCGACCGGTAGGCGTCGTAGGGCCGGCCCGAGGCGCCCAGGGCCATGTTGCCCGCGGTGATCGTCGTGGCGCCCTTGATGTGCCTGATCCAGCCGCCCTCCTGGTCCGTGGCCACCAGCAGCGGCACTCCCAGCCGCGATCCGAGCGAGGCCTTCTGGAGCCGCACGACGGCGGCGGCCACCTTCGTGCTGTCCTCGGCGTTCCATCCGAAGATCTTGATGCCGCCTAACGCGCGCTTGGCTATCCACTCGTAGACGAGGGGGCCGGGCTCCTCGCCCTGATAGGCCATCATGAGGACCTGGCCGAGGACCTCCTCGTCGCTCATCCGGGCGACAATCGCCGCTGCGAGGGCGGCGTGATCCCCCGCCCCGCCCCGCGGGGCCCAGAAGTCCGCCTGGGGAGCGGCCGAGGCGAAAGGCAGGCAGGCGACCAGGGCGGCGCAGGCGAGGGCGGCCCTCGCCAGGACCCTAGACGTAGGCTTCGCCCTTCCGCTCGTCTAGGTATTGGGAGGCGGAGTGCGCGGCTATCGCCCCGTCGGAGGCGGCGGTGATGAGCTGGCGGAAAACCGAGGCGCGGACGTCGCCCGCGGCGAACAGCCCGGGCACGCTGGTGGCCATGCGATCGTCGGTCACGATGCAGCCGGAGTCGTCCTTCCGCGCCTCGAGGGCGAGGCCGGACTGGGGTATCGAGCCGACGAAGACGAAGACGGCGTCGAAGGGCTCCTCGTAGCTCGAGCCGTCGCCCCTGCCCAGGACGACGGACTCGACCTTCTTGCCGCCCTTGATCTCCTTGGCCACGGTGTCGAAGCGCACCTCGATGCGGGGGTTGCGCAGGGTGCGCTCGGCCAGGGCGGCCTGGGCCCGGAAGCGGTCCTTGCGGTGGGCGATGACGATCTTGTCGGAGAGCTTGGCGAGGAAGGCCGCCTCGTCGCAGGCGGCGTCGCCCCCGCCGACGACGAGCATGCGCTTGCCCTTGAAGAAAGGCCCGTCGCAGGTGGCGCAGTAGGAGACGCCGCGGCCGCCGAGCTCCTCCTCGCCGGGGCAGCCGATATGCCGGTGCTTGGCCCCGGTCGCGAGGACGGCGGCGGGAGCGGAGAGCTCGCCCTCGCTCGTCTCGACGAGGAAGAGCCCGCCCTCCTTGCGCAGGGCGAGCACGGAGGCGCTGAGGAAGGCGGCGCCGAAGGCCTCGGCCTGCTTGCGCATGGTCTCGGAGAGATCGTAGCCGCTCACCGGCCCCATGACGCCGGGGTAGTTCTCGAGGGCGTCGATGAGCAGGGCTTGGCCGCCGGCGGCCATCTCCTCGACGAGCAGGGTCTTGAGGCTGGCGCGGGCCCCGTACTGGGCCGCGGCAAGCCCCGCGGCGCCTCCGCCTATGACGATGAGGTCGTAGTTCGATTCCATGCGCTCTCCTGAGCGGGCCGCACCCGCAAGCGGACCGCACCCGCTATCGGGTGAAGCCCGCTAGGCCACTATACCCCGCCGGCGGTAGATTTGGAAATACGAGACGATCATGAGGAAGACCCCAACGACCATCGGAGCGCGCCCGCCCCTCGCGGCCCTGCTCTCCCTCTGCGCCCTCCTCGCGTCGGCGCAGGCCCGTCCGGGCCCCGACTTTCTGCGCGCCGACCCGGCCCTCGCCGAGCTGGGGGCAGCGCCCGAGCCCCTGGGCTACCGGGATCTCGCCCGGGCCTCGCTCCTGGCCTCCGGGGTCGACCCGGAGCTCGTCGCGGGCTACGAGTCGAAGATCGAGTCCCTCCTCGGTCGGATGAGGCTCCGGGTCGACGCGGCGGCCGGCGACGCGGCCCTGGGAGAGGCGGTCCTCGCCTTCCTCCACGAGGATCGCCTCAGGGCCTATCGCGAGGACGCCACCGCGCTGGACGGGCTCCTCGATACAGGCCGCTACAATTGCGTCTCGTCAGCCGCGCTCTACCTCATCGCGACGAGGGCCCTCGGCCTCGAGACCTCGGGGGTGAGGACCCCCGACCATGCCTTCTGCACCCTGACGGCGGGCGGCAGGGTCATCGACGTCGAGACGACGAACCCCTACGGCTTCGATCCGGGAGGGAAGAAGGAATTCAAGGATTCCTTCGGCCGGACGACGGGCTACGCCTATGTCGCCCCCGGAGGCTATGGGGATCGGAGGGCGATCGGCGCGAGGGAGATGGCCGGGCTCATCCTCTGCAACAGGGCATCCCTCCTCGAGCGAGCGCGGCGTTTCGAGGAGGCGGCCAAGCTCGGCGTCGACTACGCCGCCCTCTGCCCCGGCCCCGAATCGCGCGCATTCCTCGCGGACAGGATCAACAATCTCGTGGCGGACCAGGAGGCGCGGGGCGACTACGCGGGCGCCGAGGCCTCGGCCGAGGCGGCGGCCGCGGCCTACCCCAAAGAGGCCGGGCTCGCCGCCCTCGCGGGCGAGCTCGAGCTGGTCCGCGCCGTCAACCAGGGGCCCTTCGCCGAGGCCGTCGGGGTCATCGACCGGGTCTTCGCCGCGGGCGAGGTCGACGCCTCGCGCTACGCCGAGGCCATCTCCGCGGTCTACGGCAACGAGGCGGGGCGCCTGGGCTCGGGCGGCGATTGGCTCGGGGCGGCGGCCCTCGCCGAGGCCGGGGCGGCCAAGCTCGCGCCGGGGGGGAGCGCCGCCTCCGGCTCGGCCGGCCGGGAGCGAGGCAGGCTCGCGGCGGTCGCGGCGACGATGCGGCGGAATTTCGTGGCAGGGGCCCATAACAGCTTCGCGAGGCTGTACAACGCGGGCAGCTATGCCGACGCGGCGGCGGCGATCGAGTCCGCCCTGGCCTCGATGCCAGGGGACAAAACCCTCGAACGGGACCTGGCGGCAGCGAGGGCCGCGGCCAGGAAGTAGCGTGGCCGGGCGCTATTTGTCGAAGACGATCTTCACCGAGGTGCCCGTTCCGCCCTTGCCCGCCCCCCTGGTCAGGGAGCCGCGGATCTGCCCGGCGAGGGCCTGCACGAGCTCGGTGCCGATGCCTGTCTCGCGGGCGCCGGCGGCCTTCGGCGCCGCCAGGCCGACGCCGTCGTCCTCGACGCTCAGGATCCAGGAAGGGCCATCGCCCTCGTGCATGGCGAGGACGATGGCGCCCTTCCGACCGCTCGGGAAGGCGTGCTTGAGGCAGTTGGAAACGAGCTCGTTGACGATGAGGGCGACGGGTATGGCGCTGTCGAGGTCGAGGAAGACCCCTTCGGCCCGCACGGACCAGGATATGCCCCGGGACGAGCCCTCGTAGACGCTGGAGAGGTAGTCGAGGAGGCGGTCGAAGTAGGACTGCATCTCGACGCCCTCGAAGCTCGAGGAGCGGTACAGGACCTCGTGGACCATCGACATGGTCTGGATCTGGGTCTGGCACTCGACGAAGACCTTGCGGGCGCTCTCGTCGACGATCGCGGTCTCCTGGATGTTGAGGAGGCTCGAGACGATCTGGAGGTTGTTCTTGACCCGGTGATGTATCTCCTTTAGGAGGACCTCCCTGGCGGCGAGGGCCGTCTCGAGAGCCTGCTCGTGCTCCTTGCGTATGGTCACGTCGCGGATGATGCCGACCGTCCCGAGGTCCACGCCCTCGAACTCCGGCAGGGCGTAGCCGGAGCTGCTGACCTCGCCGTAGGAGGTCACCGAGCCCAGGCGGTAGTCGTCCGCCAGGTCGCCGTGCTTGAGGCGCAGCTCGAGGTTGCGCGTCATGCGCTTGCCCGCCCGCCGCTCGTCGAAGAGCTTGGGGGCGGCGGCGTCGCCGGTCTTGACCCCGGCCAGGGGCCGCAGGACCGTGGTGCGGCTCACGTTGGGGAGGTCTTCGGGATGCACGATCTCGCTGAAGTGCTTGCCGATGAGGCTCGCGGGCTCGTAGCCGAGCTCTCGGATGGCGTCGTTGAGGTACATGAAGCGACCCTTGCCGTCGAGGATGTAGACGATGTCGGGGATGGCCTGGATGAGATTCATGTACTGGTGCTCGGTCATCTGCAGGTAGGCGTTCTGCCTCGCCACGCTCTCGCGAACGTTGAGGGACTTGCGGATGAGGAGGGGCAGCACCCTGAGGTGGCCGCCGTCGGGGAGGCGCTGGGCGAAGAGGGCGGCCTCGTCGCTGATGGTCTTGCCGAGGCGCTCGAGGTCCTGGTTCGGGTCGACGAGGAGCACGGCCGGGAGGGGCCAGAAGGTGAGCCAATCGGCGAGGGCCCCGCCGTGGAAGCGGAAGTCCGTCACGATGGCGTCGGCCTGGTCGTTGCGGTAGAGCTCCTCGACCGCCGCGATGTTAGCCGGGAAGAAGAGCTCGCAGCCGGGGTTGGCCGCCTCCATGACCCGGGCGAATTCCGCGCGCTCCCCCTCGTCATCGACGGCGAAGATCACCCTGAGTCTGCCGTCGTGCTTGCCGGGGCCGCTCACGCCGGACCGAACCTATATCGCGCCACGTCCCAAGTGTATTTTCTCCCGGTCGACGAGTCAAGGCGAGGGAATACCGGTTTATTGCCTCGCCCTTCCTTCTGGTCTATAATTCGAACGAGGGCGAGCGCCCGTTAGGAGAGCGTAGATGGATTCCGGCCTAGATTTCTCGGTTCCCTCTCTGGGCAAGTGCAGCATCCCATCGCCCATCGTGCTGTCCACCAAGGCTAGCGACTCGCTCGCCAACTACGTCGGCGACGACGATTTCGTCCGTTTCGACATAAACGCCCGGGAAGGCGACCAGGGGAGCCTCGGGCGGAGCCAACTCTTCGAGAAGGCCGGCCCGAGGCAGCACATCTTCTTCGCCCCGAGCCACGTGCACGCGGGCATCGTGACCTGCGGCGGCCTCTGCCCCGGCATCAACGACGTCATCCGCGCCATCGTCCGCTGCCTCTGGTTCCGCTACGGCGTGCGCCGGATAACGGGCATCCGCTACGGCTACCGGGGCTTCCTCCCCGAGGCCAACATCGGCGTGCGCCCCCTCGACCCCGAGGCCGTGGACGAGATCCACAAGGTGGGCGGAACCTTCCTCGGCTCCTCGCGGGGGGGCGGCGACCGCGTCCCGGACATCGTCGACGCGATCGAGCGGCTCAACCTCAACGTCCTCTTCACCATCGGCGGCGACGGCACGCAGAAAGGCTCGCTGGCGATCGCCGAGGAGATCGAGAGGCGAGACCTCAAGATCGCCGTGGTCGGCATCCCGAAGACCATCGACAACGACCTCTCCTTCGTGGACCGCACCTTCGGCTTCGAGACCGCGGTGGCCCGGGCCGCCGAGGCGGTCACCGCCGCGCACGTCGAGGCCCACTCGGCTATGAACGGCGTCGGCCTCGTGAAGCTCATGGGCCGCGAGTCGGGCTTCATCGCGGTGCACACCGTCCTGGCCGTCCACGAGGCCAACTTCGTCCTCATCCCCGAGGTGCCCTTCGACATCGACGGCCCCAACGGCCTCCTGCGCCACCTCGAGGATCGCCTAACGCGCCGTTCCCACGCCGTGGTGGTGGTCGCCGAGGGCGCGGGGCAGGACTTCCTCAAGGTCGACGGCGGGACCGACGCCTCCGGCAACCCCAAGCTCGGGGACGTCGGCGTGTACCTCCGCGACCGGATAGTCGACTACTTCAAGAAGAAGGGCATGGAGGCCACGGTCAAGTACATAGACCCCAGCTACATGGTCCGCTCGTCCCCGGCGGACCCCACGGACTCGGCCTACTGCGAGAGGCTGGGCAACAACGCCGCCCACGCGGCCATGGCCGGCAAGACCAAGGTGCTCATCGGAATGGTGCATGGGCAATACGTCCACATCCCCGTGAAGGCCGCCGTGTCCAAGCGCAACTACGTGGACCCCGAGGGCGCCCTCTGGCGCGACGCGGTCGACGCCACCCAGCAACCCGCCGCGATGGTGAACCCGAGATAGGCATGGCGCGCAAAAAAGTCCTGATAATCGACGAGTCAGACCTCTTCCGCGAGTACCTCAGGGACCGGCTCCTCGCGGCGGGCCTCGACGTGGAGACCGCGATCAACGGCCTCGACGGCGCGATCAAGTTGCGCAACTCCCTCCCCGACCTGGTCGCGCTGGACTACAACCTCACGCGCCGCAGCTGCAAGGAAGTCCTCGAGGAGAAGAACGCCAATCCGAACACGGCCGCCATCCCCGTCCTGCTGATGGCCCAGAAGATCGACAAGAACCGCCTCCTCGAGCTCGTGCCCTACAACATCAAGCGCGTCATCATGAAGCCGATCAAGATCGACGGCCTCTTCGCCGCCCTGTCGGAGCTCATCGGCGCGAAGCTCGAGGTCGACACCTCGCCCTGCGTCATCGAGGCCCACGTCAACGACAACATCGTGTTCATCGAGATCGCCCAGGGCCTCAACCGCGAGAAGGTCGACCTCCTCCGCTTCAAGATCGCCGAGCTCCTCGAGCTCTACGCCATCCGCGGGCCCAGGATCCTCGCCATGCTCTCGGACATGGATCTCTCCTTCGTCGACGGCACCAACCTGGAGCTGCTGCTCAAGACCCTCCTCCAGCTGCCGAACGCGAAGGCCAGGCACATCAAGCTCCTCACCAACTCGTCCTTCGCGCGGGAGTTCACGGCCGGCCGGCCGGCCTTCGCGGAGATCGAGGTGGTCTCCAACCTGCAGTACGCCATGGACGGCCTCCTGACCGACTACGACCCCCAGGTCGAGATGGGCGAGGGCAAGGCCGAGATGCTCGCGGAGCGCGTCCTCTCGGCCCAGACCCACGAGTCCGGGCGCGAGTCCGTCGAGATGCGCTTCGAGGGCGAGGCCAAGAAGCCCCTCAGCATCGAGGCCATGAAGGAGACGGGCAAGGGCCTGTCCATCGCCGTGGTCGACGACGACTTCGTGATCCAGGAGCTCGTGAAGACTACCTTCGCGGCCATCAGCGCCTCGGTGAGCGGCTTCACGGAGGGCGTCGCCTTCGTCGAGGCGGCCAAGGCCAATTCCTTCGACCTCGTGTTCCTCGACCTCCTCATGCCGGGGATGGACGGCTTCCAGGTCCTGTCGCGGCTCCGGGCGGAGGATATCGAGGTCCCGGTCATCATCCTCTCGGCGGTCAGCCAGCGCGAGGCGGTCATGCGCGCCTTCCAGGCGGGGGTCAAAAGCTACCTCATCAAGCCCCTCAAGCCGGACCAAATCCTCAAGAAGACCCTCGAGATACTCAAGGCCAACTTCTGATGGCCTTGCCCGACGCGATCCTCCGGGCGATGTTCCAGCAGGTCGCCCTGTCCCTCGTCCTCGTCGACGGCCGCGGGCTCCTGGCCCTGTGGAACCCGGCCTTCGAGGCCTTGTTCCGATCCCTGGCCGGGGTCGCGCCCGACCGGCTACGGGCCTCCTTCTTCGATTTCCTCTCGGAGCATGAAGGAGCCAAGATCGATTTCTACGCCGCGGAGATCCTCCTCGGCGGCAAGGGCTCGGCCTCCGTGGAAAGCCCCGTGCGGGCCTCCGACGGGACCCTCCGCTGGATCAGGCTCTCGATGTCCCGCGTCGACGCGCCCTCGGCCCTGGGCGGCGCCGGCCAGGAGGGCGCCGACTTCGGCGCGGCCGCCGCGACCGAGCGCTACCTCCTGTGCGCCATCGAGGACGTGACCGACCGGACCCTCCGGGAGAAGCGCCTGCGCGACGCGAAGGAGGAGGCGGAGAAGGCGACGCACACGAAGAGCCTCTTCCTCGCCAACATGAGCCACGAGATCCGCACGCCCATCCAGACCATCCTCGGCGTCCTCGAGCTCCTCCGCGAGACCGAGCTCGACTCGGAGCAGTCCGACTACGCGAACCAGGTGCGCTTCTCGGCCGACGTCCTGCTCGGCCTCATCAACGACATCCTCGACTTCTCCAAGATCGAGGCGGGCCGGCTCGAGCTCGAGTCGACGAGCTTCGACCTCCGCTCCTGGGTCTACCAGTCGGTGGAGCTCCTGGCAATGGAGGCCGGCCGCAAGGGCCTCGAGATCATCGTGGACGTCGACGAGTCCCTGCCGGCCCTGGTCCGCGGCGACCCGGGACGCCTGCGGCAGGTGATCGTCAACCTCTTCAAGAACGCCGTAAAATTCACTAAGGAGGGCGGGATCACCCTCAACCTCGCCCTGGTCGCCTCGTCCGACGGGGCGCGCACGCGCTTCGAGGTCTCGGACACGGGCTCGGGCATACCCGAGTCGACGCGCGCGCAGCTCTTCACGCCCTTCTACCAGGGCGACCTCGCCCAGGCGCGCAGGACCGGGGGGACGGGACTCGGCCTCGCGATCTCGCGACACCTCGTCGAGGCCATGGGCGGCTCCATCGGCGTCGAGCCCCGCGCCGAGCGCGGCTCGGTCTTCTGGTTCGAGCTGCCCCTCGACGCGCCGGAGTACTCGGCCCCGCCGAAGGCCGGCGGGCTCGTCGCGCCGGCGGGCGGCGGGGCGCGGCTCCTCGTGGCCGACGACTACCCGGCGGCCCGCGCCTACGCGGCGAGGCTGGCCGCCGCGGCCGGCTTCCGCGTGGACCAGGCCGGCTCCGGCGAGGAGGCCCTGGCCGCCCTCCGCGAGGCGGCGGCCGCGGGCGACCCCTTCGCGATCTGCCTCATCGACCAGAACATGCCCCGGATGGACGGCTGGAGGCTCGCCTCCGAGATCACCGGCGACACGGCCATCAACGAGGTCAGACTCATCCTCATGGCGCCGCTGGGATCCATCAACGCCGACGCCAAAATGAAGCTCCTGCGCTGGTTCAACGGCTATCTGTCCAAGCCCATCAAGCCGAGCGAGCTCGCCGACGCCCTGTCGCGGGCCCTGTCCTCCGAGGTGGACCTCGAGGGCGCGGAGGCCGAGGAGCCGATCGAGCCCAAGCGGGAGGCGCGGCGCTTCTCCGGGGAAGTCCTCCTCGCCGAGGACCACGAGGTCAACCGCGAGCTCTTCACCCTCCTCCTGGGCCGGATGGGCTGCTCGGTCGTCACCGCCCGCGACGGCGTCGAGGCCGCCGAGATCGGCGCCTCGCGGCGCTTCGACCTCGTGCTGATGGACATCTTCATGCCGAGGATGTCGGGCTACGAGGCCTCGCGAGCCCTGCGCGACAAGGGCTACTCCGGCCCCATCGTGGCCATCACCGCGAGCGCCCTCAAGGGCGAGCGCGAGAATTGCGTCGAGGCGGGGATGAACGACATCCTCGTGAAGCCCTTCAAGCGGGAGGACCTCGCCGAGCTCCTCTCGCGCTACCTCCCCGCGGAGGGGAGCCCTCGGCCGACCGGCCCGGCCGAGGGGCAGGCGGAGGCCCAAGAAGAGGCGCGCGACGCCCCGTCGGCCAGCCTCCCCGGCGCCCCGGGCCAGGCCGATTCCTCGGTCTTCGATTGGGAGGGCGTGCTGGACACATTCCTCGGCCAGAGGGAGACGGTCGCGGGCCTGCTCGGCCGCTTCATCGCCAAGGCCGGGGCGCAGATGGACGAGCTCGCCCGCGCCCTGGAGGCCAGGGACGCGACGGGCTTCCGCGAGGTCTCGCACTCGCTCAAGGGCGCCTCCTGGAACTTGAGCGCGCGGCGCCTCGGCGACGCGGCCCTCGTCGCCGAGAACGCCGGCCGCGCGGGGGATATGGAAGCCGCGGCCCCGGCCCTGGCCGCGCTGCGCTCGGCCTACGCCGAATTCGCCCTCGCCGCCTCGCCCTACGCGAAAGCCTAACAGGCTGTCGAAAAGGCCAACCAAGCCCCGGCATTGCCAATCGCGGCCCGGTAGGGCACAATCGCCGCATGCCGAGCACCAGAGCATCTCATCGAATAGCGGCCCTCCTCGCGGCCTGCCTCTCGCTGCCAGCCTCGCTCCGCGCAGTCCCGATCGCCGCGGCGATGGACGAAGGGCGCCTCGCGGGCAAGGTAATGACCGTATGGGACGATCATGGCGGGCTTCCCTCGAATACGGTCCTCGACCTGGCCCAGGACGGGTCGGGCTTCATCTGGATAGCCTCCTACGACGGGCTCGTCCGCTTCGACGGCAGCTCCTTCTCGCTCTTCTCCAGGGCCGACGGCCGCGGCTTCGGCGCCGAGTCGGCCCGCGAGCTCGAGCTCGGCCCCGACGGCGCCCTCTGGATCGGCACGAACGACGACGGGCTCTACCGCCTCGAGGGCGGGAGCTTCCGGCGCTTCGGCGCCGAGGACGGCCTGGGCGACCTCTCGATACGCGCCCTGGGCTTCGAGGGCGAGACCCTCTGGGTCGGCACGGCCAAGGGCGTCTTCCGCTACGCCGGCAGCCGCTTCGAGGCGGTCCCGGCGCCCGCGGGCTTCGGCATAGCCTCCTTCTTCACGGCCGTGCCGGGCCTCGGCGCCCTGGCCTCCTCCAACTTCCCCGGCCTCTTCGTCGCGAAGCCCGAGGGCCTCGCGCCCTGGCAAGGCCCCAAGGAGCTCGCGAGCTCCTCCTTCTCGGCCGCCTGCCTCGACCGCTCCGGCGTGCTCTGGCTCGGCACCACCTACGGCAGGGTCTACCGCGTGAGGGACGGTGCGGTGATCGAGCGGCACGACCTGGACAAGGCCGAGAGCGCGAGCGTCAACGCCTTCCTCGGCCAGGCCGACGGCACGATGCGCGTCGGCACGGACAAGGGCGTCTTCTCGTGGAAGGCCGGGGCCTGGACGGGCTTCGGCGCAGACGACGGCCTCCCCAACGACGTCGTCTCCTCGCTGCTCGAGGATCGCGAGGGCAGCCTCTGGGTCGGCACCGAGCGCGGCGGCCTGGTCAAATTCAGCGGCGGCAAGTTCCTAACCCTCGACAGGAAGGAGGGCCTCGTCGACGAGGCCGTGAACGCCGCGACCGAGGACTCCTTCGGCAGCCTCTGGGTCGCCACCGACCTGGGCGTCTCCTTCCATCCCTCGGCCTCGGACCCCATCGGCTCGGACAGGAAGCGCAGGAGGGCCGTCGACTCCCTCCTCGCCGGCTTCAAGGGAGTCCGCGTGCGGCAGATACGCCTCGCCCGCGACGGCTCGCTCTGGTTCTCCTGCTACTCGGAGAGGAGCCTCGTCCGCTTCGACGGGGCCTCGGCCAGCGCCTTCGGCAAGAAGGACGGCCTGCCCTCCGACCGCGTCCGGATGAGCTACGAGGCCGCCGACGGAAGGGTCCTGGCCGGCACCACCTCCGGCATCGCCCTGCTCGGGACGGGCCCCATCGCCTCTATCGGCCCCGCCCAAGGCCTGCCCAACCACTACGTGATGGACCTGATCGAGGACGGAAACCTGCTCCTCGCGGCCACCGACGGCGGCGGCGTCGCGGAGATCGCCGGCGGCAAGGTGTCCGGCATCGTCGACAAGGCGGCCGGCCTCGCCGGCAACGTGGTGTTCCGCTTCGTCCGCGACTCCGCCAAGCGCCTATGGGTCTGCACGGCCGAGGGCGTCTCGCTCTGGGAGGGCGGCCGCAGCGCCGGCTCCGTCGACGCCGCGAAGGGCCTGCCCTGGAACTCCGTGTTCCAGATCGTCGAGGCCGAGCGGGGGACCCTGTGGCTCGTGTCGAGCAAGGGCGTCGCCTCGGTCGGCGGCGACGAGCTCGAGGCGGCGGCCAGGGGCGGCAAGGCGGTCCGCCCCCGCGTCATCGACCGGCGGGACGGCCTCGCGGGCCAGCTCTCGGCCAATGCCTGGGCCTACCGCAACGAGGGCGGCGAGATATACCTGCCCACCCTCGCGGGAGTCTCGGTCTACGGGGCCGGCAGGGCCGCCAAGAACGCCGTGCCCCCGCCCGTCCTCGTCGAGGGCGTGGAGGTCGACGGGAAGGCCTTCAACCCCGTCCCCTCCTCGCTCGAGCTCCGGCCGGGCACGCAGCGAGTCACCTTCCGCTTCGCGGCCCTGAGCTTCGTCGAGCCGAGCAAGGTCTCCTGCCGGTATCGGCTCGAGGGCTACGACACGGCCTGGGTCGACGCGGGGGCCGAGCGCTCCGTGAGCTACACGAACCTGCCGCCCGGCGATTACGCCTTCCTCGCGGCCGCCTCCAACGACGACGGCGTCCCGAGCGCCGCCGAGGCGAGGCTCGAGGTCTCCCAGCGCCCCTTCCTCTGGCAGCGGCCCCTCTTCTACGTCGCCGCGGCCATCGTCCTGATCGCCGCGGGCTTCCTCGCGGCCGTCGCGCGG
Organism: Spirochaetaceae bacterium UBA1306; assembly: GCA_002307245.1. GTDB lineage: Bacteria > Spirochaetota > Spirochaetia > Treponematales > Rectinemataceae > UBA1306. Next base: position 13,073 of record DBTW01000158.1, on the reverse strand, counting down.
GTGCGCAAGCTCGAGCGCCGGCGGCAGGAGCTCGAGCGGATCGTCCAGGAAAGGACGAAGGACCTCGAGGACGAGAAGTCGACGAGCGAGGCCCTCCTGCTCAACATCCTGCCCTACCGCGTCGCCGACGAGCTCAAGCGGACGGGCTCGTCCACGCCCCAGCTCTATCCCGACGTGACCGTCCTCTTCGCCGACCTCGTCGGCTTCACCGAGGCCTGCGGCGAGCTCTCGCCGGAGCGCACCATCGAGGAGCTCAACACCCTGTTCACGATCTTCGACGACATCGTCGCCGAGCACGGGGGCGAGCGCATCAAGACGATAGGCGACGCCTACCTCGCGGCCTCGGGCCTGGACGGCCGCGACCCGGCCCACAGCTTCCGGATGTGCTCGGCCGCGCGCGACATCATGATCGAGGTCGAGAGGCTGAGCCTGAGCTCGCGCGTGCCCTGGCACCTGCGCATCGGCGTCCACGCGGGCCCCGTCATCGGCGGCGTGGTGGGCGTGCGCAAGTACGTCTTCGACATCTTCGGCGACACGGTGAACGTGGCGAGCCGCCTGCAGTCGAGCTCGGTCCCCACGGGCATCTGCGCCTCGCTCGCCGTCGCCGACCGCGTGCGCTCCCTCCTGCCGGTGCTGGACCGGCCGCCCAGGGCGGTGAAGGGAAAGGGGGAGATGGCGATGGCCTTCGTCGCCTGGAAGGGCGGCGACGCCGCCCTGGCGTCCGAGCGCTCGCGAGCGGGCTACCGGGCGGGCATGGAGGCCTACGCGGCCGCGGACTACCATCGGGCCCTCGACTCCCTCGGGGCGGTCGACTTCAGCCTCACCGAGCCCGAGGAGGGCTATCGCGCCTGGAGGGCGATCGGCGCCTGCTCCCTCCGCGCGGGGAACAGCGCGGCCGCCGCCAAGGCCTGGCGCCGCGCCCTATCCTACGGCATCGACGACCCCGATGGCGGGGACGGGCTCGACGACGAGCTCGACGCCATCGGCTGCGAGTGAAGGGCGGGAACATGAGAGCGAACTACCACACCCATTGCCAGTTCTGCGACGGCCGCGCGAGCGCCGCCGCCATGGCCGAGGCCGCCGCCGCCAAGGGCTACGGCGTCCTCGGCTTCTCCTCCCACTGCCCCCTCCCCTTCCCAAGCGAGGGCAACATGGAGCTCTCGCGGCTCGGCGAGTACCGGGAGGAGATCAGGCGGCTCGGCCGCGAATGGGCCCCGCGGGGCCTCGAGATACTCCTCGGCCTGGAGATAGACCTCGTGCCCGGCTACTGCTCGCCCAACGACGAGGTCTTCCGCGGGGCGGGCCTCGACTTCGCCATCGGCTCCGTGCATTACGTCGAGCTGCCGGGCTCGGGCCGCTTCCCCGTAGACTACGGCGGGCCGGAGGTGGAGGGCTTCCTGTCGCGCTACGAGGGGGACGATCCGGGGAAGGCCATGTATCGCGACTACTACCGGAAGCTCGGCGCCCTCGTCGAGGGGGGCGGCTTCGATATCCTGGGCCACTTCGACCTCGTGAAGAAGAACAACGGCGGCTACGGCCGCCCCGGCGAGGGCCGCTGGTTCGACGAAAGCTCGCCCGACTACCTCGACGCGGCCCTGGGGGTCGCGGGGGCGCTGATCGGCAAGGACATCGTGGCCGAGATAAACGTGGGGGGAATGAGCAGGGGCAAGGCCAAGACGCCCTACCCCTCGCTCGCCATCCTAAAGGAGCTGCGCGCGAATCGGGTTCGGATAACCTTCTCGGCCGACGCCCACGCGCCCGAGCACCTCGGGGCCAACCTGGACGCGGCCCGGGAGCTGGCCCGGGCCGCGGGCTACGACTCGGTCGCCATACTGTCGGGGGGCGAGTGGACCGAAGTGGGGATAGGGGAGACCTAGCGGTTGCGCCTCTCCTCGCCCTTCTGGCATTCCACGCAAAGGACGGCATAGGGGAGGGCCTGGAGACGCTCCGACGGGATCTTCTTGTTGCACTTGACGCAGACGCCATAGCGGCCCTGGTTGATGCGGCCGAGGGCGGCGTCGATGGCGCGCAGGCGCTTTATATCCTGGGTGCCGAGGGCTTCGATCATCTTGCGGTCTATATCGTCGGAGGCCACGTCCGCGAAGTCCTTCGGATCCATCTCTTCCACGATGGCTCGGAAATCGGCGTTGGTAGCGATGAGGGCCTCGAGGATCTCGCGTTTCTGCGCCTGGAGGAGCTCCTTCATCTTCTCTGTCGTATCCTTGTCCATCTGCCGCCTCCTGCCTTAATGATGAAGCTGTAGCGAGAAACATCGCGCAACGTATCGAAAGACCGGCACAATGATGTAAAGCATGGGAAAAGTCAAGATGGAGAAATTCGATGAAAATCCAGTATTATCCCGCGCCTGGCATCGTCCTTTGCGCAATGGTTGACATTAACGGTCAATGCACATACTATTTTATGCACTCGAGGCGATAATGCAAATGCCGCGAGCGCGCGAAAAAGACGGCTTAGCCGTCATAGCGCCAATCATTCCGAGGAGAAACCGTGGCCAAAGAAGAAGCCATCGAAGTCGAGGGCATAGTCAAGGAATCCCTCCCCAACACCATGTTCCGCGTCGAGATTCAAAGCGGCCACGTCATCCTCGCTCACCTGTCCGGTAAAATGCGCAAGCACTATATCCGCATCGTGCCGGGCGACAAGGTAAAAGTCGCTCTCTCTCCCTACGATCTCAATCGCGGACGCATAATTTACCGCGAAAAATAGCAGAAGCCAAGGTTAGTGTTACGAAGCTTATAAAAAATGAGCTATTTGCTTAACGGAAAAACAAATACCTTTTTATACGTATTGCCGAGCATAGGCGAGCTTTTCCCATTCTGTCAGCCCGCGCCATTCATCCGAACCTAAAAGCTTCGTAACACTTACAGGATGTTGAAAAAGGCCAACCGAGCCTTTTTCGACATTGCCTCGCGATATATAGCTAGGGCTTGGCCGCAGGCCTGGCCTTGATCAACACCCATACAGCGCCTGATCCCCCATCGGCCTTGTCGGCCGTACCGAAGCGGCCGGCGAGGCGATGGGCTTCCAATGCCTGCCTCGTCGCGTCCTTCAACACGGCCCCCTTTTCCGAATGCAGGCCCTTGCCATGGATCACGAGTACTTTCTCGAGGCCACGTCTCGAAGCGGAGTCGATGAAGGCCGCTATCGCCGCCTTGGCCTCCACCGCTTTCATACCATGAAGGTCGAGTACGTCCTGGGCCTTCATGAGGGCAAGGCGACGGGTCTCGCGCTCCGGCCTTGCGCCCGATTCGCCTTCCCGAGAGTCCTTGTCCTCCACGCCGTGCTTATCGAGCCATGACTCGAGGGCCTTCGCGACGGTGGGATCGGGGGAAGGAGCCTTGGGCTTGGCCGCGCTGCGCTCCTCCTTGATTCTGTCCCATTCGTTCAGGATATCGCCAAAGTCCATACGCAGCCCTCGTCAATAAAAATGAAGAGCAGAGAGGGGAGCCCAGCCCTCGAGGCCCTCGGATTCGCCCCCTGAAAGGACGAGGAAAGCATAGGTCCCGGCAATCGCGCGCAGGCTCGCGGTCGCCCCTTTTTCGATCGGTATCGAGAGCTCTGCCCGGGCCGAGGGTATGGAGCGGAGAGAATCGGCCCAGACGACCGCATAGCGCCCCTTCCGCTCGGATGCCGACATGAGGCCGAGGACGGCCAAAGCCAGGGCTAGGATGACCGCGACCAAGGCGATAGCCCGCGGGATCGAAGGCTTCTCGGCGACCTTTGTATATATTACTAAAGAAAGAAACAAGCCTAAGGCCAGCAAGGCGGCGAAAAAAGCCGGGAAAAAGAAATAGTTCGGGGGTGGAAGCCTATCGACGAGGGCCGGGCCGGTCCCGAGTTCGAGGGCATAGGCATCGGCGACTCGCTTGGCTTCGCTCCTGCGAGCGGAAAAAGGCGGGGCCTGGCGTAGAAGTCCATAGGCGCGGGAGATGGTCTCGCCGTCGAGGCGGCTCGCCGGGGACCTCGGGCTTGGGGGGCTGGGCGCGGACGGCAGGGGCGCCGCGACCGGCGAGGCCGGCCTGGACGGCGCTGATTGTACCGGCACAGGTTTCGCAGCCTCGGCTTTGAAAGGCGCAAGCCCTGCCAGCACGCCCTCCTTAATGAGGAGGGGTCCGGTCGAAAACCTCCAGCCGAGGCCCTCCAGGACGAGGCCTTGGATAAGGAGCCTGCCCTCGCCTGTCACCCTGAGCTCGAGTCGGAGAGCCGTGCCCCGCGTGGAACTGCCGCTCTCGGCGCGGGAACGCAGGCTCTCCGACTCGAGGGAAAGCCCGGCATCGAGGCGCAGCTCGGCGACGCGAGCTTCAGCAGGGGCGAGGCCTGGGACCAGGAGCTCGAAGCGGACTAGATCTCCCGTTTTAGGGCTAAGGGGCGAGATGGCGTACGAGTAGCCATGCCCTTCCTCGCTTCTGCCCTCGCGGCCTTCGGCTAAGGCTGCGGGCGCCAGGATCGGGGCTAGGGAGATGATGAGAATGGCGATCCTCGTTCCTGCTTTTGCCATTGATTGCCTCAATAGTCCGCGGAGTCGGGCTCCGTGGGGACGGAGCCGCCTGGCCGCCAGTGGCCCGTCTCGAGGCGCATGAGGAGCCTGAGCTCCTCGTCGCCGCCGGCCGCAGTCCCGCGCTGCGACGCCGCCAGGCCTCGGGGAGGGGCCGATTTCTCCTTCTTCCATGCGCGCCAGGCCAGCTCGAGGTTGCGGCGGGCGGCGGCGGCCTCGCGGGACTCCGGGTCGAGGAGGCCGAGGGCGGCGCGGAAGGACTTCCAGGAGCGCTCGTAGCTGCCTCGTTCGAAAAGGGCCAGGCCCTCGTTGAAGTGCGAATCGGCGGCCAGAGCGGCCTGTCGACCTCGGGGGGGCAGGCCGGCGCGAGCGAGGCCGTAGAGCTCGGCCGCCGCCTCGTACTCGCCCAGGCGCGCATAGGAATTGGCGAGGTCGTAGTCCAGGGTCTGGGGGAAGGCCGAGCGGTCGAGGGAAAGATAGTCGAGGATGGCGCCTTGATAGTCGCCGCGCTCGTGGAGGCGATTGCCCTCGACCAGCTTCGCGTAATCGGAGATACGCGTGCAGGCGCCCGAGAGGAGGGCGAGCAGGATCGAGGCGCACATCGCGATCGAGCGGGGCCTCATGCTCGCCCTCCCCTCGTGGACAGCATCGAGGCGAGCAGGGCGATGAGGAGGAAGGCGAAGGCGAGGAGAGCGAAGGCTCCCTCGCGGTCGACGCGCTCGTACTCGATCCGGAGGCCCCGGCCTCGTGCCCTGGAGAGCTCGTCGGCGAGGACGGCGGCGGCTCCCGGCTCCGAGGTGTCGACATAGGCGCCCCCGGCCTGGGAGGCGAGGGACTGGAGCCTCTTCGCGTCGCGCGCGCTCCGGACCGGGCCCTTCGCGCCCTGGAGGGGCTTGCCGTCGAGGCCGGGGACGAGGGCGGGCGAGTCTCCGCCCAAGCCGACCACCACGAGGCGCGCGCCGGCCGCCGCCACCGCGTCGCAGGCGCGGCGCGCGGAGCCCGAGAGCTCGCCCCCGTCGGAGAAAAGGAAGACGATCCTGTTCCGCGCGCCCGCGGCCGAGAAGGAGGAGAGGGCGCAGCGGAGCCCACCCTCGAGGTCGGTGCCGGGGCTCGTGATGGCCGCCGCGTCGGCGTAGCCCAGAGCGTCGCCGAGGGCGTAGGCGTCCTCGGTCATCGGGGCGAGGAGGACGGAGCCTCCCTTCGCTGCCACGAGGGAGAAGGACTCGCCACCGGAGGCGCCGATGAGGCCCGAGGCGAGGGCCTTAGCCGCCTCGAGCCTCGTCACGCGGGCCGAAGCGGCGGCGCCGGGGGAGGCCGCGTCCTTAGCGTACATGCTCCGCGAGACATCGAGCACGAGGGCAGCCTCGAGGCCGCTGCGCGGCACCGCGGCGCCGCGGAGGCCCCAGGACGGGCCCGCTAGGGCGATAACCGCGGAGAGGACGAAGAGGGCCCCGGCCGAGCTGCCGACGAAGGAGGCGGCGGCGAAGGCCCTGCCCGCCCTAGCTCGGCGCCGGGGCCCGGAAAGGGCCTCGAGCGAGGCGCGGAAGGCGGGGGCCCTGGCCAAGCCCAGAGCGAGCTCGGGCAGGGCGAGAAGGGCGAGCCAGAGGAGCTCGGGCCGCGCGAAGCTCATGGCCGCCCTCCCCCGCCCGCGAGGCCGAGCAGTCGGGCGAGGGCGATGAGGCAGAGTCCCAGGCCGAGGAGCCGGGCCGTCAGGCCCGCGGCAGAGGAGACGGTCCGCGTCCTCGTGAGGGAGGCGCTCCGTTCGGCGAGGGTCCCGAAGGCCTGGGCGAGGGCGGCGCGGTTGTCCGCCCCGTAGTAATCGCCGCCGCCCGAGCGCGAGAGGGCCTCGAGGGCGGAGGCGTCGAAGCCCGAGCGGTAGACGCCGCTCCGCTTGAGCCCCGTCGCCGGGTCGACGTAGGTGACGGGGGCCTCGCCCGAGCTGCCGACGCCGATGACCGACAGATCGAGCCCGAGGCGGGCCGCGGCCTGGACGGCCGCGGCCGGCTCCATCGAGCCCGAGTTATTCTCCCCGTCGGTGAGGAGGATGAGCCGCCGCGAGGGGGCGGTGGATGAAGCCTCGTGGGCCGCGGCCACGGCGATGCCCGCCCCGATCGCGGTGCCCTCGCCGTAGAGGCCGGGCTTGAGCGTGGAAAGGCGGGCGGCGAGGGCGGCGTAGTCGGTCGTGGGCGGGCAGACGAGGGCGGCCTCTCCCCCGAAGGCGACGAGGCCCACGGTCTCGTTGCGCCTGGTCGCGAGGAAGTCGCCGATGATGGCCTTGGCCGCGTCGAGGCGGGTCGGGGAGAAATCGGAGGCGGCCATGCTCGGAGAGACGTCGAGGACGATGAAGGCCTCGTCGCCGCGATCGAGGTAGACGGTACGCTTGGTCACGAGGGAGGGGCCGGCCGCGGCGAGCGCGAAGGCGACGAAGCCCGAGCCGAGCGCGATCGCGCGGAGGGCCCGCGCCAGCCTGGCCCCGTAGGGCGGGGAGGGGACGGCGGCGCCGGGCAGGGATAGTGGGAAGGCGAGGGCGCCGGCGGACCCCTTAAGCCGGCGTCGGAGGGCGAGGAGGAGGGGGCCGAGGGCGAGGAGGGCGAGGGCCCAGGGATGGTCAAAGGCGAGCATCGATAGCCTCCTCCGTCTCCTGGCCGATCGCGCGAGCCTCCCGCGCCGCCAAGGCGAGCTCCTGCCCGGAGCTCGCCCCGCCCCTCGCCGGCGTCTCGCCCCCGTATCTAGCCCTGTCCCCACGTGCGATGAGGGCGGCGGCCCTGTCCCTCGTCCCCGGCGCCGGAAAATCGAGCTCGGGCAGGAGGGCGATCTCGGAGGCCGTAAGGGCCGGCGCCGAGGGAAGCGCGCGGGCGGCCAGGTAAAGGCGGAGGGCGCGGGAGAGGGCGGCGAAAAACGCGGCGGGATCGGCCGACTCGGCCTCGGACTCGAGATAGTCCAGGCTCTTCTCGAGGCGGCGGAAGGCCTGGGCGGCGCGGCGTCTGGCGAGGAGGGTTCGGGCCGCGGGAACGAGATAGAAGGCCACGAGCAGGGCGAGGAGAACGAGGGCGACGAGGACGCCCGCTGAGCCGTAAAGGTAGAGCGCGGTCCTCGGCGGGACGCGTTGGGGCCGGGGCGGCGAGGGGTCCCTGTCCTCGGGGCCGAGGAGGGACAGGGCGGCGTAGGGCAGGGCAGGGATTGAGACCCCACCGGCGCGCAGGGCGGGCAGACGGCCGGCGCCGGGGGACCAGGGCACGAAGCAGAGGCTCAAGGTCCAGCCGCCCTGCGCCTGGGACAGCTTCAGCCAACGCAGCTCGGGATCGGCGTCGCCCGCCTGCGCGGGGAGGCCCGAGCCAGGCTTCAGGTCGAGGGCGGCGAGAGTCTCCCCGCCGTCGGGCAGGATCGGGGCCTGGAGAATCACTTCGTCGCCGGCCGAATAGCGGAGGGGAACGCAGGCTATGCTCCGCGAGTCGACCGTCGCGGCCCGGAGAGCCGAGGCGGAGCAACAGAGGAGGGCGAGCGCATACGCGAGGGAGCGTCGCGTCACCTCGCCCTCCGGCGCTCGAAGAACTCGAGGAGCTTGAGGGCGGGATCGTCGGCGGTGCCGATCTCGAGGACCGAGACCCGCGAGCGCGCGCAGGCCTCGAGGCAGGCCTTGCGTGCCGCCTCGCCCGAGGCGCGCCAACGCGCGCGGAAGGCCCCGGCGCCCAGGGGCAGCCAGGCTGCCCTCCCCGTCTCGGGGTCGGCGGCGGCGAAGGCGCCGGCGCCCGGCAGCTCGAGGTCGGAGCGATCCGCGATCCGCAGGGCGACGACGTCGTGGCGCCGCGCGAGCTCGCCGAGGGGACGCTCCCAGCCCGCGGCGCGGAAGTCCGAGAGCACGAGGACTAGGCTGCGGCGCTTCAGGACCTGGAAGGCCGTCCTGAGGGCGAGGCCGAGTTCGGTTCCCGCGGCCGGCCGATCGACCGCTGCCGCTTCGCCTTCGCCGGCCGCGGCGCCTGCACCGCCGGCGAAGCGCCCGACAGCCGAGGCGATGGCGAGGGCATGGGCCTTGCCCCGCCGGGGCGAGAGCCCGCCGAGGAGGGTCCCGGCGAAGAAGAGGCAGCCCACGGGCAGGCCCCGGAGCTGGGCCGCGTAGGCGACGAGGGAGGAGACCAGGGCGGCCATGTCGAGCTTCGAGGCCTCGCCCGAGCCTTGGTCCATCGAGGGGGAGACGTCGACGAGGAGGAACACGGTGAGGCTGCGCTCCTCGCGATAGGTCCGCACGAAGGGGCGGCCCGACCTCGCGGTGGCGCTCCAATCCACGAGGCGCGAATCGTCGTCGGGGTAGTACTCGCGCAGGGAGTCGAACTCGAGGCCCCGGCCCCGGAAGACCGATCGGAAATCGCCCCGGGAGAAGGCCCGGGCGAGGGCCGGCGAGGCGAAGGCGAGCCGCCTGATCCTCTCGCGGAGCGCGTCCTCGTCCATGGCCCTAGGGTAGCGAGAGGGCCCCGAGGACCCGCTCGATCACGGCGTCGGCGTCGATGCCCTCGGCCTCGGCCTCGTAGGAGAGGACGAGGCGGTGGCGGAGCACCTCGCGGGCGAAGGCCTTGACGTCCTCGGGCAGGGCGTAGGACCGGCCGTCCAACAGGGCCGAGACGCGCGCGCAGCGGAAGAGCTGGATCGAGGCCCGGGGCGAGGCCCCGTACTCGACCCAGCGCGCGACGTCGCGCCCTGCGTCCTTGGCGAGGGACGGAGATGGCCCGCCCGCCTCGCGCGCGGGCCTGGTGGCGCGCACGAGGGCCACGGCGTAGGCGGCGAGGGCCTCGTCGACGCGCACCGACTCCGCCGCCTCGCGCAGGAAGGCGAGCTCCCTCGCGCCGAGCACCCGATCGACTGGGAGCGCGCGCTCGAGGGCGACGCGGCGCACGATGCCCTCCTCCTCCTCCGCGCTCGGGTAGCTGGCGCGGAGCTTGAGGATGAAGCGGTCGAGCTGGGCCTCGGGCAGGGGATAAGTGCCTTCGTGCTCGATGGGATTCTGGGTCGCGATGACGAGGAAGGGATCGGGCAAGGCCAGGCTCGAGTCGCCCATCGTGACCTGGCGCTCCTCCATGGCCTCGAGGAGGGCGGACTGGACCTTGGCCGGGGCGCGGTTGATCTCGTCGGCCAGGAGGACGTTGACGAAGACCGGCCCGCGCCTCGGGATGAAGCGTCCGCTCGACTGCTCGTACACGAGGGAGCCCGTGATGTCGGCGGGCAGGAGGTCGGGCGTGAACTGGACGCGGCCGAAGCCGAGGCCCGAGGCCTCGGCGAAGGTCTTGGCGGCAAGGGTCTTCGCGAGGCCGGGCAGGCCCTCGAGGAGGACGTGGCCCCCGGCGATCGCGGCCGTCAAGATACCCTTGACCAATTCGTCCTTGCCGACGATGCGCTTGGCCATCTCGGCTCTGACGCGGGAGCAGAGCGCTCCCGCCTCGCGCAGCGCGGCGTTCTCGGGCTTCGACTCCAAGGCCAGACCCTCCCTCGTGTGAAGCCCATACTAGCCGCGGGGAGCGGCCGCGGCAAGGCTGGCTCTCCCCGCGTATGCGGCACGGGCGTTCTCTGCTATAATTGACTGTGATATAAGCCTCAAGGAGTGCCCAAGATGCCCCCCCGCTTCGCCTGCCTCGTCGCTTGCCTTGCCCTCGCCTCCTCGGGCGCGACCCAGTCTCTATGCGCACAGAGCGCGCTGCGGGCGCGGCAGGGAGAGAAGGCCGCGTTCAAGGTGCTGTCCATCCGCGACGGCCTGGTGAACGCCTCGGTATCGGGCCTCGCCCAGGATTCCAAGGGCTTCATCTGGATGGCTACCCAGGGGGGCCTCGCGCGCTACGACGGCTCCGGCTTCAAGAGCTACACGAACGAGCCCTTCGACGCGACCACGATCTCGAGCGACCAGCTCCAGACCATCTACCTAGACAAGGACGAGACCCTCTGGATCGGCACCTATAACGGCCTCAACCGCTTCGAGCTCGCGACCGAAAAGGTGACCAGATACCGGTATATGTCCGACGACTCGAGCTCGCTGTCCAACGACCTCATCATCGCGATCGCCCGCGATGCTCGCGGCTCGCTCTGGGTAGGCACGCTCAACGGCCTCAACAGGCTGGACGAGAAGAGCGGGAAGTTCAAGCGATACTACTACGACAATAGCGACCCGAGCTCGATCCCCAACAACACGATCCGATCGCTCTTCCGGGACCGCGAGGGCAGGCTCTGGGTCGGCACCACGGGGGGGGGCCTCGCCAAGTACGATTACGAGCGCGATTGCTTCGACAATTACCCCCACGCGGGAACGGAGGCGGCGCGCGGCGCCGCGGCGAGCGTCCTCGCGCATCCCGCGGGGCCGCCCCCCTCTTCGTCCATGCAATGGATCACCCAGGACGCCTCGGGCTATCTCTGGCTCGGGGCCTGGGGCGCTGGCCTCGTGCGGTTCTCCCCGATGGACGGGAGCTACGAGCTCTACTCGCTCCCGAGCAACCAGATCTACGTCGTGAACGCCCAGGACGAGTCGGCCATCTGCGCGGGGACCTGGGGAGGCGGGCTCTTCGTCCTCGACCCGAAGACTCGGACCCTGGATTCGTACAAGGCCTCGAGCGCCCTCGGCGTCCTGCCCAACGACGTCGTCTACTCCATCCTGCGGGACGCGTCCGGCGAGCTGTGGATCGGGACGAACGGCGGCGGCGTCGCGAGGATGGATCGCACGAGGCGGAGCTTCACCGCCTTCGTGGCCGACCCCAACGATCCCGGGGCCCTGCCCTCGGGCAAGATGATCTCCACCCTCGTGGATTCCCGGGGCTCGCTTTGGGCCTCGGTCTACGGCGGCGGCATCCACCGCTACGACGAGAAGACGGGGAAATGGACGCACTTCCGCCACTCGAGCTCCGATCCCTCAAGCATTGGCGACGACATCTGCTTCTACCTTTATGAGGACAGGGAGGGGCGGCTCTGGGCGGCGACCAACGACGGCCTCTCGCTCTACGATCCCGCGCGGAACGGTTTCAAGACTTACCGCCACGTCGACGGCGACCCGAACACCATCGGCTCCAGCATCGTGACCGCGATCCTCGAGGACCCCGCGGGCAAGCTCTGGGTAGGCACCTATACGACGGGCCTCGACCTCTGGGACCGGGCGACGGGGAAGTGGCGGCATTTCACCTACGACTCCAAGGACCCCACCTCGATCTCCGACAACCTCGTCAACAGCATGGTCTACGACGGCGAGGGCCGGCTCTGGGTGTCGACGAACAACGGCCTCTCCCGCCTGGAAGGCCCGCCGGAGTCCGGCCGCTTCAAGCGCTACGTCTACGACCCGGCGAAGAAGGACGGCATATCGTCCAATTCCGTCCAGCGCGTCTACCTCGATTCGAGGGGCTCGCTATGGATCTCGACGAGGGGGGGCGGCGTATTGCGCTACCGCCCCGACAACGACGACTTCGACCACTTCACGCGCCGGGACGGCCTGCCCAACAACATCGTCTACTCCATACTGGAGGACCGCTCGACCAACCTCTGGTTCGTGACCCAGACGGGCATCGCCCTCTTCGACCGCCAGTCGGCCACCATCAAGCACGTCAATCTCTACAAGGAGCTGGAGAACGCCTCCTTCAACACGGGCTCCTGCGTCGGGCCCAAGGGCGAGCTCTACTTCGGCTCGGTCGGCGTGATCACGCGCTTCGATCCCGGCAAGTATGAAGTCAACGCCCACATGCCCCCCGTCTACGTGACGAGCATGCGGGCCGCGAACGAGGAGAAGCTCGTGGCCCCGCTCGCGGACAACGGCGACTCGGGCCCCATCAAGCTCCAGCGCTTCGAGAACTCGGTGGAATTCCGCTTCGCGGCCCTGGATTACCGCGACCCCTCGAGCAATGTCTTCTCCATCAAGCTCGAGGGCTTCGACAAGGGCTGGCGCGTCCTCGCCGACCGCGACTACGCGGCCTACACGAACCTACCCGGCGGCCTCTACACCTTCAGGGTCAAGGCGGCCAACAACGACGGCCTCTGGAACGAGAAGGGCGCGGCCGTCCGCATCAAGGTCGCGTCCTCGCCCATGCTGAGCCCCGCGGCCTTCGCGATCTACCTCTTCGCGATAGCCGCGGCCGGCTACGCTATCGCCACGATCCGAGCAAACCGCAGCCTCGCGACCAAGGTCCAGGAGCTCATGGCCGCGCGCGCCGCCCTCGAGGCCGCCGGCGCCGACGCCCGCAGGCTCGCGGCCGAGGCCGAGCTAGCCACCCGCGCGAAGAGCGAGTTCGTATCCACGGTGAGCCACGAGGTCCGCACGCCGATGAACGGGGTCATAGGCATGATCGAGCTCCTCTCGCGCACGAAGCTCGACGAGCGGCAGGCCGACTACGTGGCCACGATCAAGCGCTCGGGCGAGACCCTCCTCGGCATCATCAACGGGGTCCTCGACTATTCCAGGCTCGAGGCCGAGAAGGTCGAGCTCGAGGAGATCGCCTTCTCCCCCCGCGAGTTCATGACGCGCACCGTCGCCCCCTTCGCGTCCCAGGCCGAGGCCAAGGGCCTCGCCCTCGAGGCTTCCGTCTCCGGCGAGCTGCCGGCC
>DBTW01000072.1:7110-8902 GCA_002307245.1 Spirochaetaceae bacterium UBA1306 | reverse complement strand
GTGGCGCCGCCGGAGCTTCCGGCGGTCAGGGCGTAGGCCTCGTCGATGAACAGGATGCGGCCCATCGCGAGGTCGCAGTAGTGGTTGACGTTGGGAGCGGTCTGCCCGACGTATTGGCCCACCAGCTTGCTCCGGTCGACCTCGACGACGTGGCCGCTGCTCAGCATGCCTATGGCCTCGAAAATATTGCCGAGGAGCCGGGCGATGGTCGTCTTGCCGGTACCAGGATTGCCGGTTATCACGAAATGGTTCGCCGGCCGCTCGGATTTCAGGCCGCTCTCGGCCATCTTCCGCTGCTGCTCGATCTGCTGATAGAGACTGCGGATCTCGCCCTTGATGTTATCCATGCCGATGATGCCGTCCAGGTCGGCGAGGATCTCACCGATGGGCTTCTTCTGGTCGATCTTCCCGTCTATGTCCTCCGGCCGGACCACTTGGTCGGATGCCGCCCGGCGGAAATAGGCCGACAGGATGGCCACCGCCTCGATATGGGCCAGGTAGCCGTTGACGGCGCTCAGGGAGGAGTCGGCCTTCCTGCTCTCCTTGGCGAGGTAGCGGCAGCGCTCCTCCAGCCTGGCGGCGGCTTCCGGCGACAGGGCGAGATTGGCTTGCCCCAGCTCGTGGGACACCAGGGCGGCCAACTGCTCCATCGTGTAGTCGGGGATCGAGAAGATATTCTGGAAGCGGCCGGTGACGTTCTTGCTCTCCGGCTTCTGGATGAACTCGCGCAGCCCGAAGGGCAGGCCGGCCAGCACGACCACCGTGTCATCTCTGGAGCCGTCCATCGCGCTGATCACGTAATTGAGGGCCTGCTTGGCCTTGCCGTCGTCGCCGATCAGCTGCTGGGCGTTGTCGATGAACAGCATCCCGTTCTTGGCCGCGCCGAAGGCCTGCTTGATATCGTCGTTCGACAGGCTCTCGGCGAGGTTCCCGTCGAGGACGGTGGGCCGAGCCTTGCTGATGCGTCCGCCCCGCTGGAGCTCCTGGGCGATCAGATCGCCGATCAGCGATTTAGCCGTGCCGGAGCCGCCGACGATGATCGTATTGTACGACAGGCGGGGCCCCGAGCCGTTGGCCTTCATGCCTTGGAGCGTGGTCCGCAGCTGGACCAAGGCCTGGCGTATCGAGTCGAGGCCGATCAGGCCCTGGAGGGGATCGGCTTCGGCCTCGGCCGGCGCGGCTTGGATGGCGGTCCCGCAGTGCTTGCAGAATCGCGCTGCGTCTCGGTTCGTGCCTCGACAGGTCGGACAGGCGGTCGACATCTCTCCCCCTTGATAATTCGGGCTAGGGCTTACTACTGGCCGCCGCTATCGGTCAACCATACGCCGCCCTGGCCCGGCTCGGCGCATTCGTTGGGCGATGCGTGGATAACCCCGGCGTAATTGCAGAGCCAGCCCTTGCAGTGGTCAGGCTTGAAGGCGTTGGCGAAGCAGCGGGCTTCCTGGTGCGTAGTGAACTGTATGGCCTGGAGCGCCTTGGACGCGGCCTCGACCTGGGCGGCGGCATCCGCCTGGTCACGCTCCATCCTTCCGCGTTGCTCCCGCAGCGCCTCCAGGCGGCTTTGTTGGGCGCGCTGGCGCTCGAGGCGGTCTTGGAGAGCCTGCTGGCCGAGCTTGGCTTGTTGACGGGACTGGCGGGCTCGCTCTGCCTCCTGGGACTGAGCCTGACCCGCCGCGCCCATGACATTCTCAAGGAATTCGTCGGAGAAAAATGAGCTGACCGGATCGGCCTCAGGCGGGGCGCCGGCGGGCTCGGAAGGGCCGGCGCCGCTGTCCTCCCCGCCCTCCGCGAG
>DBTW01000072.1:0-6768 GCA_002307245.1 Spirochaetaceae bacterium UBA1306 | reverse complement strand
GCGGCCGCAAGGAAGCTCATGACCTGCGGATGCGCATGGGCCGAGGCCGAAGCCTGCCGGGCCGCGTCGGTCAGGGGCGTATTGCAGGAGCTGCAAAAATCGAAGGCGTTGAGCTTCCCGCAGCTCGGGCAGGCGATCCCGGCCTGAGGATTGCCGCATTCGGGGCAAAAGGCGGCCCCGGACTCCAGCGGCGCGTAACAGAACTTGCATTGGCCGTCGAGCAGCCAAGTGCCGCAAGCTTCGCAGATATCGGCAATCGGATTGACCTGAGCTCCGCAGCTCGGGCAGAACTTCGGGCCCTCGACCGGGGCGCCGCAAGCCTCGCAGAACTTGGCCCCTTCCGGGACGGCGGCACCGCAGCTTGGGCAGCCCGGAATGCCGGATTCCGGGCTGCTCGCAGCGGACTGCCGCTGCTGGGTGGTTTTTTTAATAGCGGGTGCTTGCCGCTGGCCTGAATTAACTGAGTTGTCCATGATGTGGCTATGGCATTGTATCCGGTTCACTCGCAACTGCGCAACGCGGTCCTCAGACATCCGTGGTCCCCTCGCGGCGGACTAGGATTGAGCACGACGAGCTCGGGCTAACTCGCACAGGGGGGGGGCGAAAATATAAACAATTCCTGATATACTAGGTCCCAGGTTGAAGAGGTTTCGATCATGTTTGGAGGAACCAACTTGGGCTTGACCATACATTTCGATAAAGCGGCACCGGATGCCCTCGAGCAATGGCTAGCTACGGAAGCGCGATATATCATCGGTACTTACGCCAAGCCAGCTGACCTGCAGAAGGTCTATGGCCCCAAGACCGACTCCGTGATAGCCGACTGCAAGCGGCTCGGGGATAGCATCATCAGCGGCATCACGATGATCCTCGATGGCGATCTGAAGAAACTCCACATGACGCTCGTGCGCCTGCAGAACGGCGACAGCTTCCTGATCGATTCGAAGTACGCCCTCGTCAAAAACGACGATACGGCCAAGCTCGTGAACGAGCTCCTCCAAGAGGACGGGCCGCGGGTTTTCTCGGTCACCAGCAAGTAGGGCGCAGGTTGGCCTCAGGGAGCGATGCCGATCGCGGCCCCGCGGAGGCCGCTGAACCGCAGGATCACCGGAGAACGGCCGATAGTCCCGCGCCATTCCTCCGCGTCCGCGGCGGGCTCCCGGGAGGCCGGGTACAGCTCCCGGACAGATGCGCCCTCGGAATGGGCGCGGATCGGGCGATCGCGGCCGCCGCGCCGCCACAGGACGACGAGGGCCGAGTCTCCGGCCGCGTCGCGGTAGGGCGCGCAATAGAGGGAAGCCGACAGGGAAGCGTCCAGCTCGACGATCGAGGGATCGTAGATCCCTCCCCTCGCGCCCTCGGCGAAGATCCCGAAGGCTCGCCCTCCCTCCTTCAAGGCTCCGCCGGCATACCCCAGCCCGAAGGACGAGGCGGAATCCTCCATGGGATGAAAGCCTCCGGGAGCCTTGGCGTCCAGGTTCTCGTACCAAATGGTCACGCGGGCTCCCTGGGAAGTCGCGATAGCCAAAGTCTCGATCACGTAATCGGGGAGCCTCTCCGCGCTGACTTTCGAAGGGTAGAGCCCTTGAGTGGGGAAGCCGATCTCGCTTATCCATAACTGCCTGTCCAAGGACAGTTCCTTGAGCAAGGCCTTCGCTTCCAGGACCTGGCCGGACACCCCACGCGGCGAGACGGCATAAGGGTGTATCGACAGGGCGTCGGCATAGGCGAAAGCCCCTCGCCCGTAGAGCTTCCGGATGAAGGCCTTGTCCGTCCGGAAGGTCGCCCCCACGAGGAGGGGCGTTTCGGGGTCCAGCTCCTTCACGAGCTGGGCCGTCTGCGCGGCCAGATCGTAGAAATTGCTTCGCGGGCCTTTCCAGAAGGTCCAATTGGGCTCGTTCCAAATCTCCCAGGCATCCACCCGGCCGCGATAGCGGGAGACCACCCTGCGCACGTATTCCAGATACAGCGGGAGCAGCTCGGGCCCGATATTCCGCTCGGACTTGCCGGTCGGATAGATCCAGCCCACGTCGTAGGCCAGCACGGCCATGACCTTGGCGCCGTGAGCGTCCGCGAGATCCATCAGGGAATCGAATCTATCGAAGTTCCACTCGTCCCGCCGGGGGTTCACGTAGCCCCACTTGAAGGTCTGCCGGAGCCACCGGGCCCCGAGCGCGGACAGGAAGGCGTAATCGGCCTCGGTCTCGCCGGCGTGGGCTAGGCCGAAGGCATCGTCGGGAACGGCCTGGGCCGAGGCGCCCAGGCGGATCGTCGAGCAAGAGCAGGCGAGCAGCGAGCAGAGAAGCAGGGGAATGAGACGATAGGGAGAGCGGCCTACTCGACTGCCCACTAGGGCCGAATCCTGTAGATCTCCGCCCAGTGCACGGCGTGGTCGGTCGCCGAGGCCGGGGGCTTCAGGTACGTCGGGTTCCGGGCGCCGAGGGAGGGCGACAGGAAGATATGGTCGATGCGGTCCTCGCCCGACATATCGACCCCGTCGGCCCCTATCTTCGTCGGGTAGACGCTCGTCCAGGCGTTCGCGTAGGCCGCGTTCAGGAGCTTGTAGGGCTCCTCGTAGTCCCGCAGGTTGAAATCGCCCAGCAGGACGGCGTAGGGCTTGTCCCTCGAGCGCTCAACGAGGCTCTTCGCGAAGCCGAGCATGGCCGGGTCCGAGCTATCGGGGTGCACGTCGTAAAAGGTTATGCGCCATCCGCCTAGGTCGATCTCGGCCTCCGCGACGCCGGTCTCGTCCTTGTCGCTGTACATGAAGGCCGTCCGGGTATTCTGCAGCGGGTACTTCGAGAGGATGGCCGTCCCGTAGGTCCCGGCTACCGGGCTTGGGCCGAAGTAGGAGTAATAGCCGAGCCGCTCCGCGTAATAGCGCAGGTAATCGTTATTGTTGAGCGAGATCCTGGCCGAGTCGGATTCCTGCAGCGCGAGCACATCGGGCGAGACCTTCCGAATGAGGGCGAGCTGCCTGTCGTAGGACCTCTCGCCGTAGACGTCGTTGGCCTGCTGCGTGTTGAAGGTCATCACGGTGATCGAGTCCCTCTTCGCCGGGGCCTCGACGCGCTTGGCCGGGATCGCCGCGACCGCGCTCGCGACGAAGATGGCCGCGCAGGCCGCCGCCCAGGCCCAGGGGATGGCCCGCGGGCCGGCCGGGTAAGCCGCGCGAGCGTCGCCGGCCTCCTTGGTCAGGGCAAGCAGCAGGGTGATGAGGGCCGCGAAGGCGAAGAAGGAAAGCCAGTAGGTGTTGCGGAAGATCGAGCTCACGGGCCGTATGTAGCCCCAGACGTTCGTGAAGATATTGGCGAAGACGAGCAGCACGAGGACGAGGCATCCCGCCAGAAGGCCCGAGGCATAGCCCCGCGAAGCCGATCCGCGCTCGCGGATGCGGCCGACGAAGATCCGCGCGTCGAGGAAGAGGACGGGGAAGAGGACGAGGGCCAGGACGAGGGGAAGGCGCTGGGGCCAGGCGGGGAAACCGACGACGACGGGCGGGGAATCGAGGCTCCGAGGGAAGGCGACGCGCTGGGCCAGGAGGGTCGCGCCCAGGGAGAGGGCGAATAGGGCATTCCAGGTCAGGGCGAGCGGCTTGGGAATGCGGTCGGCGAAGCCCGGCCACGCGATGGCGGCCACGGCCCAGGCGGCCGAGAGGAAGGCGACGATCGCGACGATGGCCGCGTAGTTCCCCTCGGTCCAGCGCGCGATGACCGAGGGAGCCGAGAAGGAGAAGAAGAGCAGGCCGAGCACGAGGACGAGCCCGGCCACGGGGACGGCCAGGCTGGCCTTCCCCTCCGAGCTCGGGCCGCCCGACGAGCCCTCGGCCTCCGCGGCGCCCCAGTCCAGGCGGGACAGGGCCAGGCCGAGTCCGAGGCCGAGGGCACAGCCCAGCCATCCGCCGGCGGTCATCAGGGAATAATCCAGGCCGCAGTAGATGCTCCGGAGGAGCACCGAGAGGCCGAGGGCCAGCGCCAGTCCGGCCGAAGCCCAGGGGCCGATCGCCTGGGAGCTAGCTCCCCTCGCCCTCGCCCTCGTCAGAAGGAAGACGAGGGAAAGCGCGGCGCCCGTCCCTATCCCCGACGAGAGGCACCTAAGGGTCGTGCCGAGGTAGGGCGTAAGCCCGCGGGACGTGAAGAGGAGGGCGAAGAGGACCCAGGAGAGGACTCCCGGGTCCTTCCGGAAAAAGGGAAGGGCGAGGAGGGGTAGGAAAAAGAAGAGGACGCCCAAGGCCTTATAATCCAGGCTCGAGTGGAGGAGGTCCAGCATGTAGACGGACTCCACCAGGCTGCCCATCATCTGGATGGCGAAGAGGAAGGCGACGGCGAATGCGCAGGCGATCGGATAGGCCTTTTTCATGCCTCGACTCTCCTTGGGGTCCCGGATCCGAATTAGATTAATCGCTCAACGCGCCGAAAACCAGGGGATCACGAAACCCCGCCCTCGAAGCCGAGTTAGACTCCCGCGGCCCGGCCGTAGACGTGGGCCATAGAGAAGGCATAGCGGGGACAGAGGCAGCTAGAAAAGGGAACGAGAGGGGCGCCCATATGGAAGATCGCTCCTTCCACCTAGGCGCCCCTCTCGCTCGATTCACATCAACAACAGCCTGATGGAGGAACTATTTACTTTTTCCGCGTGGCGCCCTGCACAGCCTCGCCGATCTCGCTCTCGAGATCGGCGAGGCCCTTTTGAGCCTCGGCTGCCTTGTCCGCTGCCACGAGATAAGTCTCCTTCGCGAAGGCGGCATCGGCCTCTGCGAGGGAAGCCTTGGCCGCTTCGATGGCGGACAAGGCCGCGGCGTAGTCGAACTTGGCCTTCTTTACCTTGGCCGCGCTCGATACGAGCTTCTCCGTCTTCGGGAGGGCCTGCTTCACGGCCTCGATGAGCTCCGCGGCCTTGGCCTTCGCCCGATCTTTGTTAGCCTGGGCCGAGGAAATAGCCGCAGCCGCGGCGCTCGTCGCCTCGGCGGCGAAGGACTTGGCCTTGTCGTAGTGCTTGGCCGCAGCCTCGGAGCGCATAGCGTCGAGGGCCCGCTTGGCTCGCTGGAGGTCTTCGGCGGCGTAGGTTACGACGCCGGGCGCGGCCTCGGCCCGGGCGACGGCGGTCTCGGCCGCGTCCATCTCGGCCTTGGGAGCCTTGGCGCAAGCGGAAAGGGCGAAGACGAGTATCAGTGGCAAAAGCCAAATAAGCCGTTTCATAGGTATCGTACTCCTTTTATTCGCGGCCGCTCATGATGGGCTAGCCTACTTAAGTATATATCGGGAGGGGACCAGATGCACTTGCCTGAAAAAGGACTTGTCTCTTTGAGCGCGATATCGTGTATCCTTTGGCCATGCGCTCGATCAAGCCCCCCATGCTGCTCGCCATCGTTATTTCCTGCTCTGTTGGAGCATTAGCCGTTTTAGCCTCGGCTTCGAAGCCTCTGGACTCCATCGAATGGAAGATCTACGACCGATACCTCGGCTCATCGCGGGGGCATGCCGCCCCTGAGGATTTCGTCGCGATCTCGGACGGGCAGGGCAAAGGCAAGAGCGTCGGCGCCAAGGAAGCCTTCGATATCGTAACCCTCCTCGAGGAATTCGAGGTCCGGGGCCTCGTCCTCGAGGGGTCGGCCTTTGAAGGCGGAGCCGAGGGCGAGGAACTCGCAGCCCTTCGCCAAGCCCTTCCGGCCATCGTCGACCGTGAAACGGGTGACATAAAAGAGAGCGTCCACGCCCTTTTCGGGGCCATCCGCGCGGGCACGGTGGCGCCCAAGGAGCTCGGTCACTATGTGGACGAGCTCGCGGCCATGGTCGACCAAGGCGGCGAGCGCATCAAGGGCGCCCCCGGCCTGGAGCCGAACTCGTCCGCAAGCCCTAACCCGACCCTCGAAGGACTCGACGCCGCCCTCGCCCGCCTCGAGGCCAAGGACGGCTACTTCTTCCAGCTCGAGCCGGACCGCGACGGCGTCCTGCGACGCCTCCTCGTCGCGCGCGGGGGCGTCGACGGCGTGCATCCCCGGTCGGACCTGTCGGCTGCGATGCGGAGGCTCGGCGATCCCGAGCCGAAGCTGGGCCGCGGCAAGCTCGTCCTCGCCGGCGCGAGGGCGGCAGGCGGCAAGGAGACGGACCTGGTCATCCAGCTCGATGCCGAGGGAAGGGCCCTCGTCGAATGGCCCCGCCCGGGCTCGGGCAAGGAACCGAGGCGGCTCGAGCTCTCCGAGCTCCGTAGGGCCATAGCCGACGAGGCGAGCCTCGCCGCCGCGCTCGAGTCCATGGGTGCCGAAGGCCTCCTCGTCGCGGAGGGAGCGGCCCTCCCCAGCCGATACGGCCATGCGCGGCGGCTCGGGGAGGAAGCGGCGGCGGCCGGTCCCTCCGACGCCCGAGCCGCCGAGTCGGCGCGGGCAGACTGGAGGGAAGCGCGGCGGGCCTTCTTCGCGGACGCGAAAGCCTACTTCGCCTCGGGCGCCGAGTCCGGGCTCGTGGCCGCGCTGGAGGCCGAGAAGGCCAGGACCGGGGCTTCCGAGGGAAGGATAGCCTTGATCGACGATCGCATAACGCGCGTCGAGAAGGCCTACGCCGAGGCGCGGGAGCTCCTCGACGGCCTGGTCTCTAGGCGCGAGGCCCTCGCCAAGGGCCTCCGAGGATCCCTCGCCTTCCTCTCGCTCGCCGAGGGGGCGGCGATCCCGAGAACCAGCCTCGGCGGACCGGCCGACGCGCCCTACGCGGGAGCCGTCCTCGCCGCCTCCATCATCTCGGGGACGGTCCCCTATGCCCTCTCCCGAGCCGC
>DBTW01000166.1:12429-12549 GCA_002307245.1 Spirochaetaceae bacterium UBA1306 | reverse complement strand
GTCGACTTCCTCAAGTCCGTCTGGGCGACGACTACCCCCGACACCCTCGCTTTCTACAATACCATCCTGAAGGACGCCGGCGCCATGGGAACCTACCTCCCCAGCCAGTCCGGCTCCAAC
>DBTW01000166.1:10872-12176 GCA_002307245.1 Spirochaetaceae bacterium UBA1306 | reverse complement strand
CCAGCCAGTCCGGCTCCAACTACACCGCCCCCGACGAGTTCTTCTACAAGAGCCAGTCCTTGTCCAAGGACTTCGCCGCCTGGATGGCCAAGGTCCCCACGCTCAAGTACACGCCCAACTACGTGCCGATGCGCGATGCCGTGGCCCACGCCACCCTGAACTACTTTCAGGGCAAGCTCAAGACCATCGACGAAACGATCGCGGCCGCCGAGGCCGAGTACAAGCAGGTGATGGGCCAGTAAGCCCGGTCTTGCGGACAATGGGCTTCCGCAGCCCCGGCCCCGAGCGCCGGGCGCGGAAGCCCTTTCGAATCCCTACCGCAAGGAGCTCTGTAGTGGAAAAGCGAGGAATCTATCAGCGGTACCTGAACCGCTTCGGATGGCTCTGCGTCGCCCCGTCGATCGTCCTCTTCTGCGCCTTCATGCTCTATCCCATCCTCTCGTCGCTCTACTACGTGACGCGCAGATGGAAGGGTATGTCGAACACCTTCATAGGACTGGGCAACTTCGCCAGGATGGCTAAGGACAACGTTTTCCAAAACGCCATCGGCCACAATTTTCTCTTCATGTTCATCCAGGTGCCCCTGATGATCTTCCTCGCCCTCGTGCTCGCCGTCCTGCTAAACCAGGGGATCAGGCGTTTCCGCGGCCCCGTGAGGCTGGCGATCTTCCTGCCGGCCATCACCTCCCTCGTCGTCGTGTCCGTCCTCTTCCGCGTCCTCCTGCAGGCCAACGGCATGCTCAACAACCTGCTCCTGGAAGCCCATCTCATATCGACGCCGATCGGCTGGCTCAACGACTCGGGCTGGGCCAAGGTCACCATCATCCTCGCGATGACCTGGCGCTGGACCGGCTACAACATGGTTTTCTTCCTCGTCGGCATGCAGAGCATCGATACCGAGATATACGAGGCCGCCGAGGTGGATGGGGCGAGCAAGATCCGGCAGTTCTTCAGGATCACCATGCCCCTTCTGGCGCCGGTCATCCTCTTCTCCGCGGTGACCTCGACGAGCGGGACTATGCAGCTCTTCGACGAGCCTAACATCCTCACCTGGCAGGGCGGGCCCGCCAACGCGACCATGACCGCCGCCCTCTATATCTATCGCCAGGCCTTCTTCATCAACGCGGACTTCGGCTACGCGACCGCGATGTCCTACATCGTCGTCCTGATCTCGGGCGTCTTCGCGATCGTGCAGATGCGGCTCCTCGGCGACAGGAGGTCCAAATGAGCGTCGTTAGGAACTGGTCGGCCGGGAGGATCGTCTCCCTCCTGGTCCTCCTGCTCGCCGTAGTCGTAAGCGTCTT
>DBTW01000166.1:0-10468 GCA_002307245.1 Spirochaetaceae bacterium UBA1306 | reverse complement strand
TCGCTCAAGATCGCCCTGCTCACGGTTGTCCTCGGCCTGGTCGTGAACGGCATCGCGGCCTACGGCTTCGAGAAGTACCCGTCCAAGGCGCGGGACCGGGTTTTCGGAGTGCTCCTCCTCACGATGATCATTCCCCAGATCGCCCTCGTCATCCCTATGTTCCGGATGTTCGCCTTCTTCCAGCTCCTCAACACCCACGCCGCGATCATCCTGCCGGGCATCATGTCCGTCTTCATCATATTCTTCATGCGCCAGAACTTTAAAATGTTCCCGACCGAGATCATGGAAGCGGCGCGCGTCGACGGGGCGGGGGAGTTCCACATCTTCCTGCGCATAGTCACGCCCTCGATGCAGGCCACCTACGCCTCCGCCGCGATCTACCTTTTCATCGGCCAATGGAACGCCTATCTCTGGCCCCTGATCACCATCCTGAGCGACAAAGGCAAGACCCTGCCCATCGCGATGGCCTCGATGATGAACGCCTATACGATCGAGTACGGTGCCCTCATGGTGATCGTCTGCATCTCGGTCCTGCCCGTTCTCGTGCTGTTCCTCACGATGCAGAAGCAATTCGTCGCCGGTCTTTTAGGGTCCGTGAAATGAGCGGCGACCTTTTCCACGGCTCGGCACCCTGGGAGAGCCCCGAGAGAAGCGGCGAGGGCCGCCTGCCCATGCGCAGCCCCCTCCTGCCCTACGCCAGCGCCGAGGCGGCCCTCGCCGACCTCAGGGCCGGCCCCGAGGGCCGCGGGCCCGGCGGCCTTCCGGGCGGCGATCCCTGGCTCCTCTCCCTCGACGGGACGTGGCGCTTCGCCCTCGCCGCGAACCCCACGGCTGTCCCCGCCGGTTTCGCCGCGGAAGGCTTCGCCGAGGAGGGCTGGGGCGAGCTGCGCGTGCCCGGCACCTGGACCCTCCAGGGCCACGACAAGCCCCACTACACCAACGTCGTGATGCCCTTCGGCAACGTCCCGCCCGCGCCGCCCACGTCGCACAACCCGACCGGGCTCTACCGCATGCGCTTCGAGCTCCCCTCCGGGTGGCAGAAGAGGCGCACGGTCCTCCACGTGGGCGGGGCGGAGTCCTTCCTCGAGGCCTGGTGCAACGGCGACCGCCTCGGCTTCTCCAAGGACACCCGCCTACCTTCCGAGTTCGACCTGACGCCCCACCTGAAACCGGGCGAGAACCTCCTGGCCTTCATGGTCGTCCGCTACTCGGACGCGAGCTTCATCGAGGACCAGGACCAGTGGTGGTACGGCGGGATCTACCGCTCCGTCTATCTTTACTCGACCGATTTCGCCTACATCGCCGACCTCGACGCCAGGCCCCGGCTTTCGGAGGACCTGTCCTCCGGCAACGTCGAGGCGGCGGTCAGGCTGGGCTTCTGCTGCGACCCCGCCGCCGACGCCGTGCCCCAGGCGACCGCCCCGGTCGACTACGGCGCCTCGGGCTTGCCCGCCGGGGTCGACCCCGCGGCCTACCGCGGCGATTGGCGCGTCCGCCTGGCCCTCTACGACGAGTCCGCCCCGCTCTCCGGCCCGGTCGCCTCGGCCGAGGCCGCCGTCGGCGCCCTGTATCGCGCATCGCGCTGGGAGGCGCGCCTCTCCCTGCCGGTGGCCTCGCCGCGGAAGTGGAGCCACGAGGCCCCGGCCCTCTACAGTCTGGTCGTCAGCCTCCTCTCGCCCGAGGGGACCGAGGTCGAGCACTCAGCCTGCGCCCTGGGCTTCCGCCGGGTCGAGGTGAGGGACCGCTCCCTCCTCGTCAACGGCCGGCGCGTGCTGATGAAGGGCGTCAACCGGCACGAGCACGACGAGCGCAACGGCAAGACCCTCGATACCGCCGACATGGTCCGGGACATCGAGCTGCTGAAGCGCCATAACTTCAACGCTGTCCGCCTCTCGCACTATCCGAACGACGAGCGTTGGTACGAGCTCTGCGACCGTTACGGACTCTACCTCGTCGACGAGGCGAACATCGAGTGCCACGCCTACTACGACCAGCTCTGCCGCGACCCGCGCTGGGCCTCGGCCTTCCTCGAGCGGGGCGCGCGCATGGTCCTCAGGGACAAGAACCACCCATCGGTCATCATCTGGTCCCTGGGCAACGAGTCGGGCTACGGCCCCAACCACGACGCGATGGCCGGCTGGATCCGATCCTTCGACCCCGCGCGGCCCCTGCATTACGAGGGCGCCTGCCGGCCCGAGTGGGGCCAGGGCAGCCATACCCTCGAGTCGGTCAAACGGGGCGCGGCGGCGACCGATATCGTGTCCACCATGTACCCGCCCCTGGCCCTGCTCGAGCAGTGGGCCGACACTACCGAGGACAGCCGGCCCTTCATCATGTGCGAGTTCTCGCACGCGATGGGCAACTCGAACGGCGGCCTCTCGGACTACTGGGCCCTGATCGAGAGTCGCAAGGGCCTCCAGGGCGGCTTCATCTGGGACTGGGTCGACCAGGGCCTCGAGGCCCGCGACGCGGCCGGGAACAAGTATTGGAAGTACGGCGGCGACTTCGGCGACAGGCCGAGCGACCTCGATTTCATCTGCAACGGCCTGGTCTTCCCCGACCGCTCCCCGAAGCCCGTACTCGCCGAGTGCGCCAAGCTCTTCCAGTGCTTCGCCGCCGCATCCGATCATCCCCTCTCCGGGAGGATCGCCGTGCGCAGCAAGCTCGACTTCACCCGGGCCGAGGGGATCGAGCTGCGTTGGGCGATACAGGTCGAGGGCGAAAGCGTCCTCTGCGGCTCCCTGCCCCTGCCGCCCCTCGAGCCGGGGGCCGGCGCGGAGCTCGAGCTGGGCTTCCCCTGGACGGCCGAGGCGAAGTCGGCGGTCGCCGGTGGGGAGTCCTTCCTCCTCCTCGAATTCCTCGCCCTGAAGCCGAGCCCCTGGGCTCCCGCTGGGCATCGCCTTGCCTGGGAGCAGCTGCCTCTGTCCTCGGGCGAGCGCCGCTCCGCCGCGCCGCGCCTCGCCGCGCGCGGGGCCGAGCTCGCCAGCCGGGGCGGCGGCTTCCGGGCCGTCTCCCGCGCCTCCGAGGGCGGCCTGCCCTACGAGGCCGAAGTCTCGGCCGATGGCTTCCTCAGCTCCTTCCGCGGCCCCGGCGGGGAGCTCCTCGCCTCGCCCCTCGAGATGAGCCTATGGAGGGCCCCGACCGAGAACGACGGTCTCAAGCTCTTCATGGACCTCCGCGGGATCCCCGACTTCTCCTGGTACTGCGACGGCAAGGCCATGTACGAGTGGCTCGACGCGGGTCTCGACCAGCTGTCCTTCTCGCTCGCGTCGATGCGGCGGGAGGCCGGCTCGAACGATGTCGCGATCGTCCACGAGGTCGCGGGCCGGTCGGGCCGCAGGGCCGGCCGCTTCGTCCAGGAGTGGCGCTTCGATGGCGGGGGAGCGGCCTGCTCCTTTCTTTTCGACCTCGATCCGGGCCTGCCGGAGCTGCCCAAGGTGGGCCTCTCCTGCGCCCTCGCCCCCGGCATCGAACGCGCGCGCTGGTACGGCCGCGGGCCCCAGGAGTGCTACTCGGACCGCAAGGCCGGGGCCGCGGTCGGCATCTGGGAGTCATGCGTCGACGCTCTCCAGGTGCCCTACGTCCTGCCCCAGGAGAACGGCAACCGGACCGATGTCCGCTGGCTGGAGCTGGGCGGCGAGGCGGGGGGACTGCGCCTCTCGACGCCGGGACGCTTCGACTTCACGGCCTCCCACCACGGCGCCCGGCAGCTCTGGGAGGCGAGGCATACCTGCGATCTGGTCAGGCGGCCCGAGACCTTCCTGTCGATCGATGTCGCGCAACGCGGCCTTGGGACCGCATCCTGCGGCCCCGACACCCTCGAGCGCTATAGGCTCAGGCCGGGTCCTTACGGCCTCGACCTGGAGCTGCGGCCCCTCGGCTAGGCGGGGCCTTCGATGACGGGGCTATCCCCATCGCCTATTCCTCCCGGCCGGCGCCCGCGGAATTCGCTCGGGTAGACCCCCACGTGGGACTTGAAGACGCGGCTGAAGTAGAACTGGTCGTCGTAGCCCACGAGCTCGCCGACGGTGCGCACGTCTAGCTGGGGGCTGCTCGCGAGGAGCTGCTTGGCCTCGTTGATCCGGAGCCTGATGATGCGCCTGAGCGGCGTCTCCCCGGCGTACTTCTTGAAGGCCTTGGACAGGTAGTCGGTCGTGATGCCCAGCCGCTCCGAGATCTCGCCCAGGCGGATCTCGCGGCGGAAATTCTCCCGGATGTAGACCTCCAGGGCCTGGGCCACCTCCTCCTGGTTCGATAATAGGCCGCGGGGGAGGGCGCGCATGGCCTCCTCCTTCCTCGCGTCGAGCTTCATGCGCACCGAGGCGAGGGCCTCGGCCAGGGCCTCGTCGGAGACGGGCTTGAGGAGAAAGTCCTTCACCTCGTAGCGCATCGCCTTGCGCGCGTACTCGAAGTCGCCGTGTCCCGAGACGATGATGGCCGCCATGCCCGGGTAGGCGAAGAAAGCGTTCTTGATGAGCTCGATGCCATCCATCGCCGGCATCTTGATGTCGGTTACGAGGAGGTCGGGGGCGAGCTCCTCCAGGAGCTGCAGGGCCTCGATCCCGTCGATGGCCTCGGCCGCGACCTCGAAGCTCAGGCCGAGCTCCTCGATCCTGCGGCGGAGGCCCTTGCGCACCCACTGCTCGTCCTCGACGAGGAGGACCTTGTACCGGCCCGGCGACTCAGCTCCCATCGACCCTGCCCCCTATCTCGACCCGCGCTCCCCGCGCGGCGCCGCCATCGGCCTCGAAGACGTAGTCCTCGCCATAGAGCATGCGGAGCCTCAAGACGATGTTGAGCAGCCCCATCCCGCCGAGGCCGAGTGGCGGGAGCTTGCCCGAGTCCGCCCATTCCGCGATCTGTGAGCGCAGCCTGGCGAGGGGTTCGGGGTCGAAGCCTATGCCGTTGTCCGATACCTCGACGCGCCAGAGCCCGCCGCGGATCGAGCCCCGCACCGAGACGCGCCATGGGGGGCTGAGCTCGAAGCCGTGCTGGATCGAGTTCTCGACGAGGGGCTGGACGACGAGCTTGGGCACGACGACGCCGAGCATGGCCTCGTCGACGGCGATCTCGTATGAGAGGCTATCGCCGTACCTGACCTTCATGCACTTGAGGTACTTCTCGCAGACGGCGATCTCCTCGCCGAGGGTCACGCCGTTCTCCGCCTCCGAGGACACGTAGCGGAGGATGGCCGAGACATCCTCGCACATGGACTTGATCTCGGCCGTGAGACCCTCGTCGGCCATCGCGCCGATGGTGGCGAGGTTGTTGTAGACGAAATGCGGGTTCATCAGGGACTGGAGGGCGAGCATCTGCGCCTTGGTCTCCTCCGACCGCGTCTCGACCAGCTCCCTCGTCGAGGCGCGCAGCTTGCCGTACATGCCCCCGAAGGCCAGGCCCAGCTCGTCCAGCTCGCGGACCGAGGAGCGGCCGATGCTGGGCGGCGCGAGGCCCGAGTCGACGAGGCCCTCGGCGTCCATCCCGGCCAGGGCGCCCTTGAGCTCGGTGAGCGGGACGGCGAGGCCCCTCGCCGCCAGGAAGGTCCCGAGCCAACCGAGGGCGAGCATCGCGAGCGAGGCGGCCGCGAGTATGACCGTGAAGCTTCGGAGCGGGAGATAGGCCCTCTCGCGACTCTCCGCGACGACCACGGACCAGAGCGAGTACTCCGAGCGCATGAGGGTCGCGACCTTCGGCCCTCCCTCGGCGGGCACCCGGGCCATCCGCAGGGGGACGAGTCGGCCTTCCGCGGCGAGGCCGGCGAGGCGGGCGGCCTCCCTCGAGCCCTCGGCCTCGAGAGGGTAGGCCGGCCTGCCCTCGGCATCTAGGACGTAGACCTCGATCTCGGGATTGATGCGGCGGGCGCGCTCTGCGGGCGCGAACACGGTCATGGCGTCCTGGAGCACCTCGACGAAGCCCTCGGTGACGAATTTGCTGGAGCTGAAGACGCGGGCCAAAGGGACGAAGGCGTGGTCCTTGAGCGCCGCGTTCCTGAGCTCCAGGGAGGGGATGCGCTCTGGCAGGCCGACGTACCTCGACCCGCCGAGGGCCAAGGCCGCCGCGTACCAGGACTTCCCCCGGAGTTCCACCTCGCCCAGGGCGTTGTACATCCCGGCGCCGACCACGGCTCCGCTCGGCGTGTAGATGTTCACCTGGCTCACGGTCTGGAAGGGGCCGATGATGGACCAGAGTATGTCGTAGATGGTCCCGGCGCTCTTCCACTTCCCGACGCGGCCCGGGCTCGATCCGCCCGCGCCTAGGTAGTCGCGGAGGTTCTCGGATACTAGGTTCGAGTAGACCACGTTCATCGACACGGTATTCATCTTCAGGATCTCGGCGTCTATGGACTCGGAGATCGAGGAGCAGAGGTTGAGCTGGCGATTCGATACGGAATCCTCGCAGTAGGCCGAGAAGAAGGCGTAGAAGAAGGCGAAGGCCACCGCGAGGATGAGGCCGATCAGGCCGGCGAAGCCGAAGAAGAGGCTGCTCTGCAGGGTCGCGAAGCGGTATTTCACGGAAGGCGAGTATACCATGGCCCACCGGGGCCGTGGGCGAGCGATGGAAATATGCAAAGGAATCGGCCGTTTTTGTCCATGTCGCGCTTCCGGGAACGGGTATAGCCTGGACGGATGTCAATCGAGGCTCCCCGCCAGCCCGCGACCGGGCCTGGGAGCCGCAGGAGGAAACGATGATAAATCGGAAAGCGGGCATGCTAATCGGCGCCCTGGCTCTCGTCCTTTCGGCCGGGGCCTTCGCCCAGGGCAAGGCGGTCAGCTTGAGCTTCGGCACCCATCAGTCGGGCCTGCCCGTGTCGGGCATCGTCCAGAAGCTGGGCGCCGACTTCGAGAAGGAGACCGGGATCAAGATCGACTTCCAGATCGTGCCCGACGCCCAGTGGCGCGACCTGCTCAAGGCGAAGATCCAGGCTGGTGAGGCCCCCGACATCTTCTGCTCGGACGCCGATCCCTTGAGCCTCTACGACCGGGTCCGGCCGGACACGAGCTGCATGGACTTAAGCGGCCAGGAGTTCGTCAAGCGGATGGCCTCCTCGGTCCTGCCCGCGATCTCCTACAAGGGCAAGGTCTACGGCATCACCTTCCCCGGCGAGAAGATTTGGGTCTACTTCTACAACAAGGACCTCTTCGCCAAGCTGGGGATCAAGGCGCCGACCAACTACGCCGAGTTCAAGGCCATCTCCGCCAAGATCGCCGCCTCGGGCATCGTGCCCGTCTACGAGGCACTCCAGAACGGCTGGCACCAGGTCCTGCCCCTCTTCGAGTCGGGCCCCCTGTACCAGACCACCAACGCCGGCCTCTACGACAAGCTCAACGCCAATGCCTATAACATCAAGGACATTCCCCAGCTCAAGACCATCATCTCCCAGCTCAAGGAATTCGCCGACCTCGGCTACTACGGCAAGGACTTCATGAGCAACTCGATCGAGGGCGACTACAAGGCCATCGCCGAAGGCAAGGCCGCCATGGTCCTCGAGGGCATCGGCTGGGGCACCCAGGCCGAGACCGACTTCCCCGCCCTCAAGGGCAAGCTCGGCATCTTCGTGATGCCCTGGGGCGACAACCAGATCATCGGCATCAACCCCGCGAGCAACGCCTACTTCGGCAACGTGAAGAGCAAGCACCAGAAGGAGATCCTCCAGTTCTTCGCCTTCCTCGCGAGGCACGATAACCTGCAGAAGCGCTCGGACGGGGATCCCCAGGCCCTCGCCATGTGCTGGCCCGAGATCGCCACGAAGTACCCCAAGGACTACGCCGACTACCTCGCCAAGCTCAAGCGCGGCACGGTCATGCAGGCCGCCGTGAAATACGTCGACTCCCAGTGGATGGACGTCGGCAAGGACCTCGAGGCGATGTACGCCGGCGCCTCGACCGTCGACCAGGTCTTGCAGACCATCTCGGCGCGCCGCGACGAGCAGGCCAAGCTCCAGAAGGATCCCTCCTGGAAATGAGGCCGCTGGCTGAATAGGCAACACGAGATCACGGAGGAGAGAGGAGCGCACGGAGAAGGGATTGGGGGATCGGAGTCGGGGCCAATACCCGATAATTTCTTCCTCCATTACCACTCTTCTCCGTGGCCTCCGTTATCTCCGTGGCCTCCGTGTTCATTTTTCAATATAGGTCTTTTAGTATTCCTGCGACAGAGTAGAAAGAGGATCGATGAACGCGAGGAAGACGTATCCGCTTTGGTTCTCCTTCGGGGCCCTCGGGCTCTATTTCATGCTGTTCTTTTTTCCCTGTCTCCTCGGGCTCTTCTATTCCTTCACCGACTGGAACAGCTTCAGGCCGGAGCTCAACTTCGTGGGCCTGGCAAATTTCCGCAATCTCTTCCGAGGCAATACGCCCTATCTCCTGTACTTCGGCAACACGCTCAAGTTCACTTTCTTCACGACCCTTTGGAAGACCCTGGTCGGCTTCGCCCTCGCCCTCCTCTTCACGAGACGGTCGCGCTTCGCCGACTTCCACCGGATGATCATCTTCTCCCCCCAGGTCCTGTCCTTCCTCATCGTCGGCCTCGTCTTCCGCAGCCTCCTCCACCCGAGCACGGGCTTCGTCAACCTCGCCCTCGACGCGCTCGGCCTCGGGGTCCTCAAGCAGCGTTGGTTGACCGACCTCGCCTGGGTCTGGAAGTCGATCATCGCGGTCGACACCTGGAAGGGCGTGGGCTACGTGATGGTGGTCTTCATAGCCGGCATCAAGGCGATCCCGGCCTCCTACCACGAGGCGGCCATCGTCGACGGGGCGAGCTTCCTCCAGCGGGTCGTCAGGATCTCCATACCGATGCTCGTACCCTCGATCATGGTCGTGACGGTCCTCAATTTCACCTACGGCTTCCGCGTCTTCGACATCATCTACGTGCTTACGAACGGGGGGCCGGGCTACGCGTCGGGGGTGATGAACACCGGCGTCTACAAGGAATTCTCGAAGGGGGACTACGGGATGGGCACTACCCTCTCCACGGTCCTCTTCTTCTTCATAACCGCCGTCTCCTGGTTCATCATCAGGGGCATGCGGGCCAAGGAGGTGGAGGCGTGAATCTCCGAAGGTCCCTGTCCCGAGCCTCGCTTGGGCTCCTGTCCTGGCTTGTGGCCCTGGCCTTCCTCTTGCCGGTGGCGGTCATCCTGATCAACTCCTTCAAGTCGGGGGCCGAGGCGGCGGACATGTCCCTGGCCCTGCCGGCGAAGCTCGCCGTCTCCAACTACGAGGCGGTCTACAAGGCGGGGAACCTCCTCACGACCTTCCTCAACAGCGCCCTCTACGGGGCGGGGAGCTCGGCCCTCGTCGTCGCCCTGGTCCTGGCCGCGGCCTTTCCCCTGTCGAGGCGGAAGGGCAGGGCGAGCGGGGCCATCTACTTCTTCATCGTCCTGGGCACGGCCCTGCCGATGAACTACATCGCGGTCATGAAGGTGATGAAGGCCCTCGCCCTGATCAACACGAGGCTGGGCATGGTCCTCCTCTACGCGGCGATCAACATCCCCATCAGCCTCTTCATCGCCTACGGCTATATATCGACCCTGCCGCGCGAGATCGACGAGGCGGCCGTCATCGACGGCTGCTCCCCCGTGCAGCTCTTCATCCGGGTCATCGCGCCCCTGCTCACCCCGATCGCGTCCACGGTCTTCGTGCTGGACTTCATGGCCACCTGGAACGACTTCATCATGCCCCTTTACTTCCTCAACTCGACCTCGAAATGGCCCATGACCCTGGGCGTTTACAATTTCTTCGGCATGTACCAGACTCAGTGGAACCTGGTGAGCGCGGACATCGTGCTCACCAGCCTGCCGGTTCTCCTGGTGTTCGTCTTCGGCCAGAAATACATCGTCGGCGGCATCACCGCCGGCGCGGTGAAGGGGTAGTAGATCCATGAAATTCTTCGACGGCAACTGGCTCGTCCGCAAGGGCGTGTCGCCTCATTTCGCCTGCGAGGCCTACGACGCGGACATAGGCCCCTCCGGCGAGGCCGGCGAGGGCGAGCTCCTACTCTATTGCCCCGACCGGCCCATCGAGGGGCGGGGCGGCACGATCGACGGGGGCCTCCTGACGATCCGGCTCACGGCCTACGCCGATGGAGTCATACGAGTTCGCCTAACGCATCACGCGGGCGGCCGCGGCCGCGGCCCCGCCTTCGCCCTCGGCCCGCCTTCTCCGGCCCCCGGCGGCTCCGCCTCGGCCGGGCCCGGCGGCGCCCTGGGCCTGCGCTCAGGCGCCATCTCGGCCCGCGTCAGTCGCAAGGCTCCCTTCCTCGTGGAGTTCCTCGGCGCGGGCGCCGACGGCCGCGAGCGCCGCCTGACCTGGACCGGCGAGAGGCGCTCCGCCTGGGTCCAGGCCTCGGGCGCCCCGGACGACGTGCCGGACGGGACCTACGTCCTCGAGCAGCTCGCCCTCGGCGTCGGCGAGCTCGTCTACGGCCTGGGCGAGCGCTTCACGCCCTTCGTCAAGAACGGCCAGACCGTCGA
>DBTW01000139.1:22907-44231 GCA_002307245.1 Spirochaetaceae bacterium UBA1306 | reverse complement strand
GCCCGGGTATTGAGGCGCGTGCTCGTCTCGGAGAATTGCTGGAAGTCGAAGTACTTGGCGAGGGAGAGGAGGCGCTTGAGGCGGCCCATCGTGAGGAAATCGCAGCTGAATTGGTAGTAATTATTGAGGAAATCGAGATAGGCCTCGAATTGCGAGACCCTGATGCTCATCTGCTCGGCCTTCTCCGACTCGGCGAAGGGGGCCTCCGGGGGGGTGGTAACGTCGGAGATCTTGAGGTCGTACTTGTAGGGATCGTCGCCAAGGACGCCCTTCTTGTGGAGGATGGAATTGACTCCCACGAAGGACGATTGGAAAAGCTTGAATGCATCCTTAAGCTTGACGAGCTCGCCGCGGTCCAGCTTGTCCCTTTGAGCGTCGAGCCGCTCCTCGAGCTGGCGCGTGAAGTCCTGCGCGTCTTCCATATTATGAAGAGTATCGTGTAAATCATCCCCCGAGGCAAGCATGGGCAGTGCGGGCCTTGGAATATCGGCCATTGGCTCAATCGCGGTCGGGCATCGCGCGCGTTGTCCTTTTATGAGTAGCAATGACAGGCGGGGACGCGCCTCCGATGGTTCTTCGTCCCTCGCAAAGGCTATCCTCGCGGCGGCTTCATTGGCTGCGGCCGTCCTCTCCGCGGCCTGTAGCCCCGCGACCGGCTCGTCCTTCGGAAAGCTCGGCCAGGCGGAGCTTCGCGTCGTCCTGCCTTCCGCGCCCGCGTCCTGGTCGGCCCTGCCCGGGCTCGACTTCCGCCTCTGCTGGAGGGACGCCGGGGGCAGGATGCGCTCCGCCCTCGCCCCGCCGGGATCGAGCTTGAGCATCGAGCTCGAGCGGGGCGTCCCCCAGGCGATCCTCGCCAAGCCCAGCTCCGTGGGGCGTTCCCTCCTGCCCGCCGGAGCCCTCTATCCGGAGGGCCTGACCATCGTTTCGGCATCGGAGGGCCGCCGGCGCCGGGACGAGCTCCGCTTGGACTGGCCCGGCGGCTACGCTTCCAGCGTCGCCCTCGCCCTGGAAGAGGCGGGCATCGATCCCTGGGCCTATGACCTCGGCAGGCTCGTCGATGCCGCCATGGCCAATTCCAGCGATCCCTGGCTCCTGCCTCCGCTCGAGGTCGCCCGTCGCCTCTCCGCCCGCGATTTCCGGATCAGCCTATTCAAGGAGGCCGAGCGCTTCCGCGTAATCCTGCCGGGAGGTACTTGGTGGCCCGAGAGCCCCTTCGAGGATATTCCGGTCCCCGAGGCCGATACCGGCCAGTCGGCGGAACGCGCCTCTCTCGCGCGGCTCTCGCCCGGGCTCTGGCGCTTCCTGGGACGCGATAGCCTGCTTTTCGTTTCGGTCGATGAAAGCGGCGGGTCGACTATCCTGGAATACTGAAAAAATTCCCCTCCGGCCTCGCCGAAGGCTAGAGGGGAATTCGTATCCTGAAGGTCGAGCCCTCGCCTTCCCAGCTCTCCACCGAGGCTTCGCCGCCGTGGGCCCTGGCGATGTGCCTCACGATGGCGAGGCCCAGCCCCGTGCCGCCGAGCTCGCGCGACCTGGCCTTGTCCACACGGTAGAAGCGCTCGAAGACCCTCGGGAGGTCGCGGGCGGGGATGCCGATGCCCTGGTCCCGCACCTCGATGACCAGGCTGCCGGCTCCCACTTCCGCGGGCCGATCCGCGGAGGCCGAGACGCGGACTTCCTTGCCCGGCTTCGAGTACTTGATCGCGTTGTCGACGAGGTTGACGATGGCCTGCTCGAGGAGGCCCGGGTCGACCCTCGCCTCCAGCCCCGCCTCGCAGTCCAGGATCAGCCTCATGCCTCGGGCCTCGGCCTTGGGCAGCACGGCCTCGCGGGCTGCCTCGAGGATGGGCCGCATGGGGCGGCGCTCGGCCTCGAGCCATTCGCGGCCCTCCCGCTCCAGGGCGGCGAGGGAGAGCAGGTCGGAGATTAGGCTCTCCATGCGCTCGGCGTTGCGCTCGATGATGCCGACGAAGCGCGCCGCCTGGTCAGGATCGCCTAACGCGCCGTCGCGCAGGGCCTCGGCGAAGCCCTTGACGAGCTGCACCGGGGTCCGCAGCTCGTGGGAGACGTTTGCGACGAAGTCGCGGCGGACGCGCTCGAGGCGCCGGAGCTCGGTGATGTCGCCCAAGACCAGGACCACGCCCCCGGCGGGCCCGAGGGGCCCCTCGGTCGAGGGCGCGGCGCCGCGGCGCAGGGGGGCGGCCAGTGCCTGGAAGAAGCGCTCGGAGGGCAGGAACAGGGTCAGCTCGACCCTGTTCCTCTCGCCGGAGGCGAGGCAGGAGGCCGCGACCTCCTGCAGGGCGCTCGCGCGCGTGAACTCGAGGAGGCCCCGGCCCTGCGCCGCCCCGAGCGGGCAGAAGAGGGCCCGGGCCGCCGGGTTGGCCAGGGTGATGCGCAGGCCCGAGTCGAGGGCGAGGACCGCTTCGGACATGGCGTCGAGTATGGCCTCGAGCTCTCGGCCCTGGGCCTCGGCCGACGCGATGCGCGATCCTATCTCGGAAGCCATCGAGTCGAGGGTGAGGGCGAGGAGGCGGAGCTCCTCGGGGTCGTTCTTGCCCAGGGCCCGCGCTCCCTCGCCCGAGCCCGAGGCGGCCCCGGCGCCGTAGACGCGGGCCACTTCCGCGAGCGCCGCGATGGGGCGGGCCGTCATCCTGCTGAAGGCCAGGGCCGCCGCGATGGCGGCCGCCGCGAAGGCGAGGGCGGCGAGGGCGAGGCTCCAGCGCGAGGGCGCGAGGGCGCGGTTCAGGGTGGGGGCGTGGAGGGAGAGCCTGAGCACCCCCGCCAGGCTCCCGTCGCGGAAGACCGGGGCGGCCGCGTAGTACAGCTCGTCGCCGACCGTGGACGACTCGCGCCGCGTCGTCGCCGGCAGCCGCGTTTCCCGCTGCCCGGCCTTCGGCTCGCCGGCCGAGCCCAAGGCCAGGGCCGCGGCCACCTCGGGCCTGGAGGCGTGGTTGTCCATCGCGCGTGGATCTGCCTCGCTGTCGGCCACGACCCGCCCGTCGGGCAGGATCAGCGTCACGCGATACGCCCCTGAGAGCCGCGAGGCGAAGGCCGCCGCCGGGCCCCCGTCGGAAAGGGTCTCCGCGGGGAAGGCCGCCGCAAGGGCGAAGGCCGTGCGGGCGAGGCCGTCCTCGTTGGCCTTGGCGTAGGCCGAGCCCAGCGCGGCCCCGCCGGCGAGGCCGAAGACCGCGGCCGCCACGAGGATGGCGGCGGAGAGGGGGAGGAGGCTCCGCGCGAAGATGCCCTTCCTCGCGAGGATCGAGAAGAGGCTCCGATGGGCTCGGACGGGGCCCGCCATCTCAGTCCCGGATGCGGTAGCCGACGCCGCGGACGGTCTCGATGTCGTTGCCCGACTCGCCGAGCTTGCGCCTGAGGGAGAGTATCTGCACGTCGACCGCGCGGTCGGTGACCGGGTAGTCGCGGCCCTTGACGGCGTCGATGATCTGGGAGCGCGAGAAGACCCAGCCGGGGCTCCGCATCAGGAACTCGAGGATGGCGAATTCGGTGGCCGAGAGCTCGACCTTGAGGTCCTTGACCCGGACTTCATGGCGGGCTGCGTCGAGGCGGAGCTCGTGCAGCGCGAGGACCGAGTCGGCGCGGAAGGGTTGGCCCGCCGGGTCGGCCGTCCTGCGGAGGGCCGTGCGTATCCTCGCGGCGAGGACCTTCGGGCTGAAGGGCTTGATCACGTAGTCGTCGGCGCCGAGCTCGAGCCCCGCCACCACGTCGCTGTCCTCGCCCTTGGCGGTCGCCAGGATGACCGGCAGGCGCCGCCGGGCGGGGTCGGCCTTGAGCGCGCGCAGCACCTCGAGGCCGTCCATGCCGGGGAGCATCACGTCCAGGAGGACGCAGTCGGGCTCGGCCTCGGCCAGGGCCGCGAGGCCCCGCTCGCCGTCGGCGGCCTCCACGACCGCCCAGCCTTCCTTGGCGAGGGAGAAGGAGAGCAGCTCCCGGATGTCGGGGTCGTCCTCGATGACGAGTATCGTGGCCTTCGACATGGGCTTAGTCGTTAAGCTCCACGTGGCTGCCCTCGACCATGAAGACGACCGCCTCGCAGATGTTGGTCATGTGGTCGCCCAGGCGCTCGAGGAAGCCCGAGGTCGTTAGGAGGCGCGAGGCGCGCTCGATCTGGTCGGGCTGCTCCCGCATGATCTCGATCGCCTCGCGGAAGATCTGCTTGTGCTCCGCGTCGACCCGGTCGTCCTCGGCGGCCACCTTCCTCGCCGCGTCTGCGTCCTGGTTGAGGTAGGCGTCGACCGCGCCCCGCACCATGGCGCACTCGATGTCCGCCATGCGGCAGAGTCGGTCGATCTGGTGGAAGGGGGGCTCGCCGGCCAGCTTGATCGCGGCCTTGGCGAGGTGGACCGCGTGGTCGCCCGCGCGCTCGAGGTTGTCCGTGATCTTGAACACGGTCACGAGCTCCCGCAGGTCGCGCGCCACCGGCTGCTGGGTGGCGATGAGCACGGCGGCCTGGTCCTCGATCTTGAGCTGGAGGGCGTTGACGACCTCGTCCGAGGCCTTGACCTCGCGGGCGAGCTCGACGTTCTGGGACTTCAGGGCTTCCGCCGCCTTGCGCAGGTTCTCCTCGACTTTGGTGCCCATCGCGAGGATGTCGTGGTTGAGCCTCGAGAGCTCCTCGAGGAAGTGTATTCGCGTCTGCATATCCGTCCTCCCTGGGCGGGGCCGCTTCGTCAACCGAAGCGGCCGGAGATGTAATTCTCGGTGCGCTCGTCCCTCGGGTTGAAGAAGATCTCCTTGGTCGGCGCGTACTCGACGAGCTCGCCGTGGAGGAAGAATCCCGTGCTGTCCGAGACGCGGCCCGCCTGCTGCATGTTATGCGTAACTATGACGATAGTATAGCTCTTCTTGAGCTCGTCGAGGAGACCCTCGATCTTGGAGGTGGAGATGGGGTCGAGGGCGCTCGTGGGCTCGTCCATGAGCAGGACGTCCGGCTCGACGGCCAGGACCCGCGCGATGCAGAGCCTCTGCTGCTGGCCGCCGGACAGGCCGAGGGCCGACTTGTGGAGCCGGTCCTTCACCTCGTCGAGGAGGGCGGCGTTCGCGAGGCTCTTCTCGACGAGCTCGTCGAGGCGGCGCCTCTCGGCCGGGGTCCTGGCCCTCAGGCCATGGACCCTCGGCCCGTAGGCCACGTTGTCGTAGATGCTCATGGGAAAGGGATTGGGCTTCTGGAAAACCATCCCGATCTTCTTCCGGAGCTCGATCACGTCGACCTGGCCGAAGAGGTCGACCCCGTCGTAGAGGACCTTCCCTTCGATGCGGATGCCGTCGATGAGATCGTTCATCCGGTCGAGGACCCGGAGGAAGGTGGATTTCCCGCAGCCCGAGGGGCCGATGAGGGCGGTGATCGAGTTGCCCGCTATCCTCATGGTCACGCCCTTGAGCGCCTGGGCCGGGCCGTACCAGAGGTCGAGGCCGTCCACGTCGAATTTGCCGTTGCCGGCGGCCGGGGACTCGGCCTTGATCGTTTCCGTCATTTCATTCCTCCCATGCGGCCCACCAGGCGCCTGGCCCCGAAATTGAAGGCCAGGACGATGAGGATGAGCACCGTCGCCGTCGAGAAGGCCCTGTCGAAGGAGATGCCCTCGGCGAAGAGCAGGTACACGTGCGAGGACAGGGCCCGCGCCGAGGAGAAGAGGCCCTTCGCGAGCTTGTAATCCGAGCCCATCGTGAAGATGAGGGCCGCCGTCTCGCCGACCGCACGGCCTATCCCGAGTATGAGGCCCGTCAGGATGCCCGGGGCCGCGGCCGGGATGGCCACGCGGGCGATGGTCTGCAGCTTGGTGGCGCCCAGGGCGAGCGAGCCCTCCCTGAGCGACCGGGGCACGGCCTTGAGGGCCTCCTCCGAGGTCCGCACGATCGTGGGCAGGATCATCAGCGTGAGCGTGAGGCAGCCCGAGAGGAGGCCGAAGCCGAAGCCCAGGATGTCCACGAAGAACAGGAAGCCGAAGAGGCCGAAGATGATCGAGGGAATGCCCGCGAGGGTCTCGGTGCCGAGCCTCAGGAGCCTCACCAGGGGGCCCTGTTTCGCGTACTCGACGAGGTACACGGCCGCGGCCACCCCGATCGGCGCTGCCATGGCGATGGTGAGGATGAGCATGAAGAAGGTGTTGAGGATGATCGTCGAGATGCCGCCCACCTTGCCCGAGAGCCTGGGCGCCTCGACGAGGTAGCGGAAGCTGAGGTTCCAGCCCCGTTCGACGCCCTTCCGCGTGAGGGTCGATAGCCCCGCGGCCTGGGCCTCCGAGGCGTAGATCCTCGCGACGCCCCCCTTCGCCTGCGCGATGGCGGCCGCTGGGGCCGTCATGCCCCCAGGCGACGCCGGAAGGATGGAGACGGCCAGGTCCGGGCCCCCGAGCTCCTTCCAGTTCGCGATGGAGCCCTTCAGGAGCCGGTCTATCGCGGCGTCGCTCAAGTCCTCCACGGAGCGGTTGTCGACGAGCGCGACCACGTCCTCGCTGACGGCCAGGGTCATGCGGCGCAGGGGCAGGGTCTGGACGCCCTTGCCCGCGGCGCCCAGGGCCGCGCTCGGCACTATCGCCACCGCGCCCGGGGTCGCGCGGACGAGGGCGAGGGCCGAGGCTGCGTCCGGCGCGAAGCGCACCGAGGATCCCCATTCCGCGCCAGCCCGGCCGGACTCCCCGAAGAGCAGGCGCTCGGCCTTCGCGCCGTCGGGGGCGGCCGGGTCGATCGCCACGGGCAGGAGCTCGTGCTCGTCGGCGCTGATCTTGGACCAATTGATGTATTCATCCGTGTACATGCCGAAGAGGACGGGGAACTCGAGGGACTCGAGCCCCTCCCGGTCGTTGACGACTATGGACAGGCCGTCCGGCGAGGCTTCCTCGTAGGGCAGGACCGTTCCGCGGACCTCGTTCGAGTAGCGCAGTCCCTTGTAGAGGATGAAGCCCATGATGAGGGCGAGGATGGCCACCGTGAAAACCGACAGAAAACGGATGATCCCGAAGGCCGTCTTCTCGCGGGCGACGCTGCGGTTAGGCACCTTGGCCTCCCTCGACGCTCGAGATCGTGCGCTTGAGGGCGAGCTGCACGACGAGGTTGAGCGTCAGGATGAAGACGAAGAGCACTATGCCCGTCGCGAAGAGGCTGGTGAGGTGGTCGTCCTTGGCGTAGCTCATGTCGGTGATGATGTTCATCGTGAGGGTCCTGACCTTGCCCGTGAGGCCGCTCGGGGGGATCGGCGCGTTGCCGCCCACCATCAGCACGGCCATGGTCTCGCCGATCGCCCGCCCCATCCCGAGGACCACGCCCGCGATGATGCCCGAGCGGGCCGTCGGCACGAGCACCTTGTAGATGGTCTGCCAATGCGTGGCGCCGAGGGCGAGGGAGCCTTCCTTGAGCTCGTGCGGGACGGCGCGGAGGGAAACCTCGGTGACGTTGATGATCGTGGGCAGGGTCATGATGGCGAGGACGATCGAGGCGGAGAGCAGGCTGTAGCCCGTGCCGCCGAAGAGCGTGCGCGTGACAGCCGAGATGATGGCGATGCCGAAGAGGCCGTAGACCACCGAGGGGATGCCCGCGAGGATCTCGACCGCCGAACGTATCGCCCGCGAGGCCTTCTTCTCCGCGAGCTCGGCGAGGTAGACGCCGACCGCGAGGCCCACGGGCACGGCGAAGGCCAGGGCCAGGGCCGTGACGTAGAACGAGCCGAGGATGAAGGAGAGGATCCCGTACTTGGGGGAGGCTGCCGTGGGGGACCAATCCGTCGAGAAGAGGAACTCGGCGATCGGCACCTTCCGGAAGAGGGGGAGGCCTCGATGGAAGAGGAAGATGGTGATAAAGAGGACGGCGAGGGTCGACAGCAAGGCGCAGAAGAGGAGCAGACCCTCGGCGCCCTTCTCGAGCGATTTGCGAAGTTTCAAGCCCGGCTCCTTCGAGGACGCGGAATGGAGAGCATGCGCGGAGGCGGTTCGCGAGTCAGGAGGCGACGGAGGGGGAGCGGAAGGCTAGGGGGGGACTTGCCGTCCTCCCTTTTCCCGCCTTCTCGCCCCCGCGTCGTCATCCGCCTAGCGCTTCCTAGTTCTTCGGGAGGGGGATGAAGTCGGTGCTCTTCACGATGGCCTGGCCCTTGGCAGAGAGGATGAAGTCGATGAAGGCCTTCTCGACGCTGCCCGCGACCGGGGCGCCCTTGGTTACGAGGTACAGGGACCGGGAGATGGGCCATTTCTTCGCGACGACGTTGGCGATCGTGTCCTTGACCCCGTCGACCATGAGGGAGCGGCCGCCGGCCTTGATGACTTCCTCGGCGAAGGCCATCCCGACGTAGCCGATGGAGCCGGGCGTGCTCGCGACCTTGGCCGCGACCTCGCCGTTCTCCTTGGCTACGATGGCGTCCTTCGTGTAGGCGATCGCCTTGCCGTAGTCCTTCTGGCAGACGATCTCCCAGAAGGCCTTGTAGGTGCCCGAGGACTCGTCGCGGTTGACGACGACGATCTTCGAGTCCGCGCCGCCGAGTTCCTTCCAATTGGTGATCTTGCCGGTGAAGATCGCGGCCAGGTTGGCCTTGCTGATGTTCGAGAGCTTGACGCTCTTGTTGACGACCGGCGTGAGGCCGTCGAGGGCGACGGTGGTCGGGACTAGGGTCTTGAGCTGGTCGGCGCTGAGCTCGGCCGAGGAGCCGGCGAGGGAATACTGGCCGGCGGCGAGCGAGGTGAGGCCGGCGCCGGAGCCGGTGCCCTCGTAGGAGATCTTCACGCCCGTGTTGTCCTTCTGGAACTGCTCGATGGCGGCGTACACGAAGGGCGCGACGGTCGTCGATCCGCCGAAGGTAAAGCTGCCGGAGAGCTGGGCGAAGGCCCCGCTCGCCGCGACGAGGGAAAACGCGAGGGCGATGCCCGCTGAACAAAGTCTTTTCATTTCATTCCTCCGATAGGATAGGCTCCGGTCCTCTTGCGGACCGCGAGTAGACCATACGGGAGGGGAATGAGCCCTTCGTTAGCGCTATGTTAGGAAATGGTTAAGGCGGAGGCCCCGGCGCCGCGGCCCTACTTCTCGCTCCAGGCCCAGCCGACGACCTTCAGCTTGTTCTTGCGCTTCAGGACGGTCTTCTGGATGTTCGTCCTGATGTATTGCTCGAGATAGGCGTGCGGCTTGGCCGGATCGTCCATCGAGCTGAATAGGAGGAGCTTCGATTCCTCCGCTATGTCGCTGCCCTCGGAATCCCGGGCCTTCCAGGAGAAGAAATAGCCGTCGGCCCTCTTCTCGATCCGGACCGCGGCCTCGCCCTCGGGCTCGTAGCGGTCTCCCGAGATGTGCAGTTTCGCCTTCGCTTCGATGGTAGGCTCCTTTCTCTTCGCTCGCGCCGCGCCTGCGGCGCCTAGTCCCTCAGCAAGGCGGCGATGTCGTCGATCCTCGCGAGGCCCCGAGCCTCCATCCACGCCGCTATGCCCTCGAGGACCGATATCGCGCAACGCGGATCCACGAAGGTCCCCGTGCCGACCTGCACGGCCTTGGCCCCGGCCAGCAGGTATTGCAGGGCGTCCTCCGCGCGGACGATGCCGCCGAGGCCGATGACCGGGATGCGCACGGCGCGCGCGGCCTTGTAGCAGCAGGCCACGCCGACGGGCCTGATGGCCGGCCCCGAGAGCCCGCCCGAGCCCATCGCGAGGACGGGCCGCGCCTTGGACGGGTCAATGACCATGCCCACGAGGGTGTTGATGCAGGATACCGCGTCGGCACCCCCCGCCTCGGCGGCCTTCGCGATGGAGCCGATGTCCGTCACGTTCGGGGTCAGCTTCACGATCAAGGGCCGTCGCGTGCGGTCGCGCAGGGCCCGCGTCAGGCGCTCGATCTGCGCGGGGTCGGTGCCGAAGGCGAGGCCCCCGTGGCGCACGTTGGGGCAGGATACGTTGATCTCGTAGCCGTCGACCCCGCCCGCCGACTCGATGCGCTCGACTACCTCGAGATACTCCTCCTCGGTG
This sequence comes from Spirochaetaceae bacterium UBA1306, assembly GCA_002307245.1. Lineage (GTDB taxonomy): Bacteria > Spirochaetota > Spirochaetia > Treponematales > Rectinemataceae > UBA1306. Next base: position 34,278 of record DBTW01000139.1, on the reverse strand, counting down.
GAGCCCGCGACGTTGACGAAGACCGCGCAGCGCCTCGCGCGCAGGGCGGGCAGCTTCTCGGCGATGAAGGCCTCGATGCCGGGATTGGCGAGGCCGATGGAGTTGAGCATGCCCGAGGGAGTCTCGACGATCCGCGGGGGGCGATTGCCCGGCCGGGGAGAAATCGTGACGGCCTTGGTGTACAGGGCTCCTATGCGGTCCACGTCCACGAGATCCTCGTATTCGGAACCGTAGCCGAAGGTGCCCGAGGCGAGCCCGACGGGATTCGCGAGCTCGAGACCGCCTATCCGCACGCGGAGATCGGGTTTCATAGGCAGGCCTTCCAGTCGATCTCCCCCGCGTCGAAGACCGGGCCGTCGGCGCAGGCGCGCAGGAATCCGCCGCCCGAGCGGGGCAGGGCGCAGCCCATGCAGGCCCCGACGCCGCAGGCCATCCATTGCTCGGCCGAGAGGCTCGCCGCCCAGCCCCTGTCACCTGCGAGGCCGGACAGGGCCGCGAGCATGGGGGCGGGGCCGCAGCCGTAGATGCGGACGGCGGCTCCGCCGCCGCTCGGCCTCGATTCCGGGCGCTCGCGCGAGATCCAGTCCACCGGCGTGCCGCGGAAGCCCGAGGATCCGTCGTCGGTGCAGAGCACGGCGCCCTCGGGCAGCTCGATGCGAGGGAGCAAGGAGAGGCTGCGCAGGCCGAGGACGAGGAGGGGCGCTTCGCCGATCTCGGCGAGGGCTGAGGCCAGGAAGAGGAGGGGCCCGAGGCCTATGCCCCCTCCCGCGAGGATGGGCGTCTCTTCAGCGCCTGGCTGCGGGAAGCCACGGCCCAGGGGGCCGATCGCGTCCAGCCTCGCGCCGGGGGCTAACTCGGAGAGGAGGCGCGTCGCCCCGCCGCGTATCTGGTAGATGACGGAAGCGCGTGGGGCCTCGCCCGCCGCTCGGCCGACGAAGCCCGAAAAGGCGAAGGGCCTTCGCAGGAGCGGGTCGCTGTAGGGCGAAACGCGCAGGGTGAGGAATTGGCCGGGCGCCGGTGTTTCCGCCAGGCCGTCCCAGGATAGGACGAGCTCCCTCCAGGATTCGGTTACGGGACGGTTTTCGATTATTTCGGCATCGAACTGCTTCACGAAAGGCATAATAGCGGAAGGGAGCGATCTGTAATAGGCCGGGAATCATGCTTCGGTCGATCCCCCGGTAAACCAGCGTACGACGCCTACCTTATTCTTCGCCTCGTTGAAGATCATCCCTCCGTTCCAGTACTCGAGCGCCGCGATGAGGCTGTTTCCCCCGTCGGTCTCGTCGCTGCGCGGCCCGCGATAGCTCGCGAGGGAGAGGAAGGCGTCGAAATCCTCCTCGAAGAGGGCGGTCTGCCGCTTGCGAAAGAAATCATTCCAGGCCTCGAGATCCTTGAAGCCCTCGCCCTCATCCTCGACGATGAAGCGCGCCCTTTTCCTCATGTCGAACCAGACGCGGAGACGCTTGCCGGGATCGTTGCGATTCCCGTGCTTGACGCCGTTCTTGACGATCTCCGACAGCTGCTGCTCGAGCAGGTTCCCTTCACGGAAGGCCGCGGGGCAATCGGCGAGGACCGTAGCGGTATACTCGCGGATCCTCGAGAAATCGCTCGCGAATTCCAGGCATCGCATACCCTGGGCGTCGAACAGCTCGTTGCGCTCATCGACGATGAGCTTGCGCAGGATGAGCCTCTTCATGGCCGCTCCCATTGCGGAATGGCCTCGCCCGCCCGCTGCAGGGGCGCGTCCTCTTCCATGAGGGCGAGTATATTGGACATCCTGAGCACCTTTCTCGGCGATCCGCCGACCCCGCGGAACCGGAGCTCGCAGCCCGTCCTCCGCGAGTCCTGGAGTATCCTGATGATCGCCCCGACCCCCGTGCTGTCAAGGTAATTGACCTCCGTAAAGTCCATCCGGAGCTTCCTAGCCCCGGCCGCGATGCGCGATTGCATGGCCTTGGCGAAGGCCGGGGCCGCGTAGAGATCGCAATCGCCACTTATGATCACGTTCTCGAAGCCGTGATCGTCCGGATCCGACATCAACCATTCCATGAGGCCGATGTACAGGAAAACGGCGTTCCCGCGCAAGCGCGTCGGGGCCCGAAAGCCGAAATCTCATGGAAGCCTAACCACGCGATGCGATTCCCTAACGAAGCTTTAACTCGGGAAGGCGAGAATGCCGCCACGATGAAGCCAGGAACGATCGAGTCGATGGCGGCCGGGGAGCCCCTGCTCCGCAAGGCCGAGCCGGTCAGGATGTACAGCTCCTCGGCCCTGCACGCGGCCAAGTATTTCCATTACGTTCGCGAGGACGTAGGCGTGCTGGACCTCGCGGAGGAATTCCAGCGCAATCAGGGGCTGCCGGCCGTGGCGGTCGTGGAGCCGGGCGGGCGGGCGCGGGGCATACTCCGCAAGGATGCGCTCTTCGGCCTCCTCGGCAAGCCCTTCGGCCGCGATGTTCTCGCCAAGAGTCGCGTCTCCGAGCTGGTCGAGGAGGTGCCGGTCTTCGACGCCCACGCCGACCTCTTCGAGGTGGCCGCGCGCATGCTCCCGAGCGGCGGCGAGTTCTGCCTCCTCGTCGGCGAGCCCTCGACGGGCGCGGCCGGCGGCTCGCCGACGGGGGGCGGCCGCTTCCTCGGCCTCCTCGCCTCCCAGGACCTCGCCAATTACCTCTCCCGGATGACCCAGGAGGACATCGAGCTCGCGGGCATGCTCCAGGAGCGGTTCATGGCGGGCGGGGCGGGCGAGCCCCTGTCGCTCGAGGCCTGCTCGGTCGAGGCCTGGTCCAGGCCGGCCAAGGGCGTGGGCGGCGATTTCTATTTCATCAAGGAGCTCCCGGGCGGGAAGCTGTTCCTCGCGCTCTGCGACGTGTCCGGGAAGGGCGTGGCCGCCTCGCTCATCGTGTCCATGGTCTGGGGCATGCTGACGATGTTCGATTTCGAGCGCGGCCTCCGCGATCTCGTGATCGCGCTCAATCAATCCATCGTGGGGAATTTCCATCTCGAGAAGTACCTCACCGGCATTTTCCTCATATACGACAGCGCCGAGCGGCGCCTCCTCTGCGCGGACATGGGGCACTCGCACGCCCTGCTCTTCCGCGGCGGTAGGCCGCGCAGGCTCAAGGGGCCGCGCGGCAACCTTCCCGTCGGCGTCGAGGAGGAACTCGACCCGGCGATCTACCCCTACCGCCTCGCCCCCGGCGACCGGCTCTTCGTCTTCAGCGACGGGCTCACGGAGCAGGAGGATTGGTCCGGCGCCGAGTTCGGCGAGCCGCGCCTCGTCGAGTCCGCCGCCCTGGCGATCTCGCGAGGAGAGAGCCTGCGTTATGCGATACCGGCCGCCATCGACGCGTACCGGGGCCTCGCGTCCGCCGCCGGGGCGGGATCCAGCGCGATGACGCCTCAGCAGGACGACATGTCCTTCCTGCTGCTGTCCATCGATTGAGCGCCGCGTCAGGCGCGCAGGAATCCCTCGGCCAGCTCGGCGGCGATCGCCGCCCCGTGCGAGTTGAGGTGGATGCCGTCGACGAGCATATGGAAGCGGTTGGAGGCCGAGATCTCGTCGAGGCTCTTCCCCAGGTAGCGCTGCATCCTGCCGGCCCGGAGGTTCGCCCGGTAGAAATAGCGGAATTCGAGGGCCTTATGCCCGTCGGGAGGCAGGGCCTCGAGGTAGGAGCAGATACGCTCGCGGAGAGGCAGGTAGGCGAGGCCCTCGTCCGCGGCGATGGTCCTGATGATCCCGGCGTAGTCCTCGGTCCTGAGGTAGGCGTAGTGTCCCGCGTCCTCCCCGATGGGGGGGATCGAGAGGAGGGCGATGCGCGCTCTCGTCTCGCGCTTGAGGGTGCGCGCGATGCCGAGGAGGTTCTCGCGGAAGAAGAGGGGGCTGGGCCGCTCGGGCAGGCGCTTAACCGCCATGTAGCCGAGCGCCGAGGGCAGGCCGAATGTGGCGTTCACGTCGTTGGTGCCTATGAGGATGGTGATCGCGTCGGGGTCGAGGGCTATGATATCCCCCAGGCGCTCGGCGAGATTGTAGGCGAGCTCCCCGTTGACGCCCGCATTGGCGAAGTCCCAATCGGGCAGCCTCGCGGCGAGCATGGAGACGTAGTCAGCGCTCACGGAGCCGCGGGTGATCGAGTCGCCCGCGCAGACGGCGAGCTTCCTCCCGGGCTTCGCGCCGAGGCGCTTCCGCTCTTCCATCAGGGCCTTGGGGTTGTTCGGCGGCAGGTCGTAGCCCGCGCGCGAGAGGTAGAAGATCGAGAGGGCGAAGGCGAGGAAGGCCCCGAAGGCGATCAGGTCCAGGAGGCTGAAGGCTATCATCCCGCGTCCCTTCCGTCGTCGGCCTCGATCTCGGCCAGGGCCCGCTCCACTTCGCCGAGGCGCTCGCGCAGGTTGACGATCGTGCGCTCGAGCCTCTCCTTCTCCTTCGCGAGCCGCTCGGCGGTCTCCTCGGGGGGCTTCGTCGCGGAAAAGCGGGCCTTGACCGCGGCCGGGCTGGCCCCCCCGCGCAGGGCCTCGAGGGCCTCGGCGCGGTCGCCCGGGTCGCGGATGGCCGCGGCCATCCGCATGCCGTCCCAGCCCACGTCGGGATCGACCTGGAAGGCGGCCGCCCTCGCCGCGGAGTTGGCGGTGGAGCGCGGCACGCCGAGGGCCCGGTCGACGTAGTCCTCGAAGCGGGCCTTGTATTTCTTGCAGAGTGCCTGGGCCTCGATCATGAGGCGGCCGAACTCCAGCATCACGCGGCCGTTCTCGGCGATGCAGGCCCCCCGGATCTTGCGCGTGAGCTCGACGAACTCGGGCTCCTCGTCGAAGGGGTCGCGGTAGTGGCCCATCGACTCGGCCTTGACCAGGAGATCGTGGAAGATGCCCCAGAACTCGTTCGTATGCGCGCGTCCCGAGGCGAGGCCTCCCTTGCGCTCGCAGTGGAGGTGGTGGGCGTACTCGTGTATGGCCGTGTACAGGAGCTGGTCCTCGGAGGCGAAGTTGCGGTTATGGATGATGATCTCTCGGGTCTGGGGCTTGTAGAGCCCGTTCACCAAGGCGCTCTCCTTGCCCGAGAAGATGAGCGAGAACTCGGTCTTAGGATCGGCGAGCTCGAGGAGTATGGCCTTGACGCGATCTTGATTCATCCGGAGCCCATCCTAGGGCGCCCTCGTTATTTTTTCAATCGCCCGCTTCGATGCCTCAATCGCCGCGATCTCTCGCGCGCGTTGCCAGCGTATGCCGATTCGCGCCATGGCGGTCTCCCTCCTCCGATCCTTCGCGATCGCGGCCCTCGTCTTCCAGGTCGCGCAAGCCGGGGCCGACCCGACGCCGGCCGGGAGCTTGTCGGCGGAGCTTTGCGAGGACTCCCTGTCCTTCCGGTTTTCCGCAGATGAAGGCCCCCCCACCCCGCGATTCGCCGCCGGCTTGGACTCGGGCGCTGGCACCTACGATCTCTCGGCCTGCCTCTCCATCGCTTCCGGGAGCCCCGCGGGCGCCGGGCTGCCCCGGGGACTCGGCCTGTCCGCAGGTACCGGCTCCGTCGAGGGGTCCTTGCGCTTCCTCGCGGATCCCGGCTCCCCGAGCTTCCTCGCCGACGGCTATCCCGTGATCCTCGACTATTCCCTTCGGTCGAGGAGCGCCGTGCTGCGCCTCGATGCCGGGCCCCTGTGCCTCTTCGCCGCCCAGAAGGGGGAGGGCGCCTTCTCCTTCGCCTCCGGCCCCGACGCGGGCCGGAGGGAGCCCGGCCCGGCGGCCGGCGGCGCCTCGTTGCGATGGGGCTTCGGGGAGAGTCGCCTCGAGGCCCTCGCCGCCGCCTCCTACGGCGACGGCCCCTCCGAAGGCTCGGGCTGGGCAGCCTCGCTTTCGTCATCGCCCGCCCTCGATCCGAGCGATGGATCGCCCCTCGCTCAGGCGGCCCTGCTCTGGTCGCGCGATGGCGATGGCGGCGACGCCCTCTGCGCGGGCGCCTTCAGCTACGGCCGGCTCTTCGGCCCCGGCCTCGCCGCGCGGCTCGAAGCCAGGGAATCCGCCGGCCCCTTGAGCCTGCGGCTCCTCGCCTCGGCGGCCAGCCCCCGCTATCGCGCGCTTTTCGCGGAGCGGCAGGACAGGCTGGCCGCCGCCTGCGCCGAGGCCCGCCTCGCCATGCGGCGCTCATCCTCGCTCGGCCTGAGCTTCAGCGAGGAGGCAATGAGCCGGGGCCTCTTCTACTCGCCCTCCTGGGACGGTAAGGCCGCTCTCGACCTCGTCCTGCCTCTAGGCGCCAAGCCAGGCAGGCTCTTCGAGACGAAGTTGTCCCTGCCGCTCGCGGCCGCCGACGAGGCGGGCGAGGGGAGCTGGTCGGTATTACTAAGGAAGAAGTCCCGAAGCCCGAGCGCCTCGACGAGCTCGAGTCTCGAGGCATCCATCCTCTGGTCCGATACCTTTGGCGGTCTTTCCCTGGACTTTTCCGCGCGCGCCGCGGGCGAGGGCGGGCTGCCGGCTATCGCCCTCGATCTGTCCCTCGAGCTTTTCGCCGAGGGCTCCGCCGCTTCACCCGTCATCGCCGAGGGTTGGATCGAGCTCTCCCTGCCCTGGGGAAGCTCCGGAAGCCTGTCCCTCAAGGCTTCTCTGCCGGAGGCCGGGACCGTACTCGCGCCCGTCCTGTCGGCGTCGAGATCGGCGGGTGCGGAGTCGGGGCGGGCTTTCGCCCTTTCCCTCGGCTACGAGGCGCGAATCGGCCATCCCCGAGCGAAGCCCTAAAAGGATGTTGAAAAAGGCCAACCGAGCCTTTTTCAACAGCCTGCTAAGCGCCTAGGCTTTCGTAGAATGGCGCCACGATCGCACGCAGCTCCTCCGCCGCCCCGGGCGCGCCGGTGACGATGCTCATGCTCTCGAAGGGCTCGTATCGCGCGCCCCCGATCGTCGAAACGGGGCAGCCCGTCTCCGCGAGGAGGAGCAGGGCCGCCCCGACGTCGTAGGGCTTGAGGTCGACTTCCCAGAAGCCCTGGAGCCGCCCGGCCGCGACCTGGCAGAGCTCGAGGGCTGCCGAGCCGAGCCTCCGGAGGTCGAGGGCAGCCTTCGTTACCGCCGCCGCCGCCTCGTAAAAGGCCTTCGCCGTGCCGGGCGAACGGTACGGCGTGCCCGTGCAGACGAGGCTCTTGCGGAGCGGCAGGGCCGCCGTGGGCGGCAGTCTCCGCGCTGCCTCGCCGGGACTTTCCTCCCAGGCGCCGGCCCCTCGCAGGGCCCAGTACCATTCGCGCGCCCTCGGCCTGTGCACGAGGCCGAGGATCGGCCGCTCGATCCCCTCGGCGTCCCGCTCGAAGAGGGCGACCGAGATGCAGAACCAGTCGAGGCCGCAGACGTAGTTCGTCGTGCCGTCCACGGGGTCCACCACCCAAGTGAGCTCGCCGCGGCTCTTCTCGCCTTCCTCGCCATAGAAGGCCGAGCCGGGCAGGAGGGACTTCAGGGCGGGCGACAGGCGGCGTTCGGACTCCAGGTCGACGAAGCTGACGAGGTCCTTGGCCGCCTTCTCCTCGGCCCAGCCGGCGGGTCGCCTCCTCCACTCGGAAAGCTGGAAGAGGCCGACTTCCTCGACGATTCGCCTCGCGGCGCCCAAGATGGACGGGTAATCGTTCATGGCTCGAGGATAGCCCGGGGTCCTCGGCTTGGAATAGGCGCGGCCGGGCTTTCCCCTCGCCCGGGATATCGCTAGTATTAACGGCGCCGTCGCCCCGCGAAGCTGCGCGAGGCGGCGCCCGACAAGCGAGGAAATCCTTGGAAGTGGCTAGAAAGCGCAGCGCCCTTCTCGTCGTCGACGTCCAGAACGATTTTTGCGAGGGTGGCGCCCTCGCCGTGCCTGGCGCCGACTCCATCATCCGCCCCATCAACGCGATGATGGGCAAATTCGACCGCGTGATCCTCTCCCAGGACTGGCATCCCGTCGGGCACGTCTCCTTCGCCTCGTCCTGGTCCGGCCGCTCGCCCTACGAGAGCGTGGAGGCCGAGGGCATTCCGCAGGTACTCTGGCCCGATCATTGCGTCCAGGGCGGGGAGGGCGCCGCCTTCCGCACCGGCCTCGACTCGGACCGGGCCACCCTGATCCTGCGCAAGGGTTTCCGCTCCGGCCTCGACTCCTACTCCTGCTTCTTCGAGAACGACCGGACCACGGCGACCGGTCTCGACGGCTGGCTCCGCTCCGTCGGCGTCTCCGAGCTCTTTATCGCCGGCCTCGCGACCGATTTCTGCGTCCTCTACTCGAGCCTCGACGCGCTGCGCCTGGGCTATTCGGTGCGTGTGGTCGAGGACGCGGTGCGGGGGGTCGACCAGCCTCCCGGCGGCGCGGCCCGGGCCCTCGCCGCCATGCGCCGCGAAGGAGCATCCTTCACCCTCTCGGAGGCCTTGAATTGAGCACGACCAAGCAATCGCCGCGCGTCGGGGGAGTCGAGAGCGCCCTCTTCACGGATTTCTACGAGCTTACGATGGCTCAGGGCTACTGGAAGCTCGGCCGCGCGGGCCGGGCCGTGTTCGACGTGTTCTTCCGCCACCATCCCTTCGGCGGCGGCTATTCCGTCTTCGCCGGCCTCGAGCCCCTCCTCGCCGACCTCGAGGGCCTGTGCTTCTCGGCCGAGGACATCGCCTACCTCGAGACCCTGGGGATGTTCGAGCGCGGCTTCCTCGACTACCTCGCTGGCTTCCGCTTCCGCGGCGACGTCTGGTCGGTGAGCGAGGGCGAGCTCGTCTTCCCCCAGGCCCTCCTCGCGCGGGTCGAGGCGGACATCATCGAGGCCCAGATCATCGAGGGCCTCGTCCTCAACCGCCTGAACTTCTGCAGCCTCGTCGCCACCAAGACCGCCCGCGTCTGGCGAGCCTCGGGCTACGGCCACGTGATGGAGTTCGGCCTCCGCCGCGCCCAGGGCCCCGACGGGGCCCTCTCGGCCTCGCGCTCGTCCTTCATCGGCGGCGCCGACGGCACATCCAACACCCTCGCGGGCAAGCTCTACGGCATCCCCGTGCTGGGCACGATGGCCCATTCCTGGATCATGGCCTTCCCCGACGAGCGCTCGGCCTTCGACGCCTACGCGGGGATCTACCCCGACAAGACCGCCTACCTCATCGACACCTACAACACCCTCGAGAGCGGCATCAAGAACGCAATCGCGTCGGGGCGCGCCCTCGTGGCCCGGGGCAAGACCTTCGGCGTCAGGCTGGACTCGGGCGATATCGACTACCTCTCCCGCGAGGTGCGCAAGGAGCTCGACGCGGCGGGCATGCAGAGCGCGTACATCGTGGTCTCCAACGAGCTCGACGAGGAGATCATCGAGCATCTGGTTTCGGCCAACGCGCCCGTCGACTCCTGGGGCGTGGGCACCAAGCTCGTGACCGGGGGGGCCGAGTCCTCCTTCCCCGGCGTCTACAAGCTCGCGGCCGTCCAGCGCGACGGCGGCGGCTTCGAGCCCACGATGAAATTCTCCGACAACCCGGACAAGTCCACTAACCCCGGCGTGAAGCAGCTCGTGCGGCTCTACGACGCCGAGGGCAAGGCCCAGGCCGACCTCCTCACGCTCGACGGCGAGAGCCCGAGCGCCGGCGAGGAGCTCATCCTCCACCACCCCTCGGCCGACTGGCGCCGCCTGCGCCTCCGCCCCGCGGCGGTCAGGCCCCTCCTGTCCAAGGTCATGGCCGGGGGCAGGGCCCTGGGCGGCGCGCCCGCCCTGGCCGACATAAGGGCCGGCCTGCGCGGCCGCTTCGACGGCTTCGACTCGACCTACCTGCGCCTGCTCAATCCCCACCTCTATAAGGTGTCGATCTCCTCCGCCCTCCTCGAGATGAAGCTGGGCTTCATCGGGAAGTACATGAAGGACGGCAAGTAGGGGATCGCCCGCGGCCGGGGCCTAATCGAGCCCGGCCGACGCCTCGGCGAGGTTCCTCACCCATCTCTCCTTCGCGAGCCACCAGAAGGCCACCGCGGCCTTGCCTATGTCGGCCAGCTTGGCGAGGGCGAAGAGGGGCACGGGCCCCATATCCGTCCAGGCGGCCAGGGCGAAGGCTATCGGCAGGAAGGCCGCGTAGGTGACGCCGACGTCCACCCAGACGCCCATCGCCGTGTCGCCCCCGGCGCGCGAGATCGCGAACTGGGCGTTGATCAGGGTCCACAGCGGGATGTACGCGGCGATGACGATCACGAGGCCCTTGGTCACGACGCGCGCCGCGGGGCTCAGGTTGCCGAAGACGACCGGCACGAGGAAGATCGAGGCGGCGGCCACCATGCCGACGGCCGCGCCGAAGAGCAAGGAGCCGTAGGCGATCCAGCGGGCCTTCGCGCGCGCCTCGTCGAGCCGCCCCGCTCCTAGGGTCGAGCCCACGATCACGCTCGCGGCCGTGTTGACGGAGCCGAAGGCCATGAAGAAGATATTGGCTATGGTCCAGCCCGCGGCCATGCCCGCGACGGTCTCGGCGCCGCCGCGGCCGTTGTAGATCGCGGTGACGATCGTCTCCGACAGGACCCAGGCCGTCTCCGAGCAGAACATCATCGCCGACCGGCTCAATATCTCCGTGAACAGGCGGGGATCGATCCGGAAGAGCTCGCGGAGCTTGAAGGCGAAGGCGGGCTTGCCGATGCCCGCGATGGCGAGGAAGGCCGCCGCCTCGGCGAACCGCGCTATGTCCGTGGCTATCGCGGCTCCGGCCACTTCCAGGCGGGGCGCGCCGAGGGCGCCGTAGATCAGGAGCCAGTTGAGGAGCGTGCAGGCCGCCGCGGCCGCGGAGGACACCGCGAGGGGAGTCCTCGTCCTGCCGGTGTCGCGGTACGAGGTTCCGACCGCCGACGCTATCGCGATCGGCAGGAAGCTCGGCGTCACGAGCCGGAGGAAGCGCGCGCCCTCCTCCACGATCTGGCCCCCCTCGCTGTTGCCGCCGAGCATGAGGCGAATGAGGGCCTCGGGCATGGCGAGGCAGAGGGCCGAGTGGACGGCCGCGATCGCGGTCGCCATGATGAGCTTGAAGCGCAGCGATTGCCGCATGCCCTCGGCGTCGCTCGCCCCGCGGTGCTGCGAGAGGAAGATGCCCCCCGCCATGCAGGCCGCGTTGACTACGACGATGAAGATGAAGTTGATCTGGTTGGCCACGTTGACCGCGGACATCTTCACGTCGCCGAGCCCGGCGACCATGAAGTTGTCGACGAGGGAGATCAGGCTCGTGATGACCATCTGGAGCATGACGGGCACGACTATCCCGAGGGCCTCCTTGTAGAAGGAGCGGGGGCCGAGGACGGGCCGCATGACCAGGAAGCTGCGTCTCATGGGAAGGACCTCTCTCTACAATTCGGTCTTCGCGCCTATCTCCACGACTCGGTCGGGGGGCAGGCGGAAGAAGTCCGTCGGGCTGATGGCGTTGTTGAAGAGGAAGGCGAAGAGGCG
>DBTW01000139.1:21931-22585 GCA_002307245.1 Spirochaetaceae bacterium UBA1306 | reverse complement strand
CGGCCGAGGAAGTAGGTGGTCTTCATCGGGTCGGGGACGAAGCCCGGTATCTTGACGTCCTGCATGGCGCGCGGGACGTCGGGCGTCTCGCTGAAGCCGAAGTTGAGGAGGACGTGCCAGATGCCGCCCTGGTGGCCCATGATCGAGATGCGCTCGCTCTCGTCCACGTAGGGTTCGTCCGTGGTCTGGACCGAGAGGACGATCGTGCGCTCGTGGAGGACGCGGTTGTGCTTGAGGTTGTGGAGCAGGGCCTTCGGCACGCCCTTGGGGTCGGCCGTGAGGAACACGGCGGTCCCCGGCACGCGCACGGGAGGGTCGAGGGCTATGCTGGAGGCGAAGAGCTCGGGCGTGAGGCGGTAGACCTGGATCTTCCTCGAGAAGAGCTTGCGGCCGTCGGTCCAGGTCTTCGTGATGAGGAACATGGCCGCGGCGATGATGACGACGATCCATCCCCCCGAGACGACCTTGGTCGCGTTCGAGAGGAAGAAGGACAGGTCAATAGAAAGGAAGACCGCGGCGATGGGCAGGAGCAGCACGAGCTTCATCTTGGCGGCCCGCCGTCCGAGGAAGATCATCAGGCAGGTCGTCATGAGCATGTCGACCGACACCGCTATCCCGTAGGCGTTGGCCAGCCGGCCCGAGCTCTTGAAGCCG
>DBTW01000139.1:18689-21534 GCA_002307245.1 Spirochaetaceae bacterium UBA1306 | reverse complement strand
CGCCACCGAGAAGGCCCCCGAGATTACGGCCTGCGACGCGATGATCGTGGCGATCGTGGCCAGGATGACCATCGGGTAGAGGCCCCAGGCGGGCACCAGGCGGTAGAAGAGGTTGCCCGCGTCCTCCGGATGCCCGAGGAGGAAGGCTCCCTGGCCGATGTAGTTGAGGAGGAGGGCCGGGTACACGAGGAAGAACCAGGAGCGGCGGATGGGCGCGCGGCCGAAGTGGCCGAGGTCGGCGTACATCACCTCGGTGCCGGTCATCGCGAGGAAGATCGAGCCGAGGACCCCGAAGGAGAGGCGGCCGTTGCGTAGGACGAAGCGGAGCGCGTAGAGCGGGTCGAGGGCCGCCAGGATGCCCGGGTTCGAGGCTATGGCCGAGACGCCGAGGGCGCCGATGACGACGAACCAGAGCGAGATGAGGGGGCCGAAGACCCGGCCGACCTTGGCCGTGCCCCTCGATTGCATGGGGAAGAGGCCGACGAGGACGAGGAGGGAGAGCGGCAGGATATAGGGGATGAATCTCGGCGTGATGACCTCGAGCCCCTCGATGGCTGAGAGCACCGACACGGCCGGCGTGATCATGCCGTCGCTGTACAGGAGCGCCGTGCCTAGGATGCCCAGGCCTATCACGAAGCCCGCCCGCCGATTGCTGCCCTTTGGGATATAGCGCGAGACGAGGCTGACGAGGGCGAGGATCCCGCCCTCGCCCCGGTTGTCGGCCTTGAGGACGAGGCCCAGGTACTTCACGCATACGATGAGGCTCAAGGCCCATATAAGGAGGGAGACGATGCCGATGATGTTATCCGGCTCGATCGGGATGCCGTGGATGGGCGAGAAGCACTCGCGCAGGGCGTAGAGCGGCGACGTGCCGATGTCGCCGAATACCACGCCGATCGCGCCCACGGCCAATGCCAAGCCATGGCGCCGATCCTCGCTGCCGCTCATTCGGGTACTCTAGCCCGCCCGTTCGAACTTGCGCAACGGGCACTTGTGGGAGGGGCGCGCAACGACTATTGTTACCACGGAGGGACCACCATGGATAAAGCTATCGTCGCCGCCTTCTCGAAGGCCGCCGCGAGCACGTTCAGGGACATGTTCGGCATCGTCGCGACGGAAGCGGGGACCTGCGAGCTCACCGGCTCCGAGGACCATGGCTGGGACGTCACCGGCCTCGTGGGCCTCGCCGGCCAGGCCCAGGGCGTGGTCGCGATCAGGATCAAGCAGCCCGTCCTAGCCGAGCTCCTCGCGGGCTCGGGCGTCATCGCCGGGGGCGTGCTGGAAGGCCGCCAGCTGGAGGGGGGCCTCGTGGGCGAGATGATGAACATCATCGCCGGTTCCGCGATCTCCGCGATACGCGACCTCAATATCGAGATAGCCCCGCCCGTGATCGTGCGCGGGCCGAACCACAAGATAGGCTGGCCCAATATCGCGCCCGTCGTGGCCCTCTCCTTCTCCCTGCCCAAGGACGGCGCCTTCGAGATCGACCTCTGCATCAGGCACTGAAACCCTAGGCGATGCTCGACCTTGCCCTGAGGGTCGGAGGCGGCGATCCCCGCCGCAACCTCGCCGTCGAGGAAGCCCTCCTCGAGCGGGGTTCGGGCTTCGAATCCGCCCTCGTCCTCTACGTGGACGACCCCTGCGTCGTGATCGGCCGCAACCAGAATCCCTGGGTCGAGGCGGTCCCGGGCTTGGGCCTGACGGTCGTCAGGCGCGCCTCGGGCGGCGGGGCCGTGTACCACGACTCGGGCAACCTCAACTGGGGCATTATCGTGCCGCGTTCGCGCCACGACCGCGAGGCCGAGCTCGCCCTCGTCGAGCGCGCCCTGGGCCGGCTCGGCGTCGAGGCGAGGGCCGGCGACAGGGGCGGCCTCTTCTTCTCGGGATCAGGGCCCCTCGCTGGCGCCAAGCTCTCCGGCACCGCGAGGCGCTTCACTGCCTCGCGGGTTCTCCACCACGGCACCCTTCTCGTAGACGCCGATCTCGATCGACTAACGCTAGCGCTAGGCCTTCGGCAAACGCCATCGCCAGGCCTCGAGCTCGAATCCTCGAGGGCCTTGCCCTCGGTCAGCTCGCGGGCGACCAAGCTTTCCCGCATTGTGCCCGGCCTCGGGGTCGAGGATGCCATCCAAGCTCTCTCGCGCGAGCTCGTAGGCAGGGAGCCCGTCGACGCCGAGCGCTTCGTCGATCCTGCCTCGGTCGAGTCGATCGAGCGGCGGCTTTCGTCCTGGGACTGGACCTGGGGAGAGACCCCCGCCTTTTCCCTCGGCTTGCCCTGGAGCGGCGGTCGCGCCCTCCTCGAGGTTAAGGGCGGTCGCCTCGTCTCGGTTTCCGGGCCGGGTAGCGAGGCGATCCTCGATTTCCTGGGCACTCCTTTCGATTATGACCTTCCCGACAGGGCTATTGCTCGATTTGAGTCTTTCGCGCCTCCTGCTGTTTAATCACGCGCGTCAACATTACCCGCTAGCCTTTGTTGCCCGTTACGGTGTATATTCCCCGCAAGCCGGTCGCGGATCCTGATATCCGCTCGAATCGGCCCTCGCTCACGGTCTTGTGCCGGGGCGAGAGCAATGCCATGGGCTATGCGAGGCCATTCTGGGTACGAACCGTACTGAAGGCGCCCGTCCACGAGCCGTTAAACTGGCACTTGCCCCATCTTTTTCTCATCAAGGACCCCCATGAACGACCAAAGCTTCTCATCCCTCGGCCTCGCCGAGTCCATCCTGTCCGCGCTCCAGCGCCAAGGCTACGAGGCCCCGACGCCCATCCAGACCGCCGCGATCCCCCCCCTCCTCGCTGGCCGGGACCTCCTCGGCTGCGCGCAGACCGGCACCGGCAAGACGGC
>DBTW01000139.1:0-18370 GCA_002307245.1 Spirochaetaceae bacterium UBA1306 | reverse complement strand
CCCGCCCCCCGCGGCTGCCGCGCCCTCGTCGTCGCGCCGACCCGCGAGCTGGCCGCCCAGATCGACGCGAGCTTCGCCGCCTATGGCGCGAACGCCCGGCTCAGCCATACCTGCGTTTTCGGGGGCGTCGGCAAGGCACCGCAGGTCAAGGCCCTGAGCCGCGGCGTCGACGTCCTCATAGCCACGCCCGGCCGCCTCCTCGACCTCCAGTCCGAGGGCCAGGTGCGCCTGGACGGCGCCGAGATCGTCGTGCTCGACGAGGCCGACCGCATGCTCGACATGGGCTTCATCCGCGACGTGCGCAGGATCATCGCCCTCCTGCCCAAGCAGCGTCAGACCCTCCTCTTCTCCGCGACCATGCCGAGCGACATCGCCGGCCTCGCCAACTCGATCCTCCACGACCCCATCCGCGTCTCCGTATCGCCCGAGAAGCCCGCCGTCGAGCTCATCGACCAGAAGGTGGCCTTCGTGTCCAAGGCCGAGAAGTGCGGATACCTCGCGGCGCTGATCCGCGAGCAGGGAGCCGAGCGGGCCATCGTCTTCACGCGCACCAAGCACGGGGCCGACAAGCTCGCGCGCTCGCTCAGCTCCTCGGGCATCCCGGCCGAGGCGATCCACGCCAACAAGAGCCAGAACAACCGCACCCGCACGATGGAGGGCTTCCGCGCCGGCAACCTGCGCGTCCTCGTCGCCACCGACCTGGCCGCGCGGGGCATCGACGTGGACGGCATCAGCCACGTCTACAACTACGAGCTGCCCGAGGTGGCCGAGACCTACGTGCATCGCATCGGGCGCACCGCCCGCGCGGGCGCGAAGGGCTCCGCCGTCGCGTTATGCGATTCCGAGGAGAAGCCCCTACTCAAGGCCATCGAGAAGCTCATCCGCCAGAGCGTGCCCGTGGGCTCCGGCAGCGCCTTCGACATCGCGGCCGAGGAAGGGCGCAAGGGCGCCAAGGAGGCGGCCGCCGCCAAGGCCCTGAGGCCCGCCGGTTCCGACCGGGATTCAGGGCGCCGCGAGCAGGCCTACGCCTCCCGCGGCAGGCCCGGCAGGCGCCCGGAAGGCGCGCGCCAGAGCGGCGCGCGCGACGATCGCCCCCGCGCCGCCGATCCGCGCAAGGATGCCTCCCGCCCGGCCCCCCGCGCCGAGGGCAGGCGAGCCGAGGCCCAGCGCGCCGCCGCCCCCCGGTCCGACCGTCCCCGGCCGTCCCGCCGCCCCGAGTCCCCAAGGAGCTCTGCGCCCAAGAGCTCCGGCGGATTCTCGATCGACGACGTGACCGGCTTCTCCTCGCGCGTGGGTAGCCCCTCGCGCAGGGGACGCTAGTCTCGAGCCTCGCTGTCCCATGCTTGGGGACTAAGGCGAAGGCCGGCGTGGGATCGTTCCCGCGCCGGCCTCCTTATTTATACGGATTGGCGATCGCTTGAGCTCAGTAGGTCACGCCCGATACGGCGACGTTCGCCAGAACTAGGCTCTTGCCGGTCGCGGCTGCGGTCAGATAGGGATAGACTCGAAGGTAGAAGGTCGAACCAGCGGCCACGCTCAATCCTAGGCCCGAGTAGCTCTTAGTGGAAGCGGTGTCCTTGGCCTTCGTGAAATCGGAATCGCTCCCGAGCACGACCGGCGAGCTGAAGCTCGCGTTCAGGGAATATACGATGTCCCATTTCATGGCCGTACCGCCTCCCGGTCCGGCGCTCAGGGAGACGGAATCGATATTGAAGGACATCGTGCTCGTCGGGATGGTGAACTCGACATAGCGGGTTTCGTTACGAGATGCGTCGGCCGACCAGTTGCCGTCCGGGGTGTTGAATCGGATAGCCGTGGCCTTCACGTCCTTGTACACTAGACCAGTCAGCGAAGCCGCCGTCGCGCTGACGCCGCCGTCTATCGCCGCGTCGTAGGTGAGGGCGGCGGTTGTCGTGGAATACAGGGGCCAGGTTACGGTCGCGGAGGCGCCGGACACGGTTACCTTGCCGTAGCCGGTGACGGAAATCGTCCCCGCCGTCGCATTGGGCGGAGTGTTCCCGTAATCTGGTGCGATGGTCGAGTGCGTGGCGGTCAGGACTCCGTTGTAGTCCGTCGTGGCATCCTCCGGCGAGAACCTGACGTAGATTTTGCTGCCGATATAGGACGACGCGCAGTCGATGCTCAAGGACGAGGAGTAGCTGCTTCCATCGCTCGAGACAGAGTAACCCGATGGCGCCGTGACGGTAATCGTCCCTGTGAGATTCCCGAAGGCGCTGATCATGAAAGTCTTCTCGCTTGAGCTGCCAGCCGAGATTCCCCCAAAGCTCATGGTATTCGTGTCGAGCAGCATTCGCGGTGAAGCGGCCTTCGCGTAGCCTGTCAGTATCCCTTGCTCGTTGAGGGCGCGCAGGGCCTCCTTGGCCATGAGCAGGGCTCCGAGGGTCCTCGTGTGGGTGGTGTCGGCGGCGATATAGAGGTACTTGATAGCGCCCGCGTCATTGTATGCTTTCGCCAGGTCCGCGCTCCAGGTCGTGAGGTCCACGATCGGGACGTCGTGCTTGGCGGCGATTTCCTTCATGGCCGCGGGATAGTCGCCGCGTGCGGATGTCTCATTGGCGTAGGCGGTCGAGATGTTGTGCTTTCCATCCTGCGTCACGGCGCCGGTGGCGGGGTCGAAATAGGCGCGCGCGAAGGGCGTGAAGAGGACCGGGATGCCGCCGAGCTCACGGGCCTCGACGATGTACCTCTCGAGATAGTCGTAATAGGTGCCGGCGACCGTCCCGTTCTGGTTGTTGCGGGCGAAGGTCAGGTAGTCCGCGCCGTAGGTGTCGGTCGTCTTCTTCTGGTCGTTGTGCCCGAATTGGATGAACACGAAGGAGGGTGTGCCCGCGGCCTTCGCGGCCTTCAAGTTCTCCAGGACCTTGGCCCAGCGATCCGTAGTGTAGCTTTGCCCGCTGGCGGTCGTGTAGCCGGCCTTCTCGTCGTAGAAGCTGCGGGAACTCCGCCCTCCGTTGGGTACCGAATTGTCGACAGTGACCTCGCTCGAGAGGAACTGTCCGAGGACCTGCCCCCATCCACATTGGTCCGTCGAGCTGGCCGCGTAGGTCCGCATCAGCGAATCGCCGCACATGAAAACGTTGACGGAACCTGATGTGATGCTCTTCGCGTCGACATAGCTGGTCGCCCTTGTTCGCGCGGGCTCGCTGACGGTCACGGCGCAAGTCGCGCTCTTGGTCGGGTCGGCCGTCGACGTGGCCGTGATCGTGACCGTGCCGCCGCTCACGGAGCTCACCAGGCCGGCCGAAGACACCGTCGCGATGTAGCTGTCGCTCGATTTCCAGCTAACCGTAGTCACTGCGCTGTTACTCACCGTCGCTGCGAGGGCCTGCGACAGATCGGGCGTGTCGAATGCCAAGGTCGATCTGTCCAGGGAAACGGCCATCTCGGCGCTTGGCGTGCAGGCTATGGTAGCGCCGGCGGAGACGCTACCGCTCGTAGCTACGGCCATTACCTGGAAGGTGTATTCCGTGCCGTTCGCCAGTCCAGCGATCGTCGCGCTCGTGGTGCTCTTACTCACGACGATCGGCTGGGCGATACCATCGACGATGGGGGTAAAGCTGATGCTGACTCCGGCGAAACTCGCGTCCGTGGGTTCGGTCCAGGAGAGGGTCACCTGCCCCGAACTCGTCACGGCCGCGAGAGCGACAACGTCCGCGGGCGCGTTGGCCTCGACGAGATTCGGCGTGGCTGCGATGACCTTGCCGGCCGAGGCATTGCCGGTCTTGTCCTTGGTCCTGACCGTAAATGCGTATTCGGTACCATTGGCTAGTCCCGAGATCGTCGAGCTCGTGGTGCCCTTGCTCACGGCGATCGGCTGGGCGATCCCGTCGGCAGCAGGCGCGAAGCTGATGCTGACCTCGGAGAAGTCCGCGTCAGCGGGCTCGGTCCAGGACAGCTCGACCTGGCCCGAGGCCTTTATGGCCACCAGGCCGCTTACGTCCGCGGGCGCCGTCGTGTCCGAAGCTTCATCCGTAGCCTTCGCGCAGGAAGCGGCGAGGAGGATTGCCATCGTCGCGAGAAGCAAGCCCGAGAAGAGGGAGCGATGATAGACTGTCATGAGTACTCCTAGTTATTGGCCGCTCTGGGAATCAAGCTCTCAAGCCCCAATTCGCTCCAAGTATCCGGAGGGTCCGTGATTTTTGTATATATAAAAAAGTGCCCTCGGTTTACAGAATATGGATGAAGCCTATGACCCTCGCGCGTAGGCATGAGTACAATTCCGACGAGTATATGGACTTTAGCGACAGTGGAGGCGATGCCGGACTCGCGTTCGGGAAACACGTGCTATCTTCGTCCGCGGAGGCAGCTCATGCGCGTTTCCCCTAGGTCCTTTTTCCTGCTGGCTCTTCCCCTGCTCGCGTCGATCCTGGCGTCCTGCGCCTCGCCCGAATCGGCGACGACCGTCGTCGAGACCGCCCTGACCATCCAGGAGACCTCGAGCCTAGCCGCCGCCGGCGGCTTCGTGTCCACGACCGGATCTTTCAGCAAGAGCAAGTCCGGCTATCAGGGATCGGGTTATATCGATAACCTCGGCTCGGCCGATTCCAATATCGTCTATTCGGTCCATGCCGATGCGGCCGTAAAGTGCCGGCTGTTCTTCCGCTATGCCTTCGCCGGCTACGAAGATTACCTGCGCGACGCCTATGTCGTCGTGAACGGCGCGCGCGCGGCCGTGGACGACGACGAGGTCCTCGAATTCGCCTATACGGGGAACTGGGCTAGCTGGGCCGACTCGGCGACCGTCTCCGTTTCCCTCGTCGCCGGCGACAACAATATCCGCATCCAGCCAGCCGCGGGCCGCACGAGGGTCATCACGCCGAGCAGCGTGCTGGTCTCGACCGCGGTTTCATCTGACGGCACGATCACGGCCTCGGTCCACGGCCTCCCGAACATCGACTATCTGCGCATCATCGGCGCCGGCATCTCCACAGGGAGCAATTCCACGGTGTTCTTTACGCTCAGCGCTTCGGTTAAGGACGCGTCGACGGGCTCGGTCTCCCTCAGTCCCGAACAGGACTTCTACCTAGCCGGTACGCAAGTCACGCTCCGCGCCACTCCCTCGGCCGGCTATGCGTTCGAGTCATGGACGGGGACCGTTCCGTCCTCGAGTTCCAGCTATTCTCTAGCGATCGACAGAGACATGAGCCTCGTCGCGCGATTCCTCCCGACGGGGACCAGGCAGCAGGCCGGCCTCGTCGGCTTCGGCGCCGTACAGGATGACCTCGCGACCCCCTATGTCCTGACCGGAGGGCTCGGCGCCGCGGGAGAGACGAGCGTGACCAGCTTGGCCGAACTCGAGGCCGCCCTGAGCGCCTCGGCTCCCGCCATAGTCCGCATCTCGGGCCTCATCGCCACGCCGGGCGAGGCGAGCGTCAGCATCAACGTGGCCTCCAACAAGACTATCCTGAGCGACGCGTCGAACCAGGGCCACCTCAAGAACATCGAGCTGAAATTCTCCGGCGAGAACTACATCGTCAGGAACCTCATTTTCTCCGAGGTGATCGCCGCGGACGTCTATAAAGGGGCGGGCAACGACTGCCTCCAGCTCAACGGGGCCCGGCATGTCTGGATCGACCACTGCGAGCTCTACTCGTCCCTGGGCCCGAGTCCCATCGACGTGGACGGCAACGGGGTCATCAACGACGAGGACTCCAAGGACTACTACGACGGCCTTCTCGACATCAAGAACGGGGCGAGCTTCATCACGGTCTCCTACTGCTTCTTCCACGACCATTGGAAGGCGATCCTCGTGGGCTCGGGCGACGACGATACCACTGTCTCCGACACCCGCCTCACGATGCATCACAACTTCTTCGAGCACGTGCAGACGCGCACGCCCCTGATCCGCTTCGGGAAGGCCCATGTCTACAACAATTACTACCTCGGCTCGGATGACGAGGGCGTCAAGGAAGGCATGATCGACTCGACGGTAAATTCACGCAGCGGGGCCGAGGTCTTCGTCGAGGGGAACTACTTCGAGAACTGCAAGGACACGATCGGCTTCTACTACGGGGGCTCAGTGACCGGCACCTGGAACGTGCTGGACAATACCTTCAGCAACGTGACCAATGCCACTACCGCCTCTACCGGAAGCTGGAAGCCGGCTTACGCGTATGCCGCCGAGGCTTCGGCTGGCCTCTGCGATACGATTCCCGGGACGGTCGGCGCCGGCGTGCTGAATCCGGCGCCATAAAACCGGCGACCGGTCCTTGCCAAGGATCGGCGCCGTCGGTATTTTATTGGCACAGCTTTCTCATTCATGGCTTGGGAAGAAACACGAGCGCCGGTAGGTAGTCCGGTCGGGGCCTTGCGAGCGGATCGTTTTCGCTTTCAGGCGCCTTAAGTAACCACCGCCGTCGGCGGCGTCCATTCCTCGCCGGGGATTAGTCTACCCGGAGGGCGCGCATGGTCGCCGTATTCACCGTCTATTTCGAGGATCCTTTTTGGGTCGGCCTGCTCGAGTCCGAGGACTCGGGCTCCCTCGTCGTCGCCCGGCAGGTCTTCGGCGCGGAGCCCAGCAACGCCGAGCTCCTGGATTTCATGCTATACCGCTTCGCGAGCATGCGGCGCGCCCCCTCCTCGGCGGGCGGGGAGGGGAGGCCCGCGCCGAGGCTTCAGGCCGAGCGGATGAACCCCAAGCGCTCGCAGCGGGAGGCGCGGCGCGACATGCGCAGGCCCGCCTCCACCAAGGCCCAGGCCGCGCTCGCGTCAGCCCAGGAGGAACTCAAGGCTTCTCGCGCTTGCCTTTCGCGCGAGGAAGCGGCGGCCGAGGACGCGCGCCGCTTCGCTCTTGCTTCAGAGAAGAGGAAGCGGAAGCGCGCGGGGCACTAGCCGGCCCCGCGGCCTCGGCCCGACTGGCACCCCGGCCCAAGGCCCGCTCGAATTCGCGAGGAGCGGGACTCTCGATGCGCAAGGGCTTATGTCCGGGACGCTTCAGCTCGATGGCCGTCGCGTGGAGGCAGAGGCGGCCGATGTCCGGCTCCCGGCCGCCGGAGCCCGGTTTCGGGCGGGGACCGTAGCGCGGGTCCCCGACGATCGCGTGGCCAGCGTCGGCCAGCTGCACGCGTATCTGGTGACGGCGCCCGGTCTCGAGCGAGAGCTCGAGCAGGGAGAGGCCCGAGCCCTCGGCGAGGAGGCTCCAGCGCGTCACGGCCCGCTTCGCTCCTTTTTCGCCGTTTTTCGCGCGAGAGACGCGGCCCTTGTCGTCCTCCTTCAGCCAGGAGTCGTAGACGCCCGAGCCTGAGCCCATGCTTCCCTCGACCAGGGCCACGTAGAGCCGCTCGGCGACCAGCTCGTCCCAGTCCCCCATGAGCTCGGCCTTCACCTTGGCGCTTTTGGCGAAGAGGACGATGCCCGAGGTGTCGCGGTCGATCCTGTGCACGACGGCGGCCCGGCCCTTGGGATTGTGTCGCCTAACTTGCTCCGTGGCGATGTCGAGGAGGCATCGGGAGCGCGACCCGTCGCCGGCGATGACCGAAAGTCCCGAGGGCTTGTCGTAGGCGAGGAGCTCCTCGTCCTCGTAGGCGAGGACGGCCTTGCCCTGGACCAGGGGCACGAAGGCCCGCCGCCTCTCCGGCTCCGCGGCCTCGAGCCCCGACCCCTCGGTCTCGCGCTCCGGCCGGCCCTTGGGGGAGCTCCTCCGGCGGCCCGGCCCGGGCTCGGGGAGGACCCCGCGGCCCTTCCGGGGCCTAGCCTCGGACAGGGGATGGCCCGGCGCTCCCGGCGGGATCCGCGGCTTCCCGCCCCTCATGCGAGCCTCGACCGCTCGGGGCGCTTAAGCGACTGGAGCGGGCCCTTCGCGGCCAGGGCGTCCAGGAGGGCCGGGACCTCGTCGCCCACGACCAGGTCATCGAGCTGGGCGCGGGCGAGGAAGCCCTCGTCGGCCATCTTGCCGAGGAAGCCGAGCAGGGGATCGTAGTATCCGGCGATATTGAGGATGCCGACGGGCTTGGCGTGGTAGCCGATCTGGCGCCAGGTCCATGACTCGAAGAGCTCGTCGAGCGTCCCGATGCCGCCGGGCATGGCGAGAAAGGCGTCGGAGCACTCGTACATCTTCGCCTTGCGCTCGTGCATGTCGGCCGCGACCACGAGCTCGGTTAGCTCGACGTGGTCGACGAGCTCGTAGAGCCGCTTGGGGATGATGCCCGTGACCGCGCCGCCGGCGCCGAGGACGGCGCGCGCCAGGCTGCCCATCGTGCCGACGTCGCCGCCGCCGTATACGAGCCTTAAGTCCCGGCGCGCCAGCTCGCGCCCGAGCTCGGCCGCGGTCTCGGTGTATTCGGGGCGCTTGCCGTTGTTCGAGCCGCAGAAGACGCAGATCGACGAGAGCCTGTTTCCGCTTTCCATGCCTCGAGTATATCGACCGGGGCCCGCCTGGACAACGAGCGCCTCGCGCCCGCCTAATGCCCTAGGTCCGGCGGCGGGAGACCAGGGCGCGCGCGAGGAGGCTGGCCCTGCCCTGGCCGCCCTCGTAGGGCTCGCCGCCGAGGGCCAGGCCGAGCACCCGCGCATCCTTGATCTCGGCCTTCGGTATGGCGAGGATGTTCCTGTCGAGGAAGGACAGGTCCGCCACCTTGCCCTCCTCGAGGGAGCCCCGCTCCTTCTCGTCGAAGCTCGTCCAGGCCGCGTTCCTCGTATAGAGGTCGAGGGCCTCCTGGGCCGAGAGCGACTCGCCCGCGACGTAATGGTTGGCCGCGGCCCAGATGCCGCGCAGGGGATCCGGCTCGGTGCAGGGCGCGTCCGAGCCGCCGCTCATCGTGATGCCGAGGTCGCGCATCGCGCGCAAGGGCGAGATGCGGTAGGCGCGGTCGCCCAGGATGCTCTCCAGGTATCCGAGCGGCT
The DNA here is from genome assembly GCA_002307245.1 of Spirochaetaceae bacterium UBA1306. GTDB lineage: Bacteria > Spirochaetota > Spirochaetia > Treponematales > Rectinemataceae > UBA1306. The sequence goes on along the minus strand of DBTW01000139.1, from coordinate 9,508 downwards.
CCTGTTCCCAGTGGAGGAATGAAGGCTGCACGGCGATGCCGATCCCGAGCCTGGCGCAGGTCTCGAGCCCGGCGCGCGTGGGCAGGCAGGCGTGGATGATCGTGTGGCGATGGTCCTCGCGCGGGCAGTCCTTCAGGGCCGCCGAGAGGGCCCCCACCGCCTGCTCGAAGGCGCGGTCCCCGATCGCGTGCATCTCGATCTGGAGCCCGGCGCGGTTCGCCTCCTGGGCGAAGGCCGCGACCCGCGCGTCGTCGTAGTAGAGTACGCCGCGGTTCGACCCGTCGTTCGCGTAGGGGAGGAGGAGGGCCGCGTCCTCGGAGCCGTAGCAGCCGTCGAGGGCCGTGGCGAAGCAGCCCCCGATCCGCGGCAGCCCGCGCTTCAGGACCTTCTTCACCTCCATCGTCTGGAAGAAGATCCGGTAGGGCAATTCGTTCCGCAGGCCCCGCGCGAAGAGCCGTTCCAGGCTCACGTCGAGATCGGCCGGGAAACCGACCCCGCTGACCGAGTGGATCATGCCGATGCCCTTGGCGGCCATCTTGTCCACCGTCCGCAGCATGCCTTCCAGGGTCGCGGGCAGGGATACCGTACCCGTCGCGAAATCGGTCGCGCGGAAGAAGGCCTCCTGCGTGAGGAATCCGGTATCGGGCGAAAAGCCCCTCGCCTTGCGGGCCGCCTCGGGCAGGCGCTCGAGGAAGGCTCCGTTGGCTATGGCGGCGTGGCCGTCGTACTTCACGATGAAGACCGGCCTGTCGGGGCAGGCCAGGTCGAGCTCGGCCCTCTCGATGAGCCGGCCCTCGGCGACGCTATGGGCCGAGGCTCCGAAGCCCATGACGATCTTGTCGCGGCGCGACCCCGCGAACTCGCGCACGGTCCGGATCGACTCGGCCAGGCTCGTCGCCTGGCGCAGGTCGAGGCCGTTCGAGAAGAGGGCGTGGGACATGAAGTGCAGGTGCGTGTCGGCGAAGGCGGGGCAGACGGCCCCCTCGCCCAGGGCGACGCGCTCGGCCCTCGCGTAGCGCTCGGGCAGGGCGTCGCCGACGTAGGCGATCCTGCCGCCCTCGACCGCCAGGTATCTCCTCACGCTACCCTCGGCGTCGCAGCTGAGCACGGCCCCTTCGTAAACTTTCATGAATGACTCCTGATGCGAAGTTTTTCGGCCTTTAGGCGAGCCGCGCCCGCTAGTCGCCCTCGCGCAGCCAGGCTTCGACCGAGGCGTCGCTGGGCATGCGCCAGTCGCCCCTGGGCGAGAGGCTGATGGATCCGACCTTGGGCCCGTCGGGCACGCAGCTGCGCTTGAATTGCTGCGAGAAGAAGCGACGGTAGAAGAGCTCGAGCCAGCGCGCTATCTCGCCATCGTCATAGCGCCCCGCGAAGGCCCGCCCGGCGAGAAAGCGTATCTTCGAGGGATCCGATCCCCAACGGACGTGATGGTAGAGGAAGAAGTCCTGGAGCTCGTAGGGCCCGACCTTGTCCTCGGTCCTCTGCTCGATGCGGCCCTGGGCGTCGGGGGGCAGGAGCTCGGGGCTGATGGGCGTGTCCACGATGCGGGCGAGCAGCAGGGCCGTGCCGGGGTCGGCCTCGCTGGCGGCCACCCAGGAGACGAGGTGCCTTACCAGGGTCTTCGGCACGGAGCAGTTGACCCCGTACATGGACATGTGGTCGCCGTTGTAGGTGGACCAGCCGAGGGCGGCCTCCGAGAGGTCGCCCGTGCCCACGACGAGGCCCCCCTCCATGTTCGCGAGGTCCATGAGCACCTGAGTCCGCTCGCGGGCCTGGACGTTCTCGTAGGCGACGCCGCGCGACGCGGGATCCAGCCCTATGTCCTTGAAGTGGACGAGGCAGGCCGCCTTGATGTCGATCTCGCGGGCTTCCGCGCCGATCCTGGACATGAGCTCCCGCGCGTTGGCGAGGGTGCCCGAGCTCGTCCCGAAGCCGGGCATCGTGACCGCGAGGATCCTTTCTCTGGGGAGGCCGAGGAGGTCGAGGGTCTTGGCCGCGACAAGGAGGGCGAGGGTGGAGTCGAGGCCCCCGGATACGCCTATCACGAGGCGCTTCGCCCCCGAGTGCTCGACGCGCTTGGCGAGGCCCGCCGCTTGTATCGAGAAGACCTCGCGGCAGCGCTCCTCGCGCTTCTCCCCTGGCGTAGGCACGAAGGGAGCGGGATCGACGGGCCGAGAGTAGGAGCCCTCGTCCCAGGCACCGACCGCGAGCTCGATGATCGTGCCCCCGGTCGCGGCGGCTCCGAGGCCGCCGCTCCTGGCCAGCGCCGCCTGGTCGGCGAAGGTGCCTAGGCGCCGCCGCTCGCCCGCGAGCCTGCCCAGGTCGAAGTCGGCCGTCAGGAGCTCGGCCTGGCGCGAGAAGCGTTTCGACTCGCCCAGGACGAGGCCGTACTCGGCGGCGATGCAGTGGCCGGAGAACACGAGGTCGGTCGTCGACTCGGAAGGGCCCGCCCCGGCGAAGAGGTAGGCCGCGACGCAGCGCGCTGATTGCTGGCTCACCAGCTCCCGACGGTAATCGGCCTTGCCGACTATCTCGGTCGAGGCCGAGGGGTTGAGGATCAGCAGCGCGCCCTTGAGCGCCTGCAGGCTCGAGGGGGGAAGGGGAGTCCAGAGGTCCTCGCATATCTCGATGCCGAAGAGGAAGGGGCGGCCCTCGCCGGCGTCGCAGCTGGACGGCCGAGCCTCGAAGAGGAGCCCCGGCCCGAAGGGCACGCCGCGGCCCAGGACGGTTTCCATCCGGTCGCCTTGGCCTGCCCCGGCGGAGAACCAGCGGGCTTCGTAGTATTCCTTGTAGTTGGGCAGGTAGGACTTGGGCACGATGCCCGCCACCGTCCCGCCCGAGAGCACCGCGGCGCAGTTCCAGAGCGATCCTCCCCGCGCGAGGGGCAGGCCGACCACGGCGACGATGCCCAGCTTGCCTGCGTGCGCCGCGAGCCGGCTGAGCGCGGCCTCCGCGGCCTCCAGGAGGCGGTCCTGGTGGAAGAGGTCGGCGCAGGTATAGCCGGTGATCGACAGCTCGGGGAAAAGGGCGAGGCTCGCCCCATCCGCCTTGGCGGCCGCCATGCCCGCCTCGATCTGCGCGAGGTTGTAGGCGACATCGGCCGGCTTGAGCCTGGGCGAGACCGCGGAGGCGCGGAAGAAACCGTAGTCCATGGCCCGATTATAGCACCTGCGCTCCGGGAGTTCGACTCTCCCCCGCAAAGAAAGAAGCTCCCTTTCGGGAGCTTTTTTCTTTGGAGGTGGGGAGAGTCGAACTCCCGTCCTCGAGCGCGTACCGCGAGCGTCTACAGGTTTGTCCGGCCTTTTAAGTTGTCGAAGTGGGGTTCGCGGATCGGCGCGCTTTCCCGCTCGTATCCCGATTTAGTCCTCGCTTCCCTTCGGGCCGGAAAACGAGCGAGCCTCGGTCGGTTACGTGCCCTCCGGCCGCTCAAGGCGGCGCAGCCGGGGACGCGGCTTTCACTACTTACGCAGCGAGAGCGTAGTTGTCGTTGTTGGCAACTAAAGAGTTTGCCGAATCAGGAGATCGGCGGCTCCACCTGCAACCCACGATCCGGACCGCACGAGTCGAAACCGGTGCACCCCCGGAAGGGATGAATCCTTACTTTTACAATACGGGTAAAAGCGCCTGAGGTCAAGGAAGGGCCTGGACCTCAGATCGCGCCCTCGATGATCCCGCCGCCCAGCACGTAGCCCTCTACGTCGTAGATCACGACCGATTGGCCGGGGGCCAGGGCTCTCTGGCTTTCGTCGAAATCGACGTGGCAGCCCCCCTCGGGCGATGGGAGGAAGGAGCAGGGCACGGCTCGATGGTTTTGACGGATCTTCGCGAAGCCTCGGTATCGCCCCTTGGCAGGTCCCGCTGGCTCGAGCTTGAGCTCGGTCCCCGCGTAGAAGCGGAAATCGGAAGCGACGAGGCCGTCGGCGAAAAGCCCTCGATTCGGTCCGACCACGACTCGGTTCCTATCGGGATCGAGGGCGATGACGTAGAGAGGCTCTGCTCCGTCCTCCTCGGCTCGGCCTCCACGCGCCCCGATGCCCAAACCTCGCCTTTGGCCGATCGTATAGTATGGGAGACCCCGATGCCGTCCCAGGATATTGCCCTCGACATCGACGATATCCCCGGCTTTGGGCGCTTTATCCGCAAAAAGGGCCGAATAATCCCCGCCTGCGATGAAATCCTGGCTTTCGGGCTTATCTGCTAGTTCGAGGCCGATGCGGCGAGCTTTTTCGCGGACTTCGCCTTTCGTCAGTTCTCCCAGGGGAAAGAGGACCTGAGATAAAGTCTCCGGACCGAGTCTATATAGAAAATAGCTCTGATCCTTGGCGGGATCCTTTGCCGTTCGAAGCCGAGCCCCCCCCAATGAACTGCGCTCGATCCTTGCGTAATGCCCTGTCGCGAAATACTTGAAATCGAAGCCGAGGGCCTGGGCCCTATCGACAAGGAATCCGAATTTCAATTCACTATTGCATATAATGCAAGGATTTGGCGTTCGTCCCGCCAAATACTCGCGCTTGAAATACTCGATGACCCGCGCCTCGTATTCGGCTGTCAGGTCAATAGCTTTATAGTCGATGCCGAGGGACGCGCAGAGTTTCTCGCAGGCGGCGATATCCTTGGCCTCGTCGGGCCCATAGCAAGCCTGTTTTGTCGTTTCGCGTATTGCAATCGATCCGCTCCATATTTTCATGGTGATGCCGACGACTGAATAGCCTTGTTCGAGAAGAAGGGCCGCGGCTACGGCTGAATCGACTCCGCCCGAGAGTCCGACCGCTACTTTGTCTTTTCGCTCCATCTTTGTTGAATCTAGCACGCCCGTCCTCAAAAATAATAGGAACGTAGTTCATCGAAGATTGTGAAAATAATAGTAATTTGATATAGGAATAGAAATTAAAAAACTCCACTATCGTGGGGTGGGTTCGAAAAAATCATTCTTTAAGGGCGGCCTTTTTGCTAAAATAGTCTCTCCACTCAATCATCATTCTTCCAACAAGCTTCGAGGAACCTTAATAAGGAATTACAGATATATAGAATACTGGTCATTGGTAACTAAAGTGTGCTATAATGAGCCAGTGGAAAGGCTTACGCAGTCAGGCAAAAAAACAGCCCGCAGTGGCGAAGATTTCGGAGACAAAAAGTTGCATAGACCAAACAGGACTTCCATTGCTTTGCTAGCCCTGGGCTTGCTTCTTCTCCCCGCGATCGGCGTCGCTGACGCCTCTCCAACAATCGAAAAGTTCATCTCCAAGGGTTTTCCCGACAATGCGGACCTTCGAGGCAAGCTTTTTTCCTATGTGATTGGCGCAACGAAGGACGTCGCCGTCAATTATGGCGAAAAGCGTCTCCAATCCTCCGCCGGCATGGTTACCGTCCGCGTGGATAAGCGCAGCACAGATTTCGTCGTGCAATTCCTCAATCCCAACGCATCGGATCCCAGCCAGCCCGGCCGGGGATCATGCTTCGTCCAACGCAGCAATGCCAAGGGCAATTATATCCTCCAAGCCCGGATTCTCCTCGAGGACGATCCTTCCTGCTATATCTCCTTCTATCCTTCCGGCTCGGGCTCCCGGGCCGACGTGGTCATGTATGGCGCCGTCGTAAAGAAGGGCCTCTTCTTCTCCGACATGATCTATCGCATCCTTCTCCTCTCCTTCGCCGATATAGTCGATTCCACGAGCCGTTCCTTCGATTGGGGCCTCGTGTTCCGCTTCGGCGGCAAGGGCTCCGATTACGTCGCAGAGCTTCGCTCGGCCGCTCCCGCACTCGCGGAGCAGTCCGCCGCGCCGGCTGCACCCCTAAGCTCGCCCCAGGCCAGGATCGCCCTCGCGGCCGCGCCCGGCCTGCCCGCCTTCGGCGCCCAGGCCGACCCTTCCGATAAAGGCCCGCGCCCCGCCCGTATCGCCGCGGCGATCGACAAGGCTTCCTCGGCTGAAGCCCTCATCCTCGAGCTCGGAGCCTCGGGCGAGACGGCCTCTCGCGAGATCGCCCTCGCGCCCGACGCGGCCGCCGCCTTCACCGACGACAAGGGCGAGGTCGGCAAGATCGTCTACTCGGACTTCCCCCGCTACGACGGGCGCGGCATAGCCCTCTCGGCCCTGCGCGCCGCCCTCTATCTCGATCTCCTCGCCAATCCCGATTCGGCCTACGCCATCATGGGCGAGGGCCTCCGCGCGACCGTCGTGCCCGCCTTCGATGATGCGGGACGCCTCGTCTTCTCGGTCTTCTCCGAGGGCAAGGAGACGAGCTGGGACGACTTCGCGGCCGACAGGCGCGATCTCAAGGTGAGAGCGGTTCGAATCCAGGCCTAGGTCCTCCCCCTCGTTCTTGGCTAAGGGCATCCTCTCGGTCTATACTCGGCCTCCGGAGAATAATGGATGCAAGACTTACTTGTCGGCTTCACTTCCGTGACCTGGCAGAACTTCGTCATGTACGCCGTGGGCCTAGTCCTCATCTGGCTGGCCGTCAAGAAGGGCTACGAGCCCATGCTCCTCTTACCCATCGGCTTCGGCGCGATCCTGACCAATCTGCCGCTATCGGCGGTCTTAAGCTACGGCGGCGAGCCGGGCTTCCTCTCTGTCCTCTATGACGCCGGCATCAGGACCGAGCTCTTCCCCCTGCTCATCTTCATCGCGGTCGGCGCGATGATCGACTTCGGCCCTCTCTTCAAGAACCCGGTCATGATCTTCTTCGGCGCGGCAGCCCAGTTCGGCATCTTCGCGACGATGATCATCGCGACCCTGCCGCCCTTCAATTTCAGCCTTCGGGAGGCGGCCTCGATCGGCATCATCGGCGCGGCCGACGGCCCGACGAGCATCTTCGTCGCGAACCTATTCGCGCCGAAGTACCTGGCGGCCATTTCGGTCGCCGCCTACTCGTACATGTCCCTCGTGCCCCTCATCCAGCCGCCGGTCATCAAGCTCCTTACCACCCGGAAGGAGCGGCGCATCCACATGGAGTACCGCGAGTCCAACGTGCCCCAGTGGCTCAAGATCGCCTTCCCGATCGTCGTCACGGCCATAGCGGGCTTCGTCGCGCCGATCTCCGTGCCCCTCATCGGCAGCCTCATGTTCGGCAACCTCATCCGCGAGTGCGGAGTCCTCGAGCGCCTGTCCAGCACCGCGCAGAACGAGCTCGCCTATCTCGTGACCCTGCTCCTCGGCATCACGATCGGCTCCAGCATGACGGCCGCCAACTTCCTCGACCTCAAGACCCTCATGATCATGGGCATGGGCCTCGTGGCCTTCGTCTTCGATACGGCGGGCGGCGTCCTCTTCGCGAAATTCGTCAATCTCTTCTTGCCCGCAAGGAAGAGAATCAACCCAATGATCGGGGCCTGCGGCATCTCGGCCTTCCCGATGTCGGCGCGTATCGTGCAGAAGCTGGCCAACGAGGAAGAAAAGGGCAACATCATCCTCATGCACGCCATTGGCTCGAACGTGTCGGGCCAGGTCGGCTCGGTCATCGCGGGCGGCATGGTCCTGGCCCTCGTGCCGCTCCTGGCCAAGTAAGGGGGCAGATTATGGAATCCCTAATTTCGGATCTTCAGGGCGCGAGCACGACCGTTCAGGCCTTGGCGGTGAGCGCCGGCGGCCTCATCGGCGTATTCACGACCCTAGCGGTGTTCTTCCTTATCATTGCCGTATCGAACAGGCTGGGGAAGAAGTCGGAATAGCGTCCTCCACGGGCAGATTGAGCCTTATGGCCTTGCATGCCAGGATCCTTCCATGATGGAACGAAGCTTGGAGAAGCGGCAGATCCTGATAGGTTAAGACGTCGAGACGGTCTGCGAACTATATAGATCCGCCATCACCCATGGGGTGAAGCCTTATTCCCTGGCCGAATAAGCGAACCGGCGTAGGCCCGCAGGGCCCGGACGAGGGACGGGAAGGCGAGGTCCTCCTCGCGCAGCTCCGATAGCCTGACAGCCTTTACGGCCAAGGCTTCTCCATCGCCTAATGCGAGGCTGGGTGGCCGCGAACCATCGGGGAACCTGTAATAGAAATATAGGTCGCAGGTATTGTACGAGATTCCGTTGAACTCGTAGACGTTGGGGAAGCTCGCGAGGAAGGACAGGGAGGGGGGCGCCCAGCCAATCTCCTCCCTGGATTCGCGCATCGCGCCTTCCTCGGCGCTCTCGCCGGGATCGACGAAGCCGCCGGGCAGGCCCAGCTTGCCTTTACGCGGCTCCATGGCCCTTTCGACGAAGAGTATCTCGCCGGAGCGGTCGATGATGAGCCCGGCAGCTGTGGCGACATTGTGGAAATACTGAAAGCCGCAGGCCTCGCAGCGCCATATCTTACCCTCGCTGAACGCGAGCCCGCCCGGGCCCGCGGCGGCGCCGCAGGAGGGGCATAGGCGAAAACCTGCCGGGCCTTTCATATCATTGCCGCAGCGCTTAGTAAATTGCGCATGCCTTCGCCCCCTAGCGGTACTCTTCCCAGGCCTTCACCTCGAGTCCGCGCTCGCGGTACTGGGTCAGGGCCTCGGTGAGGCGGCGCGCGACCTTTATGTCGGTGACGAGGGGCAGGTCGAAGTCGATGGCCATCCTGCGGATGATGTAGTCGTTCTTGAGCTCCTTCTCGCCGTTGTTCTTGGGGATGTTGATCACGAGGTCGAACTTGCGCATCCGCAGCATGGTGGCAATGTTCGGCTCCGTCTTCTCGAGGGGCCAGTGCACGGCCGTGGCCGCGACGCCGTTGTCGATGAGGAACTTGGCCGTGCCCTTGGACGCGAAGAGCTCGTAGCCCATCGCGGCGAGGCTCTTAGCGTCGCCGAGGAACTCGATCTTATCGCTCATGGGGCCGGTGCTGAGGAGGATGCGCTTCTTCGGCACGCGGTAGCCGACCGACAGGAGGGCCTTGAGGAAGGCGTCGTTGAGGTCCCGGCCGATGCAGCCGACCTCGCCCGTGGAGGACATCTCGACGCCGAGCACCGGGTCGGTGCCGTGGAGCCGCGAGAAGCTGAACTGGGCCGCCTTGACGCCCACCCACTCGAGGTCGAGGGACGATTGCGCGGGCTTCTCCACGGGCTCGTCGAGTATGGACTTGGTGGCGAGCTCGATCATGTTCACACGCGCGACCTTGGAGCAGAAGGGGAAGGATCGCGAGGCCCTGAGGTTGCACTCGATCACGCTGACGCGGTTGTCCTTGGCGATGAACTGGATGTTGAACGGGCCCGTGATCCGCAGCGCCCGGGCGATGTCCGCGGCGACCTTGCGGACCTTGCGCACGGTCTCGATGTACAGGCGCTGCGGCGGCATGACCACGGTGGCGTCGCCCGAGTGGACGCCGGCGTTCTCGACGTGCTCGGTGATGCACTGGAAGAGGATCTCGCCGCGGTGGGCGACCGCGTCTATCTCGACCTCCTTGGCGTCCTCGATGAACTTGGTGATCACGACGGGGTGATCGCCCGAGATCGACGCGGCCTCGCCCAGGGCCTTCGCGAGGCTGACCCGGTCCCAGGCAACGCACATGGCCGCGCCGGAGAGGACGTAGCTGGGCCGCACCAGGAC
>DBTW01000068.1:9484-18055 GCA_002307245.1 Spirochaetaceae bacterium UBA1306 | reverse complement strand
CGCCCTCGTCGTCGCTCGCGATGACCAGGGCGAGGTTCGAGTCGTCCTCCTCGTAAAGGAAGACCTCATTTCCCCGCCGCGAGAATTCCCCGGCGGTTCCGACGATGATTTCCCTGGCCCCGGCCGTCCCCGCGCCGGCCTTTCTCGCCCCGTCGCGCAGCGCGATGTTGCAGGCGGCCACGAGGTAATGCCCGCGATCCAGGGCGATCCCGCTGTCGCGGACGAGGAAGCCCGACTCCTCGGCCTCCAGGTCGCGGGTGAGCAGGGCGTGGAGCACTGCCTGCCTGACGAAGGGCCTGGCGGTCCGCTCCGCCTGCCTGATGCTCTCGCTTTCGTCGACCAGGGAGGAGACGCCGGTCGCGATCTCGTCGAGCCGCTCGTACCCGCCCTTGCCCTTGCCGACGAGGGCGCCGATCCTGCCGATCGGGCGGTAGTAGGAGCGGCAGAAATAATAGGCGCCTAGGAGGAAGGCCATGCCCACGACGAGGCCGATGGCGAGGGCCGCGGCGGTCGCGGCCGCGAGGGCCGGTCCCGGAGCAGCCTCGCCCTTCGCGAACTCGTAGCTTATGGCGGGGGCGACGACCGAGGCCTTGGAGAGGCGCCGGCCCGCGATCCCGGCATCGCCCGCGATGACGCGATCGCCTTCCCTGACGGCGAGGCTCGCCCCGCCCGCACGCATCGGCGCCAGGGCCGCCTCGATGCCTTGGATGTCGAAGAGCACCTCGATGCGACCCCTGGGCATGGCGCCGTCGTAGGAGTAGTCATCGCCGTAGACGAAGTACTCCTTGGACAGCCTTATGTCCTTGTCCGCCTCCAGGCCGAGCGATCGTTCCAGGCTGCCGCGGCCGATTGTAACGCCGGCCGACGCGTCGTAGGCGAAAGGCTTTCCGAGCACGATGATGTCCGAGCTCGTATAGGCGCGCTGATGTCCCTGGATGAAGAGCAGGATATCGTAGATGCCGATATTGCTGGCCGTGGCCCTCGCGGACTTCAGCTCCTGGATGCATCGGTACGGGGCGGAGAGGTCGGCGGGCCTTCCGGCGTACTTCAGGTTCAGGTAGAGGTCCCGGATGATCGGGGAGCTGTTCACCCTCGACGCGACGTTACGGGCGTCCAATAGCTGCGACTCGATCGCGTTGGCGAATTCCTCGAGCTTGAGCTCGGAACGGCGGGCCGCGTCGGCCTTGGCCCGGATGGAGCCTTCCCAGATCACGAAGGCCGAGTAGCAGGCGAAGGCCGCGATCACGAGGGAGGCGTACGAGAGGAAGAGCTTGAGGAAGAGCCTGCTTGCGAAGAAATCGCCCTGCGGTCGGCCCTCGTTCCCTCGTCGGCGCATGGCGGATAGACTACCTGCGGCTCCGGCCGCCGTCAATCTCCGCGACCTTGCCTTGTCTCGCCCTTGCGGCCATACTATGTCAGATGCCGCCTCTTCCCATAAGCCCCGAGACCGGGCCGCAAGTGGTCCTCGAACTCATCTATCGGCTCAAGGTCCGCGACGCCATGAGCTCGCCCGTCATCACGGCCACCCCCGCCGAGAGCATGCGCGACGTCCAGTACAGGATGCGGGACAACGGCATCACGGGCGTGCCCATCGTGGAGGGCGGGCGCCTGGTCGGCATCGTCTCGATGGGCCTCGTGATCGAGGCCCTGGACTCGGGCAGGATCGGGCGGAAGGCCGGGGAGCTGATGACCCGCGCCGTCATCTCGCTCGAGGACGACATGCCCCTGGCCTTCGCCACCACGTATTTCAACCGCTATAAATACGGGCGCTTCCCCGTGCTGGACCGCGACGGCGGCCTGGTCGGCATCGTCTGCGCCTCGGACATCATCCGCGCCCTCCTCGTGGCCATGAACAAGGAAGTGGAGCGCCTCGAGGAGAGGCTCTCCGCGGCGGCGGTCGCGTCCGGAGGCCTCCCTCGCCCGCCCGACGGCCTCTCGAGGCTATCCTTCCAGGTCACGCACTTCGACTTCGAGAACGCGGGCAAGGCCAGCGCCGAATTCAAGAAGGCCCTGAAGGGCCTGGGCGTCGACGCGGGCGTCACGCGCCGAGCGGCCGTGGCGGCCTACGAGCTCGAGCTCAACCAGGTGATCCATTCCGAGGGCGGGACCATGTCCTTCGTCGCGGGCGCCGGCCGCATCGAGATAGTCGCCGAGGACCGTGGCCCGGGCATACCTGACGTCGCCTCGGCGATGACCGAGGGCTTCTCCACGGCCACCGAGTGGATCCGGAGCCTCGGCTTCGGCGCGGGCATGGGCCTGCCCAACGCCAAGCGGGTGTCCGACGAATTCTCGATCGATTCCGCCCCCGGCCGCGGCACGCTGGTCCGGGTCGCTATACTCTATTAGCATAGGAGCAACCATGCGCATCAGCGAGCTCGCCTCCGCGCTCGGCCTCGAGACGATCCAGGACGGCTACGAGGACCGGGAGATATCGACCGGCTACTCTTCCGACCTCCTCTCGGACGTCATGGCCAACGCCAAGGCCGATGGCGTCCTCGTCACGGTACAGGCCCACAAAAACGCCGTGGCCGTCGCGAGCCTCGTGGGCCTGGCGGCGATCATCGTATGCAACTCCAGGCCCATCCCCGACGACATGATCGAGGCCGCGCGCGCTGAGAGGGTCGCCGTGCTCCTCTCCCCCGAGTCCGCCTTCGAGGTCTCGGGCCGGCTCTGGACCGCCCTGCGAAGACCGTGAGGGCCCTCGCGGACTTGCACAACCACTCCTGCCTCTCGCCCTGCGCCTCCCTCGAGGAGTCGCCGAGCCTGATCGCCCGCCTCGCACGCGAGCGCGGCCTCGACCTCGTCGCCCTCACCGACCATAATTCCGCCCTCAATTGCCCCGCCTTCGCCGAGGCCTGCCGGCGCGAGGGCATTGCCCCCCTCTTCGGGATCGAGGCCTCCAGCATCGAGGAGGTCCACGTCGTCTGCCTCTTCGGCTCGGTCGACGAGGCCCTCGATTTCGGCGAGTCGCTGCGCGGGCGCCTTCTCGACCTACCCTACGATCCCGAGAAGCTCGGCGACCAGGTGGTGGTGGACGCCGACGAGGGGGTCCTGGACCTGGTGGGCTACTACCTGGGAGCCGCCCTCTCGATCGGCTTCGACGAGCTCTGCGCCGAGGCCGCCGACAGGGGGGCTATCGTGGTCCCTGCCCACGTCGACCGGCCGATGTTCTCCGTCTCGAGCCAACTGGGCTTCCTGCCTCCCGGGCCCTATGACGCCGTGGAGGCGATGCGGCCGCTCCCCCCGGAGCTCAGCCGCGGCTTCCCCGTGGTGTCGGGCTCCGACTCGCATTATCCCGAGCACGTGGCCAGGCGGCCCTTCGCGGTCGAGCTGCCCGAGGGCGCGCTCGATCCGTCCGCCGCGGGGAGCCTCCTCGAGACCCTTCGCGAAGCCCTGCGCTCGGGCCGAGCGCGGCCATTTTGGGACTCCGCGGCGCGGAGCGGGCCATGAGGCGCGGCGCGGCCTGGGCGGTCTTGCTCCTCGCCCTGATGCCTCCGGGCGCTCTCGCCCTTGGGCCCTTGCCCGTCTCCTCGAGCGAGCGGGGCGCCGTGACTCCCATGGGCATCATCGAGCTCCGCGATTCCACCACGAGCATCGACGTGCTCCCCTTCGCCCTCGTCTGTCGCGAGGAGGGTCCGCGCGACGCGCCTTCAGGGCTCTCGTTCAAGCCCGATCTCTCGAGCTTCAGGGCCTCCTTCCCTGACGAATTCCGCGGCTTCATCGACGCGAAGGCGATCTGGATCTGCTTCACCGTCCGCAGCGTCGCTTCGTCGAGGACCTGGCTCCTCGCGGCCGGGCCCAAGAGCGTCGAGAGCCTCAGCGTGTATATCGTCGATCCCGACGGCAACGTGGACAGCCATTCCATCGATCCATCCGCCCGCTCGAGCGGAGGCGACCGCTCCGCTCCCGAGTATGCCTTCCGCCTGACTATCGGGCCGGGCCAGGTCAAGACGGTCTATATGCGCTTCTCCTCGGAGAGCCTGCTCAGCGTCCAGGCCTCGCTTTGGGATTCCTTCCGCTATCTCAAGGCGGACGAGCGTGACTCGGTCATCATCGGGATCATGCTCGGCGTCGTCCTGGCCGTATTCCTCTACACTCTCCTGATCGCCGTGTCGCTCCGCGACGGGGCTTACGCCTATTACCTCATCTATCTCCTTGGGCTGCTTTTCCTGGTCATCTCCTGGAACGGGAGACCCAGCGCCTTCTGGTGGATAGGCGGGGGCTGGGCGCGGAACAGGGCCGTCCCCTTCTTCTCGAGCGTCATGGGCGTCGGGATAGCCATATTCGCCCGTCGCTTCCTCGACATGGGTCGCCGCTCCCGGTTCCTTTCGGCCTCCCTCGTCGCCGCCGCCGCCGGGGCGCCCCTATTCGTGGTCGCGCTGGGCTTCTTCGAGCTCAGGCTCGCCACCGAGATCGGCATATTCCTCGACATGGGACTGCGCCTGCTGGTCCTCGCGGCCGCGGTCTACGCGGTCGTCGACGGCAATGGTCGGCGCGAACGCTATTTCCTCGTCTCCTGGGCCTGCGCCCTCCTGGGAGCCGTCGTCTCCCGCCTGGGCTTGGCGGGCATCCTCTCCCCGGCCCTCTTGCCCCTCTGGAGCCGTGGCGAGCAGTCGGGGGACTTCGCGCAGATCCTCATTCTGACCTACGGCATCACGGACGCGATCGACGCGATGCGTAAAGAGAAGGACGAGGGCCAGCGCCGCTCGATCCTGCTCCTCGAGAAGGCCAACAATGTAAAGGAAGATTTCGTCATCGGGACCAGCCTTGAGTTCCGCTCGCCCCTGTATGGCATCGTCGGCTTGGCCGATGCCCTCGAGACTCTGCCCGGGGGCGGGGCCTCGAAGCCCGAGGCGGACCGGCTCGCCGGCCTCATCCGGGCCGAGGCCTTGCGTCTCCTGGGGAGCGTGGCCAATATCGCCGTCTACGCCAGGCTCCGCAACGGCGACCTGGCCCTCTCGGCCGAGCGCGCCTCCCTCGAGCAGTTCGTGCAGAACGTGGCGGCCCAGGCTTCGCACATCGCCTCGGGCAAGGATATCGTGGTTGAAACGGAGGTCGAGGACGTCGAGCTAGCCACCGACTCCCGCATCCTCGGCCAGATCCTCTACAACCTCTTCGCCAACGCGCTCAAGCGCAGTCCCTCGGGCCTGGTGAGGATCGAGGGCTGGCCCGCCCTCCCGCCCCAAGGGGCCCCCAAGGGCGGCCCCCCGGCCCTCAGGATCAGGCTCGCAGTGATCGACTCGGCGCCCCGCCTCGCCGACGAGCAGCTCTCGCGCTTTCTCGCCCGGGGCGGATCAGGCGACCTCGAGGCCGTGGGGCCTGGACTCGAGCTCCTCGTGGCGCGCCTGCTGGCGGAGCGCCTTGGCGGCTCCCTCTCCTATTCATGGTCCGAGGGCCGCGGCCGCTTCGACCTCGACTTCCCCGGACTCCTCCCCGCGCCCCTGCCGGCGAGGACGGCGGAAAGGGGAGGCCTCGTCTCCTTCTTCCATATAGGTTTCGGCAAGGCGACGCGTCCGGCCGCGGCGGACCTGTCGGAGTCCTCGCTCGACCTGCCCTCGCGCGGCCTCGTCCTCGCCTACGACGAGGATCCCGTCTTCCTCGAGGCCCTCAAGCGCTATCTCGAGGGCCGCGGCTACGCCGTCGCCCCGACCCTCTCGGCCGACAAGGCGGTCGCCTTGGCCGAGGCCCGCCGCTTCGACCTCGTCCTCCTCGACGCCTCCAGCCCGGACCGTCCGGGCCTCGCGGCCTGCGCGAGGATCCGCGCCCTCCGCGGCCTCGACGAGCTGCCGATCGTCGTGATGACCGACCGCGAGAGCGCGGAGGCCGTGGAGGCGGCCTTCCGCGCGGGCGCCAGCGACTACCTGCCCAAGCTCTCGCCGAACGAGCTCCTCTTCGCCCGCGTCGATACCCATGTCGCCCTCAAGCGCTCCATGGAGGAGGCCCTCGAGACGCGTCGCAGGATAGCCGAGCTCGAGAAGCTCAAGACCCTGGGCGTCCTCGCGGCGGGCGTCGCCCACGAGGTGAACACGCCCAACAACGCCGTGATCCGCAACATGCCGGTGATCTCCGAGGTCTGGAGGGAGCTCGCGCCCATCGTCGAGCGGCTCATGCGCGAGTCCGAGGGCGCCCGCATCGGCGGCTGGACCATCGAGGAGCTCATGCTCGAGCTGCCCGAGCTTCTCGCCGACACCTACAACGCCGGCTTGCAGATCAAGAAGATAGTCGAGGACCTGAAGGACTACGCCCGCGACAGCTCGAGCTCGCCGCCCGAGCAGGTCGACCTCTCCGCCGTGGCCGCCTACGCGGCCCGCCTGCTCCAGCCCCTGGTCGGCCGATCGACGCGTCGCTTCGTCCTCGACGCGCCCGCCGGCCTGCCCCCCGCTACCGCCAACTTCCAGAAGCTCACGCAGGTGGCCGTCAGCATCCTCGAGAACGCGCTCCAGTCCCTGTCCTCTCGGGACGCGGGGGTATCGCTCCGGACGAGTTTCGATCCCGAGCGAAGCCTCTTGGTGCTCGAGTGCGAGGACGAGGGGGTCGGCATCCATCCCGCCCTTCTCGACAAGGTCTTCGAGCCCTTCTTCACGACCAAGCGCGACTCGGGCGGGACGGGGCTTGGCCTGTCGGTGGCGCATGGGATCGTGCGGGACGCGGGAGGCGAAATCGCGATAGACTCGAGGCAGGGCCGGGGCACGAGGGTACGAGTCGTCCTGCCCGCGATGACCGAAGGCGAGAGGGAAGGCGATGGGCGAAGATCGTAAGGCGAGCATCCTGGTGGTCGACGACGACCCCGACGTCCTCAAGCGCATGGACCGGACCCTGCGCTTCGAGGGCTTCCGCGACATCATCCTCTGCGGCGACCCGCGCGATGTCGCCGGGATCATCGACGGCAACGACGTCGCCGCCATGGTCCTCGACCTCCTCATGCCGGGCATGCCCGGCCAGACCGTGCTCGAGGAGACACGGGAGCGGCATCCGGAGATCCCGGTCATCGTCGCCACCGCCGTAAACGACCTCGACAGCGCCATCGACTGCATGCGCCACGGGGCCTTCGACTACGTGCCCAAGACGGCCGAGACGGGCCGCCTCGCGTCCAGCATCCGGCACGCCCTGTCCATCCGCGAGCTCCAGCGCGATTACTCCGCCCTCAAGGACACCCTCCTCGCGGCGAAGCGGCCCGAGTCCCCGGCCTTCGAGGCGATGGTCACCGCCGATGAGCGCATGTTGAGCGTGCTCCGTTACGTCGAGACGATCGCCGCCTCGCCCAAGCCGATCCTGATCATCGGCGAGTCGGGCACGGGCAAGGAGCTCATGGCCCAGGCCGTGCATCGCCTTTCGGGCCGCACTGGCCCGCTGGTGAGCCTCAATATCGCCGGTCTGGACGATACGATGTTCTCCGACAGTCTCTTCGGGCACCGACGGGGCGCCTTTACCGGGGCCGATTCCGATCGGGGCGGCCTTATCGAGCGCGCCGAGGGGGGAACCCTCTTCCTCGACGAGATCGGCGAGCTCTCCCAGCTCTCGCAGGTAAAGCTGCTCCGCCTCATCGAGGACCGGCGTTATTATCCCCTCGGCGCAGACCTGCCCAAGGCCTCGAGCGCGGCCATAGTCACCGCGACCAATCGCGATCTTCGGGCGGCCTCGAGCGCCGGCAGCTTTCGCCTCGACCTCTTCTACCGCCTCCAGACCCACCTCGTGCAACTGCCACCCCTCCGAGAGCGCCTGGGCGACCTTCCCATCCTCCTGGCGCACTTCGCCCGCCAAGCGGCCGAGAAGCTGGGCCGAGGCGTTCCGGCCATCCCCGACGAGCTCGTTCTGCTCCTCCAATCCTACGATTTCCCGGGCAATATCCGCGAGCTCGAGTCCATGGTCTTCGACGCGATGAGCGGCTTGAAGGGCGGAGTCCTCGGCCTCGAGAGCTTCAGGCGAAAAATACTCCGGGGTGGGAGCGTTAAGCCCTCCGCCGACAAGCTTGCCGCAGGATCCGAACTGAGCCGTTTTGCCTCCTGGGAGAGGCTACCGACTCTCAAAAATGTCCAAGAGGAGCTCATTGGGGAAGCCATGCGTCGCGCAAAAGGGAACCAAGGCATTGCCGCCGATCTCCTTGGTATCTCTCGTACGGCCCTAAATAAACGGCTAAAGAGTGCGCGAGACCTCGAATCTGAGCTTGATGAGGATTAGTAGGGGGTGTGAAAACACTCACAGACATGTTGCTTTGGCACAATCCTGTATATTCATTGTATAAAAAGTAATTACATTCATTCCTTTTTGTTTTACTCATAATATAATGGAAATTCGGCACAGGGGTTCTTCTCATTAATGCTCCCTAGGGAGATAAAAGGGCTTGTAGACAAACGTCTACAAGCCCTTTTTTTTGCTTGAGTATAAGAAGATTTTTCTATCCAAGGCGGAATATTGGAATTTTCACCATCTTTTGGCATGAGCTATGCTCTATTAGGGATATGTAAAATAGTTGATGTATAAATGTGGGATGTAAAAAGAAAGGTAAGAAAGTTGAGGTAAAAACAGCACGACCGTTCCTACCCGGGGAATGGCAAGCTAAAAATGGTCCTG